>JBAQNZ010000017.1:0-80046 GCA_049304275.1 Candidatus Microsaccharimonas sp. | reverse complement strand
GGGCATTTAGTTACCAGATCACGGGGACGTACGATGATTGGTTATGTGAACGATTGGGACTTGCCAGCGTCTTAATTGAACTGGCAACCAGCACGAATGCCGAATTTAGTCGCAACCGTGCGGCGCTTTGGGCAATGGCTCGGTCTTAGAGTGCTTCGTAGGCTTTGATGAGTGTTTCAACCAGACTCGTTTGAGTGGTGAGTGCGACTGTCTTTATTCCTTTTAATCCATCATAGGCAGTGTTTATTTTCGTAATGGCGGCATCAAATGCGGCCTTATCTTCGGTTGTATTCGCTTTGACCAGATCATCTAGTGCGTTTGAGATGGCGGTGTCTGAAGCTGATATTTTGTCAGCGACTGGTGAAGATGTGTTCGTCGGAGCGTTGTTTATAAGTGTTGCGTAGTCGTTATGGAATGTTTGCCAGGCTAGTTTTGTAGCGGTCGGGTCATCGATCGCAGCAGTTGATTCGAGGCCGGCGGTGAGTAAAGCGTTTACCTTTGCCTCGAACGTATTGAACTCAATCAATGCCGTGATCGCTTTACTTACCTCTGATACATGATTCATCTTTTCAACACAACCCTTCTTAATATCTGATAGTGCAGGGATGATAGCTTGCCATGAATACAGAAAACTGACATCACAGGTTTGATTCGGATACTTCTTTTTAAAGTCGTCGAGGATTTTCTGTAATTGGTCGGTCTGTGTCCCAGAAACTGGGGCGGATGCGAGGGTTGTTTCGATATTTTTTTTCAAGCTGGCGGAAGAATCAGTGGTAAACGTTTGCAGCCTGTTCCACGCCATATAACTTTGTATACCGTAGAATGTACCGGTAGCAAGCACCAGCAACCCAAGAATAATGAGGGCGAGTCGCTTTGGGTGTTGAATGCGGTGAGTTTTGAACTTCATCATTAAAACCTCGAGGTCCATAACTCGCTGGCGAGTGGCCAAGGATTAAATGTGCAGCCCATCAGATCGATCGACTGTTGTTGCATGACGGGGGCGACTGCACCAGCACCACTGCAATATTCATGACCATGGCCCAGCCAGTGACCGGTTTCGTGGTTTACTACCATATGGCGATAGTCACGCAGGCTACCACCACCAGCATTCCAGGCCGTTGAAGCGTTTGTCCAGCGATCGTCGTTGATGATGACGGTATTTCCGACCGTACAGCTCCAATCAGCGGTACAACCAGACGAATAGGTAGGGAGTAATGACGCCTGCGCTAAAACAAGGTGCAAGGTTCCCCCAGATTGTACTTGAACGAATTTTACCCCTAGTCGAGACCAACCGCGGACATCGTTGAGTGTTTGGCCTGCCAGTGTTGCGAATTCGCCGACATCGGAAACGGTTGCCCCGTTTTTTGCGACGGTAAAGTAGATTGTCGCATTGAAATACCAATCAGGTTTTTTAACTGTTGGTGCGGTTCCCTCAATTGCTTCAAGAGGTATGGCGCTCATCAGATTATCACGAATAGCCTCACTCTTGTTGGTCGGCTCTGCCTGACTGACACCCGAGAATAGACTACTGACAATAATGACTGCTGTGAAGACAAGTAGAGAAATCTTTATCCGACCCATGTCCTATTAGTGTAGCCGACACGGGAGTAAAACGGAACCCTAGTTGACAGATAACAGATGAGGAGTATGATAAGCCGATATGAGTAAGTTACCTAATATCACCCCACGTGTAGAATACCAACCGGCCGTTCGCCAGGATACCGAAGAATTTCTCGATGGATTCTTTGATCGCACACCTGAACAAATTGCAGATGATCACTTTGACCTGCATGCAGCAAATGCGCTGCTCGCTAACGATGCTACCCCTGATGTATATCGTCGCAAGGCCCAAATGGCGCGTACAGATATTCTGGCGCGTGTCCTCCCGAGTAAAGCGGTGAGCAGTGCCCTAAAAGGCGAATACGCAGCCGAACTACAGGGTGGTATTGATGCACTCGAAGTCGAGGCTGATGCACTCGTAAAGAGTGCCGTTACGGTAGATATGGGCATTTTAATCCACCAAGCGCTCTTTGACCTTCGTTATAACCTCCATGCTGGATTCTACGTCGAAAACGTACCGGAATTAGTCGGATTGCAGTATCAGGACGACTTCTCATCTATTATGGGCGACCGAGTAGGTAATATTGCTGTCGGAGTATCCCAGCGGATGCAAAACCTCGCCCTAGCTGACTGGCACGGTGGAGATGGTGAATTACCCGAAATAAGTACATAAATAGCCCCAAAGGTACTAAAAACGACCCGTCTCGCAGAGAGGGTCGTTTTGATTTGAATCGAATTTGGATTCAAACAGGTGCTTATTTATAGTATCGCATGGGTAGCATAAGTGCAACGGTATATACAACATAAAAACTAAGCTTGTACACGTTGACAAAAAGCATAAGCTATGGTAATATGAATGCTATACACATACCATGTGTGAGGTATCAATGAGGGTTTCTACGGGCGAAAGCACGTGGAAATCTTTTTAATTAAGAGGAAATCACCGTATTAACGGTGATGAGGAGAACTATAATGGCAGGAACAAAAGCTGGCGGTCAAAAGGCTGCTGCAAAGAACCTACAACGTGATCCAAACTTCTACGCGAAGATTGGTGCCAAGGGCGGTAAAAACGGCCACACTGGTGGATTTGCCGCTAACCCTGACCTTGCGCGTATCGCAGGTGCCAAGGGCGGACGAATCTCTCGTCGCAAGAAAATTGTTGCCTAACTTTAGGTGACAAAAACGAAATACCCCTCCTAGCGAGGGGTATTTTAGTTATTTAGAACGCTTCGCCGTAGCCCACACAGCCGGGCTTCATTTACTTTCCAGTCAGATCCGCAGGCGACGCAGGCATAGACGCCCTTTTTTACCTGGTAGCCGATGGCTTCACAGGTGGGACAGATACTGCGAGCATGCATCCATTCGCGGTAAGTGTCGAGGTTTGCTTCGGCTGCTTCTGGGTCGAGGGTAACCTGATACTTCGTTGCTAACGTAAAGGCATGTTCCCATGCGGCAGCTTCAATAGCGACTAATTCGACATCTTTACGGTAGTCGTGATGGCCAAGGATGCCATGAGACAGTTCATGGAGGAGTAGGCCGATATCGTCGCTATCAGGGATATAAAAGACCGTCTGTTCGCTAGGGGACCACGAAAACCTATCACCAGCGGTAAAAGAAATAGCAGGGAAGTCGGTGATTAATTTAGGCAGTAGCGAGTGCATCGAGGGCATAGTAGTAGCATCCGTAAACGACGGCCAGTTCGGGGTGTTTTGCCTGGACAATTTTAGGGGTAGGGATGTGTGCGGGTAGTTTTTCGTCGAGGATAGCAGTGAGTTGTTTGCCGTATTGCTCGAAATACGTCCCGATACTGCCACCAATGATGATAACCGACGGCTGTAAGATAGGAATTACGGCTAGGAAGCCGCGACTAATACGGTCGGCGATTTGTCGCCAGACGCGTTTGCTGGTAATGTCCGCTGCGTATTTGCCATAGGCTTTTAAGATTGCTCTACCAGAAGCAAAACTCTCCCATTCACGGACTGATCCATCAAATTCAACCAGTGAATGCCCCGCTTCGCTGTTACGAAGTGAGTGATTAATGCTGCCATCGGTGATAATGCCGCTGCCGATGCCGGTGCTAATCGTGACGTATAGGCTAAGCTCTGGAATGTGTTTCAGTTGCCTCGTTTCTGCTAGGCCGGCCAAATTCGCATCGTTCTCGATAAATATAGGTGCTTTGTCTAGAGCACCCTTGAGGGCGGTTTTGACGTCAAAATTTTTCCAACCAAGGTTGGGACACCATATAGCAACACCGTCATTAACCATTCCAGGAACTCCAACAACCAGAGCTTCAATAGCTTCGCCACCAAAGTGGGTTTCAAGTTGTTCTCTCAAAGTTTGAGTGTATTCAGTCGTATTTTTTGGCGTCGGGAACTTAAATTGTTCACCAATGCGGCCGTCTTCTAAAAAGCTAGCCACTAATGTTTTTGTCCCCCCTGTATCGACCGCCACTAACATGTTCCAATTTTAGCACGTTGTAGTGGTCTTAGGATTAGGATTCTTTGTAAACGAGAGCTGGGGTGAGCGGACGATTCTTTAAAAGCGAGGGCTTGCGAAGTGAGCGTAGCGAACGGAGGCCGAGCGCCATGGGCGAACGAAGTTCCCCATAAAGTGACCCGAGCGTTAAAGAATCGTATGATCATCCCGCTTGCGCTTGCATACGCTTCAGAACCTTCTACAATAGAGGTAATAAAGGGAGAAGTGTATGGCTGTTTGGACAGGTTGGAGAATTACGCGAACAGGAACAGTGTTCATTATCGGTGTCGTCGTCTTGGCAGCACTGGTGTTTGGTGCCGTTTGGTACGTCCAGCAACGGGGTGAACAGGCTCGTCGCGCTGAAGCGGTGAAGATCGCTGAACAGAACCTGACCGAACAGTCAAAAACCGCTACCCAGCCAACAAAGGTCGATGAAGGTTCAAGTGAATCGTCATCATCGAACGGTACGCACACCGATACGACGCCGACCACTGCCGTCACCAGTACAGTTGAACTTCCGGCTACTGGTACCGACGCTACCAGCATTGTTACCGTGACTGTTCTTTCGTTGAGCATCTCGCTGTACATTGCGTCTCGTCGCATGGTCCGTGAACTCTAGACTTATCTCTTAAACTGGGGTACAATAGACCCTAATCGAGGAGGTCCGCTACCCTTTAGTGTGCCCCCGAAATACAATTTTAGGAAGGAGTCTTTAACAGACTTATGGCAACAAAAGCCGCAATAACAATGGATGAACTGCTTGCCAGCGAAGACAGCAGTATCAAACAACTAACCCAAGGAGAGGTGATTGATGGTCGTGTTCTCACGATTGCCAAGCACGAAATCCTGATCGATCTAGGCCCACACGGAATCGGACTGGTTCCGCGTCGGGAAGTTGGATTCTCACGTGCCCTCGCCGAAGGTGACGAAGTCACCGCTAGTATCGTTGATCCAGAACTAGAAAACGGACAGGTTCTTTTGAGCCTTCGTAAAGCAGCCAAAGATAAAGGCTGGGACGAGCTTGCGCTCAAGATGGAAAGCGGCGAAATTATCGAAGTGTCTCCATACGACGCAAACCGTGGCGGCCTGTTGGTTGAATACGACGGCGTTCGTGGATTCCTGCCAGTGTCACAACTATCAGCTGAACACTACCCGCGTGTTGGTTCAAGCGACAAGGAAGAAATTCTGCAACGTCTGAACTCACTGATTAACCAAAACCTTAAGGTTCGTATTCTTGATGCTGACCGTAAAGCAAACAAGCTGATCTTCTCTGAGAAGGAAGCGGTCAAAGAAGGCCTTGCTGCTCGATTTGAAAAACTTGCGATCGGTGACGGCGTGAAGGGTGTCGCTACTGGTGTAGTTGACTATGGTGTCTTCGTTAACGTCGAAGGTATCGAAGGTCTGGTTCACATTAGCGAAATTAGCTGGGAACGCGTCAACAACCCAAGTGACTACGTAAAGGTCGGCCAAACGATTGATGCGAAAATTATCGCTATCGACAAAGACCGCCTCAGCCTTAGCATGAAACAACTGACCGAGGATCCTTGGATGAGCGAAGTTGACCAATTCAAACCTGGTGCAGAAGTTGAAGGAACCGTGACGCGTATTACGCCATTCGGAGCATTCGTTCAAATCAGCCCAGCGGTTGAAGCTCTGGTTCATGTCAGTGAACTTGGTGAAGGTGACGCCAGCGATCCTGAAAAAGTCTTTACTCTCAACGAACGCAAAAGCTTTGTCGTTTTGGACGTTGAAAAAGACAGCCGCAAGATCTCACTTGGCCTGCCTGGCAGCAGCAAAAAATCTAAATAACCAACCCGTACATAATCCTATGTAAGGAAAGAAAGGAGCGCTTCATTATGGCTGAAAAAGTACTGACCATTGCTGACTCGATCACTGTGGGTGAACTAGCCGAAGCGCTAAATCTTTCCGTCACAACACTTGTCGGAGAGCTATTTAAGAACGGTATTGCCGCAACGATTAATCAGCGTATCGACTTTGAGACCGCGACGATTATCGTTGAAGAACTTGGCCTGGACGTTGAGTTACAGAAAAAGGAAAATGGTTCGGAAGTCAGCGAACGACGCGTTCATGAACTATCAGACAAAGCCGTTGACCGCGCACCAATCGTGGCGGTCATGGGTCACGTCGACCACGGTAAAACCAGCTTGCTGGATGCTATTTTGGAACAAAAAGTGGTCGACGGTGAAGCCGGCGGTATTACCCAGCACATTAGCGCGTATCAGACGGTTCGCAAGGGTCGTTCGATTACATTACTGGACACTCCTGGTCACGAGGCATTTGCTGCCCTCCGCCAACACGGTGCCGCGCTGACCGACGTTGTCATTATTGTTGTTGCCGCTGACGACGGCGTCAAGCCACAAACGATCGAAGCGATTCGCTTTGCTCGTTCGGCTAACGCCAAAATCGTCGTGGCTATTAACAAAATTGATAAAGAAACCGCCAATGCTCAACTGGTTAAAACTCAACTGGCAACTGAACACAATTTGAATCCAGAAGAATGGGGTGGCGACACCGTCATGGTGGAAGTTAGTGCTAAGACCGGACAGGGTATCGACACACTGCTGGACATGGTCCTACTGGTCGCTGACCTTGAGGAACTAAAAGCAGACGAAGCGATCCCGGCCGAAGGGTTGGTGATTGAGTCGCACATGGAAGTTGGTCGTGGGGCTGTTGTGGGACTTTTGGTTGAACAAGGCACCTTAAAGCCAAGTTCATTCCTCGTTGCGGGAACCGCCTACGCAAAAGTTCGCACCATGCTTGATTTCACTGGCAAGCCAATCAAACAAGCCGGTCCATCAACTCCTGTAACAATTACTGGATTTAAAGAATTGCCACAGTTTGGTGATTATTTTGAAATGGTTCCGACTGAAAAGGAAGCCCGAGCTCGTGTGGCTACGGCTCGTATCGAAAACGAACGAAACGTCGCCAGTAGTAATACGACCAGTGCTGACCTTCTCAAACTGATGACCCAACAACACGAGAGTGAAGACTTTAATGTGATCGTCAAAGCCGACGTTCAAGGTTCACTGACCTCTGTCCTAGATAGCTTGAAATTGATTGAAACGGGTGGTGAAGTAGCACTCCACATCCTTAGTAGTGGTGTTGGAAATATCACCGAAAACGATGTCCGCTTGGCGGCAGATGGTAAAACCGTTATTTACGGATTTAACGTTGATCTTCCCCCTGCGGTAAAGCGCCTGGCGACCCGCGAACGGGCTGAAGTCCGTTTATATCGAGTCATTTACGAACTTCTTGATGACGCAAAGAACTCAATGGAAAAACTACTTGCCCCTGAAGTGGTTGAAACTGAAATTGGGACCCTGCAAATTAAGGGTATTTTCCGAACCTTAAAAGACCAAGTTATTGCTGGTGGCGAAGTCAAGAGTGGTAAATTGACAAGCGGGCTATTAGTTCGAGTAAAACGCGGCGATGAAGTTATTGGTGAAGCCGAACTGACCAGTGTCCAACGTGAGAAAATTGAGGCCAAGGAAGTCTTTGAAGGCGATATGTGTGGAGTGAATCTGAAAACTCACAAGAAACTTTTATTGGAAGAGGGTGACATACTGTCGTGCTTCACTCGTGAAGTCGTCGTACGTACCCTCTCGTAATCTTAAAAAAACGTTGTAATTGTTTTTAAGCAATACTATAATGACACCAGCATTATATGAAATAAACAAAAGCAGGATAAAACATATGGATCAGCTCGACGCCTTTATCACCGAGATTATCGATGCAAAACAACTGTCTGGCATCAACGACGAAGTCAAAGCCAGTCTTCTTGAGGACTTGCGCAAGCAGTTACTCGATCAAGTCGACCGAGCTCTCCTTGAAGAACTTACCGATGAGCAACTCGACGAGTTCAATGAGCATATGGACCAGCCTGACTTACCTGACGACGCCCCAGAAAAGTTTCTGGTTGAACATGGTGTCGATATCGAACGGGTAACTGCCAAAGCGATGTTGAAATTCCGTGACTTGTATCTGCAACCCGCGCAGGAGCGTGAAGAGGCCTAAATACGATGTCAGAGGCAGCTCCTCCGTCGACCGAAACAACCGAGCCACTAAAGCTGGTTCTTGTCGACCAATCTCGAGATGCGCATGATGCTGCTCGTGATCGCGCTGATACGCGACTAAGTGAAGAACTTGAGCAGGGCGGACGTTTCAAACGTTTTGTTAATGGTATCTGGAAGGGTAACATTGCCAGAGAGTTTTATCGTCAAAGTTATACCAGGCAAGCGCGCGAATCGATCGAAGAATCGCAAAACGTATTAATGCATGAGCAAGGCCTGACACAGGCCGAACGAACCCGTGCCATGGAATCGACGTTTGAACGGTTTAGTTCTGAATACGACGAGGTAATTCATGAGGATGCTGGTGAGCGTCGCGAGGTTCACGAACAAGATACTGAAGTTAGTACTGGATTCAAGCAATTACTGCGACGATATGCCTCGGGTGAACTGAATGATGTCACCCTCCGTGAAGAGCAGACTCGCTTTATGCAGGCCTACCGCGAAACCCATGGTGAAGATGCCTTTGGTGAAGGACTGGTTACGACCTCCAATATGATGCAAGTTGCCCAAGCGGTACGCGGGGCGGTTGAACACGGCGAGAGCCTTGATCATGTGCTGGCGAACATGCAAGTAGTGACCGGTGAGGCGCGCAATAATGCACGTACCGAAGCTCGCTACAACATGGTAGACAAGGCGATCGATAAGATTTCTAAAACTCGCCTTGGCTCACTACTTGGGCCGGAAGCAGTTACAGCGATCGCGACGACCGCGGCGACCGTTGCTGGATGGGGAAGCCGGTCAGTGACGGGTGCGGTACTAAAAACAGTTGCACCTGGTGTTGGTGCTGGTGTATGGGCAGGTATCCGCGAGAACAAACGGGTTAAAGACGAACGAGGTCAGCACTCGCGCGAAATGGCCCAAGGCAAAGAATTTCGTCCAGGTGATGCTCGTCGTGAACAGATGGAACAAACACGCTACGAATCACGAAGCGCTCAAGATCTCACTGACTTTATTCGTGCAGCTGGTAACCCTGAAACGATGGATCAGGGCAACGACGCCGTACGCGCTGCACTTGATGCACTTGCCCAAGTTCAATCACGTATTGACCTCTCGAACCGTGAAAACATTGACCTCATTAGTTATTCAAATGCTGCGGCAATCGGTGATGAGCGTATGGGGCTGGACCTTGCTCGGGCTGAAGTGCGCGTTGCCCTTGAATCTCGCTTGAATGAGGATGCTCGGCGTGAACTTGGACTTGATCCGGATGCGTCCGTGGCAGAATTAGTAGATGAACAATCCACTACTTATCTTGAACTATTGAACGAAGACATATCTGCCAAAGATAAAGCGTTCAAGATCCTCAAAGCCCGTCGCGTTGCCAAAGCTGCGGCTGTTGGTGTTGCAACCGGACTTGCTGGTGGACTGATAGTCCAAGAGGGAATAGCTGCGCTTGATCCGGCTCGGGCTGGTTTGTTTGAACAAGCTTGGGGCGCACACAATGAAATTTCTGCCGATGGTCTACAGCACCAAACCTTACTCGAGGGATTCGTTGAAGGCGATGATCGTATTATTCACACTGATGCATCAAATACGTTTGATTCATACACGACTGCCGAAAGTGGCAATGGCCAGATCTTACTCTCGAATGATCACGAGTTAATTGAGAATGGTGATGGTACCGTTAACTTTGTTGATGGTAACGGTCACGCGACGGTTGAAAACTTAGCTATCAATGAAGACGGGAGTTTCCCTGATACTTCGATTGATCAACTTGAAGCTGTCGGTATGGCAGTTGAGGATCACTCGTTTGATCAAGACGTCACCGTGACGACGACAGAAGTGGTGGATGCGCATGGATTCGTCGAAAATCACATGGCCGAGGCAACGACGGTCCAACGTGACCTGTGGTACGGTAACGATACCCCTGGGGTCTATGACCAAAACGAGCTTCGCGTCTATCGTGGTGGTGCGGCCGAGGCTCCTGGTATCATTCCTGGTGGCTTCCAATATACGACGGCTGGTATGCATCCTGATGGCTCATGGCAGGGTGGTGAACAAGTTGACTGGAACCAAGCCGCAGCTAGTGGCAATTTATTCTTCGCTGTATCTGCAACAGTCGATACCCAAGAACATGTCTTTATGATTCCTATCGGACCTGATGGGGCGATTAATATTCCCGAAGATAGTCCAGCTGGGCACTTCTTCTCGAATGAAAATAACGAAGTTGTCTTCCATGGCCAATACGGTGAAGTGGTTCAGACCACTAGCGTCGATACTGACGGAACCGTTCATATACGCCCACTGGCGACAATGGTAGGCGATGGTGAAGCAGGGCCGATCACCGATACGGTGACGACAACGGTTACTGAACACCATGCGATGTATACCGTCACAACTGATGGCTATAACACCACGGTTGAAAACTTCACTGAAGCTGCACCAGTCATTCCGATTGATTCACGTCGATCACTTGAATCAGTCCGTAGCCGTCGAAGAGGATACTACTATGGAGAGTCAGAATACCTTACGCCGCGTGAAATTGAACAACGTCGTCGCGAAACGTCGCCTCGACTTCTGGATGATCCTGAAGCTCGTTTGAATCCGAAACAAGAACTCGATTGGTATCGTGGCAAACTTGCTGATGTTGCTGGTCGAGAATATGTTAATGAGATTAATGAAGCTATCGCTTCGAGTCCTGAACTCCAAGCTCCTAATCCTGAACTAAAGGCCATGGTGGTTATACCGGTAAGTGCGGTAGGAGAGCCAGAGAACATATACAAGACTCTTTCAATGTATGGTCAACAAGATCCTGATACGCAGAGTCAAACAAAGATACTCCTTCATGTTAACTGGGTAGATAGTGCTGAATCTGATCCTGTGAAGTCAGCGGCAATTGCAAGGACTCGGGCCGAGATTGCTCGTGCCCAAGCTGACTTCCCTGGTCTGAGCATTGCTACAATTCAAACGGTTTGGAGCCAGACGCGGCTTGATAGTGGTGGTTACGGAAACGGATTAATTGGTCATGTCACGCGTAAACTGTATGACACAGCGATGTTGAGTGTTCAAGATCAAATGCGTCGGGGTATTATTCCAAGCGATCGAGATGTCTTGATGATTCGTAATGATGCTGATGCGCAAGGTATGGACCGTCGTTACCTGCAGCGTATGATTCAAACCGCTGAAGAACATCCTGAAAATGATGTCTTTACTGGTGCGATTCGTTGGGATACCGACCGTCATAAAGATCTCCCCGGCTTTGCCTTCGTTGCTAATTTTAAGGAAGTCATTCAAATTGCTTCTCACCGAAGCGGTTCAGAAGGTGCACCACAAACGGTAGGTATTAATGCCGCCGTGAAAATGGCCGCCTTTGCTGCTGTGGGTGGTGCTGGTCATGATCCGCGAGACACTGGTGCAGGTTCTGACGACCTAACAATTGGTGGAAGGGTAGGAGACGCTCGCCGTGGAAGTTACGGCACTAGTCGTCGTTATGCACGTCGTCGCCAAAGAAGGACGAGTTACACGTCAGCAGGTGACTCATCGACTCCTCATAAATTCCATCGCCTCGTTTCTGGTGCGGGTATTGATAGTAAGGGTGATCGCCTTGAAGCTGCTTACCTTAACGACGACATTGGCGATACATGGTCGCGTTTTGATGCGGGTGGCTACAGCGACAGGGCGTCTGGTCTTGCAGGTGTCGGTGTGCACAATGAAAGTCTCCATAACGATGACAAGGGTGTTGTTATCGAACGAATTGAAAAAAATATTAGTTCAATGCTCCGTCGTTGGCACGGTAACTCGATTGACTCAGCCTTGGTCCGTAGTGCACTTGCCATGATGTTGCCAATTGAAATTGATGGTGAACCGACCTATCGAATGAGTAGGGCTGGTGGCCAAGCAACGTTCACGTTTAGTCCGAAGGGTGCCGAATGGGTTGCGAATCGCTTGCGACGTGGTAATAATGGTCAATTTGATCACATCGGTTCTCGTGTAAGGCGCCAACTTTACAGTGAGAACACCGAGAAGCGTCAGGCTGTATCGACTCAACCACGGTTCGTTCAATAATAACCGCGAGCAATATGATACAATAATGAAAGTTAAAACGGGAGGGTATAGATCATGGAAGAGTTAGAGGCACTGCGCCAGAAAATATTGGGCGACGTCGTTCCCCTTATTATTGATGGAGCCGATACTGGTTCTGATAAATTCTCCCTTATTCTTCGTTTAATCCAGTCAGGAAACGCTGACCAAGCAATGTATCAAAAAGCCTATGATAGCGCTACCGCAATCGAGGATTCAGGCGAACGCCTCGAAGCGATGATGTCACTGCTTGATGAGATTGAAATCGAACTCGATCAGCCTCAAGAACAACAAGACGATCAGTCGAATTCAAATTAGCCTCTTCATCTGATAGAATAGGTCTAGGAGAACAGCATGTTTCAATTAGACGATCAATTTCTTATCGACGTCGGCTTGGGGGAAATGCCCGAAGACCAACGTAAACCATTTTTACAGTATACGTATACCCGATTGGAAGAGACAGTCGGTGTTCGATTGAGCGAGGGGATGACCGAAGCCCAGCTTGATGAATTTGAAGGCATTATTGACCGCAAGGACGAGATTATCACCCCTTGGTTAGCGACCCACGCCCCTAATTATAGGGAAGAGCAAATTTTTCAGCGCTTGCAACAGGCCAGTGGTATGGCCGTTGACGATCCAGGCCTACGGGCTGAATACGCGGCAACGAAATGGCTAGAAGTGAATCGACCAGATTACCGTGACGTCGTAGCGCGGACCCTTGAAGAAATTAAAAAAGAAATCATGGCGAATAAAGACGCGATTTTGGGTGGTCCAGCCCCTCAAGCCCCAGCTGCGTAACCGTTCAGGAAACTTGCAGCATCCATCTGACGGCCTGATGGCCCGATCAACTCATCGATGATGAGGAAATTGCCGTCTTTAGCTCGCTGATCCAGTTGGGAGGTTGGCACCTCTGACACATGAGTTTTTGTCACAATGACACTTTGACCGAGAAGTGTCATTTTTGTTCGCGGAAAGCTGAGATAGGCGCGAACCTGACGTTCGGCTTCTGCGGCGCCCATACTTGAAGGATCCAAAAAAGCATCTTCTTTTGTCAGCAAACGGCAGTAGGAAGCGCTGTTTTCGTCTTGTAACATACCCTCTGAGGACCCGTCTAAGATCGCTGGAAGCACGTCGATTAACAGCCGACTTCCCATTCGTGATAGCGCCTTGCGAAGCTCTGGGGCAGTCTCGCGACCATTTAGAGGGTATTTTTCTTGGGTATAGACGGGTCCAGCATCCATTGCGGCCGATAATTTCATGATCGACACGCCTGTTTCGCTGTCGCCGTTTAAAATAGCGGTTTCTACCGGTGACGGTCCGCGGTATTTTGGCAAGAGGGACGGGTGAATATTAATAATCCCCGGCGTAAAGAGGTCGATGATTGATTGCGGCACGATTTTGCCATAACTGGATAACACACCAGCGATAGGGCCGAGTGCCTTGATGTCATCTGCGATGTCGGTCAGTTTGGTTGGTTGCCAAACAGTGATACCTCGCTCAAGGGCGATTTGTTTTACTAGTGGTTGGGTGAGTTGTTGGCCTCGGCCTTGCTTACTATCAGGTTTGGTAATAACCGCGGCGATCGAATAATCAGCATCGACTAAAGCTTGCAGGGCAGGAACACTGAATTCATCAGTCCCAAAGAATAGGATTGTTTTTGACATGTTTGTCGTAATCGAGGGGTTGAAGCTCGCCTTCCTTGTCTAGTGTATAGAAACTATCGGTCTTATCTTTGATATGGTCAATAAAGACAATGCCGTTAGTGTGATCAATTTCATGCTGAATCACTCGGGCAAGAAAACCTTCGGCTTTGAAACGGACTTCTTGACCGTCGATATTCATAGCTTTGACACGGATTTTGCTGTGCCGAGGCACTTTACCGTAGACATCTTTCACGCTTAGGCACCCCTCGTAATCAGCAATGATCGTCCCTTCGTATTTTACAATTTCAGGGTTAATGAGGGCAGTGAATTCGCGTGATTCTTTTTCATCAAAGTCGCTTCGGACAATAACGACACGTGCCAGGTGATCCAATTGAATAGCCGCGAGTGCAGCACTAATTTCATGAGGTCGTGAAGCTTCCCAGTCGAGGGCGGCTGCGGTCATCTGGTCGATCAACTTGCGTACAGCATCAGTCACCTCGCGAATTTTCGCCGAAGTTTCGCGCAGGTGGGGGTTTGGTAGGGTGATAATGTCGTCTTTGGTCATTTCCGCCATTATATCAGAGGTCGTTAGAGGAGGCTAGCCGGATCAAGCTCACTTTGCCAGTGAGTCGGGGGCAGATGTAACAATGCATCGATCAAATACTCACGCTTCGGACTTTTTAATACCAGCTGCCAGCGGTAGCTATCTCGGACTCGTTCGTAAAAGGCGGGTGTCGGGCCAAGCAGGTGAACATCGGGATGAATCTGGACACGGAGTGTTTTTGCCATCGCTTGGGCTGATCGAATCGCAGCTTGTTCGGTTTTATATATTGTCGTGAGTTTTAATAAATAGGTAAAGGGAGGGAAGTAGGCTTTTTTACGTTCTTCAATCAAATAGGTATACAGCCCTTCGTAATCTTGTTTAAGTCCGAACGTGATAATTGGGTGGGTTGGTTGATATGATTGAACAATTACTTCGCTGGCGTGTTCATCGCGTCCGACTCGTCCGACGACTTGGGCAAGTAACTGGAAAGTCCGTTCGCTGGCGGCGTAATCGGGAAGTGACAGGCCACTGTCGGCTTGAATCACTCCAACACTGCGGAGTTTTGGTAAGTCCAGGCCTTTGGCGACGACCTGCGTGCCAATCGCAATGTCGATAGTGCCTTTATATAAGTCTTCGTACAGGCTATTTACCGTCTCGTCGGCCTTGTTGTCAGAATCAAACCGGGCGATTCTAGCTTTTGGAAACAGTTTTCGAAGCTCACTTTCAATTAATTTCGTCCCGATCCCTTTATGAATAATGTCGGTCGACGCGCATATCGGACAGGCGGTCGGTACTTTTTCGTGGTGGCCACAAATATGACACGACAGGTCATACGAATCGCTATGAAGAATCAGTGGGACGAAACAGTTTGGACAGAGTGCGGTCCAGCCACAGTGTTCGCACAAGGTTGTACTGGCGCTTCCACGGCGATTGTGGAAAATAAGGGTTTGTTTTTCAGCTGCCAAGTTTTTCGCGATAGTTTCATATAACTGGTTCGAAATGAATCGATGATGTGAGAAGTTTTCGCGCTTGGTCATATCGACGAGGGTTACCACCGCGGCTTGGGCCTTTGAACGTGCCGACGAATCCAGACGGATGATAGGACTTTTGGTTATTTCGGCTAAGTAACGGTCACCGATCGAAGGGGTAGCGCTGCCGAATACGACCTTGGCACCCGCGAATTTACCCAGTACACTCGCCGCACGCAGCGCCGAGTAGCGAGGGGCTTGCTCTTGCTTGTAGCTTGGTTCATGAGCTTCGTCGATCAGAATGGCACCCAATCGGGGCACCGGCATGAACAGTGCTGAACGCGGACCAATCACGACCGTAGGTGTTGATGATTCCAACGCTTGTTTCCAAACAGCATGTCGCTGCGCCTCGGTCATATGAGAGTGGGTTACTATCAGGTCGGGGAAGTCGTGCGAGAATTCGCTAATAATTTGACTGGTTAAGCTGATCTCGGGAACCAAGATAATCACTGATTGACCAGTAGCTATGGTTCGACGGGTGACTTCCTTGTATACTTCGGTCTTGCCTGATCCGGTGACGCCCTGAAGGATGCTGGTTCCCTTGCTTTCCATGATTTCTTTGATAGCTTTGGCCTGCTCTTTATTGAACACAATATGTGTTCGATCTCGAACTGACTCGTGGCTGGTGATATGTCGCTCACGGCGTTTTTTATCGATACCACGGGGAAGAATCGTCTGAAAAACAGTCGCGAGGGGAGTGCGATAGTACTCGGCCAGCCAAGTTGCTAAATGAATTAAATTTGTTGGAAGGGGTGTGTCTTCGATGATCGATGTAATAGGTTTTGTGGCGTAGATTGGCTGTGATGCTTCGCTCATTACCACCCCAATCAGTTGTTTTTTCCCGATTTCAATGGTGACTATTGTCCCAATAGGAATGGGTTGCTCGGCACTATACGTAAAGGTAGCGCTGCCAGCGCGGATAATGCGAATAGGGGCGACCTCGTAGTACTGCATACTGTATCCAGTATACTGCGCCGGCCATGCTAAAATAAGCATATGTATTTTGAGAGTCGTGAAGAAGCCGGTCAAAAACTCGCGGCAGCCTTATTCGAACGCTATCGTTATGAGAACTGTGCAGTCGTCGCCCTCAGTGATGGCGGAGTGATTGTTGGTGAACAGGTCGCCACGGCCCTGCACTGTATTCTGACGATGCTTTTGATAGAGAATATTGAGATTCCTGGTGAGAATGCTAGTTTCGGTGGTGTTTCAGAAAACGGAGGCTTTACTTACAATGGCATGTTCTCGGCCGGTGAAATCGAAGAGTACACCAGTGAATTTCACGGCTACCTGGAAGAACAAAAGCGCGAGGCCTTTCAGAAAATGAATCGTCTACTAGGTGACGGCGGACTGATCGATAGCGAAATGTTGCGCGACCATACCGTTATTTTGATTGCCGACGGCCTAGACAATGGGGCATCGATCGATGTCGCCGTCGACTTTTTAAAGCCTATCCGCATTAACCGCTTGGTGATCGCCACACCAGTTGCGTCGGTTCAGGCAGTCGATAAACTTCACATGTTAGCTGACGAGTTGCACGTCCTGGATGTAAAAGAAAATTACCTTGGTACGGACCACTATTATAACCAGAATACCATCCCGTCTCATGAGGAAACTGTTGCGAAAATTAATAAAATTGTCCTGAATTGGCGTTGACCGTCGATAGTGAAAAAGTGTAGAATAAAAATCAACGTATGAGGCGTGTGTGTATTAACCAAGGGGAGCTATGTTAGACGTTTTTATTACATCTCGGGTGCGGCGCAAGATTGTTGTTGTCTATGCCAAGTATCCTGATTTTCGTACACACGTTCGTGGCCTCGCCAAGCTTATCAAGGAAGATCCAGGGAACATTCAGCGTGAGCTGAAACGCCTTGAGAAGGTCGGATTTCTTACCAGCGAACGCCAAGGAAACACTAAAATCTACGCAACGAACAAGCAATTCCCGATTTTTAAAGAGTTGCAGAGCATTGTGATCAAGTCACAACAACAGGCCGCACGGCCGAAACGTTCGTCTTCTGAAGTTGCCTGATGAGCCTTCTCGATGCAATCTTAGTCGCACGAGGAATGACGCCCGAGAAACGGGCGGTTTTTTTATCGCCGGATTATGAAACGAAACATGACCCATTTTTGTTACCCGACATGCAGGCGGCGGTCGATCGACTAAAGATCGCTCGGGAAAAACAGGAACGAATTACCATTTACGGCGACTACGACATCGATGGCCTGACAGCGACAACACTGCTGATTGATGCTTTGAAATCATTTGGGTTTGAACATGTTAAAGCCTTTATTCCAAATCGTTTCGTCGAAGGTTACGGATTAACGGTTGATGCAATCGAACGAATTGTGGCCGACAAAGCACAGCTGATCATTACGGTCGACTGTGGCAGTTTGAGTCACAAAGAAATCACCCGCGCGAACGAATTGGGTGTCGACGTGATTGTGACCGATCACCATAACGTTGCTGATACGCCACCACCGGCTATTGCGACGATCAATCCAAAGCGAACCGACCACAGCTATCCGTTCATCGATCTCGCGGGTGTTGGCGTGGCATTTAAACTAGTTCAGGCATTACAGACCGTACTGACTGGTTTAGAGAAGGGCCAAGAGAAATGGTTGCTTGATTTGGTGGCGCTAGGAACTGTCTGCGACGTCGTGACGCTGGTAGACGAGAACCGAACCAATGTCTATTGGGGACTAAAGGTTTTGGCGCAGACGCGTCGTCCAGGATTGAAAGCTTTAATGGCCGTTGCAGGTATTGAGCCACGCAGTGTGAATGCGCGTAGCCTTGGCTTTGGCTTGGGGCCACGTATGAACGCTGCAGGGCGCCTCGAGACTGCCGAGTATGCCCTGAATCTTCTCACGAGCGAAGATCCGATGGCGGCGCTGACGATTGCCCGTCAGCTGGATGACATGAATAAGGCGCGGCGCACGGAACAGGACAAGATTTTAAAAGAAGCCATAGTTCAGGCCGACAAATTACCGAGTGATCCTGTATTGGTGGTGAGTAGCGCTGGCTGGAATCACGGCATTGTGGGAATCGTCGCTGCGAAACTTCTTGAAAAGTACAAGAAACCAACCTTTGTCCTCGAGGAAATGGGGAGCGAGGCAAAAGGTTCGGCCCGTAGTTATGGTGATTTTAGCGCTGTCGATGCGATTCGGAGTGCCGATGATCTCATCACAAAGGGCGGTGGCCACAAATTGGCTGCCGGGGTAACATTACCGACTGCTAACATCCCTGCATTTCGAATGCGTGTTAATGATTTTTACGCTCGGCAAAAGCTTGAAAACCAAGCAGCCCTTTTGCTTCCGCAGGCCGATGTCGACGCATTACTAGCAGAAGTAACCGAAGAACTGGTTGAGGATATTAAGAAACTTGAGCCATTTGGTCATGGCAATCCGCAGCCAATCTTGAAATCTCATGAACTGATTGTGGTGAATCAGCGTCGCATGGGTGCTGACAATCAGCACGTCAAACTGACACTCAAAAGCGAAACCGGCGAGACGATCGATATGATTGCGTTTAGCGCCCAAGCATATCTCTTTGTTGAACCAGGTGAAAAAGTATCTGTGTGGTATACGGCAGATGTCAACGAATGGCAGGGGCGACGAAGCGTTGAAGGTCAGTTGCTTCATCTTGAATTAAAGTGATTATGCTTTGTCTGTAAAAATCGCCAGCGTATTACGATGAAGAATTAGGAGAGAACATGACGAACCCGACCGACACCGATACGCAGAATGCCGAACGAAGAGAGAGCCTGCCCTGCTTCGCTTTGGACGGCGATAAGGATCGTGACTTCACTGTTCAACCGATTGTTATTACGGAAGTTGCCTTGGCTGTCCAAGAAGCGACTGGTCGGCGTATCATTAGTGCTGCGACCGTTCCTTTCACCTTTAATCAAGATGCCTTGACCTACAGTCCCAACCCTCGTCGCATGTGGGATATCGATCCCGAAGTAAGTCTACCTTTAAAACCGGTTAAACAAACATATCTCGGTTGGGACTAGTTTACTCTTGTCGAACTGATCTCAATCTGTTACAATACTTACAATATGGTACAAGTAACCCGTAAAGATGAACGCGAAGCGAACGAAAATATTATTCGTCGTTTCAACCGCAAAGTGCTGCAAAGTGGTGTATTAGCTGAAGCTAAAGCTTCAAT
This sequence comes from Candidatus Microsaccharimonas sp., assembly GCA_049304275.1. Taxonomy (GTDB): domain Bacteria; phylum Patescibacteriota; class Saccharimonadia; order Saccharimonadales; family Saccharimonadaceae; genus Microsaccharimonas. Next base: position 60,526 of record JBAQNZ010000017.1, on the reverse strand, counting down.
GCGATTTGCCAAGCCAATTAGTAAACCCGAGCGTCGTATCAAAGCAATCATTCGCAAAGAACGTAAGAGCGACAAGCTGAATAAGGCTCGTTTAGGACTCAAATAACAGTGGCCCTCAAAGCCCAACTCGATAACGATTTAAAAGCCGCCCTTTTGGGCGGTGATCGTTTTGTTGCCGAAGTCCTGCGTGGACTAAAAGCAGTCATTCTTAATGAAGAAGTTGCTCAGGGTAGACGCGATGAAGGGCTCGACGACGAGACGATTGAAAAACTGATCGCTCGTGAAGTCAAAAAACGCCAAGACAGTGCCACCCAGTACGAAGCGGCTGGCCGACCAGAACTAGTCGAAGCTGAAAAAGCCGAATCAAAAGTACTTGAAGCATACTTACCTGAACAATTATCAGAAGCTGATATCCAGACAGCTATTACAGAGGCTATTGCCACTCTTGGCGTCAGTGGTCCTGCAGCTATGGGCCAAGTTATCGGTGTCGTCAAAGGCAAGCTTGGTAATGCAGCTGACGGGGGAACCATCGCTCGACTTGTTAAAGAAGCATTGTCATAACCCTTATCGTCCGTATATCATAGAGACATGATTGTATTTTTTGGCCCAGCGGGCTCGGGTAAAAGTGTACAGGGACAGATGTTGGCTGCTCGAATGGGGTGGCGTTGGTTAAGTGCTGGGCAACTACTGCGTGACACTCACGATCCTGAAATTATCGAAGGATTACAGACCGGTCAGTTAGTCTCGCACGACATGATCATTCGTATTATGGGCGAGGCATTGAAGCGTGCGCACGACGTTGATCGCGTTATCCTTGATGGCTTTCCTCGTAAACTCGAACAAGCTACATGGCTGATTGACAGCCAGCCTGAACATGCTCGTTCAGTCGGTATCGTGATCGTTTTGGAAGTACCGTACGAAGAGCTGCTGAACCGCCTCCATATTCGTGGTCGTGCTGATGACACTTCTGAAGCTATCGATGAAAGATTGAATATTTATCGTCAGGAAATGTATCCAATTCTTGCGTACTTTACTGAACAGAATATTCCTGTCGTTCACGTTGACGGTATCGGTTCGGTGGGACAGGTGCATGATCGCATTGCGCAGGAGCTGACAAGTCGAGGGCTAGCCTAGTGGTGCAGAAACAAAAAACCGAGGCTGAAATTCAGGCAATGCGCGAAGGTGGCAAGATCTTAGCTACTATTTTCGAGGGACTGCGAGCACAGGTAGAACCAGGCGTTAGCGAACTAGAACTCGATAGCTGGGTGGAAAAAGAAATCGCACGACTGGGCGCCATCGCTACCTATAAAACATCCGAAGTTAATTTCCCGAACGTCGTGTGTATTTCGACAAACGATCAAATTGTTCACGGTATTCCAACTGAATACGTTCTACAAAAAGGTGACATTGTTAGCTTTGACCTCGTTATTACGTACAAGGGAATGAAAACTGACAGTGCCTTTACGATGGTGGTCGGCAATGAGCCGAACGGAGTGCAAAAGCACCTCATTAATGCCACCGAACGAAGCTTATACGCTGGCATTGATGCAATTAAGGGCCCCGTCCGCATCGGAGATATTGGTGCTGCTGTTGAAAAAGTCTTGAACGAGGCAAAACTAGGTATTATTCGCGAGTTGGTAGGACACGGAGTTGGTCACGAAATGCACGAAGCCCCCGAAGTTCCGAACTATGGCCGCAGGGGAACTGGTAAATTACTGACACCTGGTGATACGATCGCAATCGAGCCGATGGCGACTCTTGGTGGTGAGAAGATCCGTGTAGACGACGACAAGTGGACAATTTCGACACGTGATGGCAGTATGGCAGCACATTTTGAGCACACCGTTCTTGTCACCGAAGACGGTGTTGAAATTCTCACAAGACTATAAGTTCCATTCTTTATCATCATTCTCTCTCGGAGGCCGCTCTACAGGTGACTTCGTCAGCCTGTGGCGCTCGGCTCGCCCTGGAGGGGACATCCTCCTCAAGAAAACGCTGATAAAGAATGGGCTAATATATGTGGCTAATCGCCGAACACTCCTGCAAAGAGGAGGATGTCCCCGTAAGGGCGAGCCGAGCGCCATGGGCGAACAAAGTTCCCCATAGAGCGGCCTCCGAGATGTAGGAGTGTTTGGCGATTAGCTTCTGGCTTTTTAGCTATTAAAACTTTGCAACACCAGACGTAAGCGGTATACTTAGGGACATGCAAGAAGGTTCTTCCTACGCCGTCGGTATCGACATAGGCACGACAACTGTCAGAACAGTCGTCGCACACATCGACGGTACAACCGGTGTTCCGACGATTGTTGGTGTCGGTCAGGCTCATAACAGCGGCATGCGCAAAGGCGTGGTCGTTAATTTAAATGGTCCTGCACAGGCGATTGATGATGCTTTGGGTGAAGCCGAGCGAATGAGCGGTTATCAAGTTGACGGGGCAACGATTAGCGTAAACGGTGCGCATATTCTTAGTACGCACGCCGATGGGATGGTTGCTGTTGGTACGCCCGATCACGAGATTACTCGCGACGACTTGGCACGTATTGAAGAGGTGGCGACACTGGGTAAAGTGCCTGCAAACCGTGAAATTTTAGATATTATCCCGCATGCCTATAAATTAGACGGCCAAGATAATATCAAAGACCCGATCGGTATGACTGGTACGCGCCTTGAAATCGACGCGCATGTTATTTCTGGGCTGACCCCATATCTAGTGAACGTTCAAAAGGCAGCTGAAACCGCAAAAGTCGAACCACATTCAGTGGTAGTGACGGCTGTCGCGGCAGCTCGAGCGGTGTTAGGTGAACAGCAAATCGAGAATGGTGTTGCCATCATCGATATCGGTGGAGCAACGACAAGTATTGCCGTGTATGAAGAAGGGGATTTGCAGTACACTGCGGTTGTCCCTGTCGGAGGAGTCAATATTACCAACGACTTAGCGATTGGCCTCAAAACTGATCCTGAAATCGCTGAAAAAATTAAATTAGAACATGCCTCGGCCGTTGCTCGAAAAGATAACGCAGGTATCAGTTTGAAACACGAAGGTGACATTCACAGTTTTGAAACAAAGGATATTGATGAAATCGTCGAAGCTCGCTTAGAAGAAATTTTTGAAGCTGTTCAACATGAACTGAAAAAAGCTGGCCGTGCCGGCAAGTTGCCAAGTGGTGTCGTACTGACGGGAGGCACCGCCCAACTGAAACATATCGATGAATATGCTAAAGAGTATTTAGGTCTGGCAGCACGAATTGGCAAGCCAACCGGCTATGGTGGAGTTGCAGATAATATCGAGAAACCATCTTTTGCAACGGCAATCGGACTGATGTTAATAGATGCCGAACGCCTAGCGGGACGAACACCGAACAAAAAAAGTACGATGAACATCAAGTCTGCTGGCGGATTCGTGTCTAAATTATTTGCTCGTTTCCGCGCCTAGTATTTTCGTTTCTTCGCAAAGTGTTATACTAAGGGCAGTATAAGAGTATATCGGGGAGATAACAGACGTATGCCTGAAGTGAAACCAAGTGACATCCAAACCTTTGCCAGCATTAAGGTGGTTGGTGTTGGTGGTGCCGGCGGTTCAGCCGTCAACCGCATGAAAGATGCCGGACTTGCCGGTGTACAGTTCATTGCAATGAACACTGACGCCCAAGCCCTCCATAACTCAAAAGCAGACATAAAAATTCATCTTGGCCACAGCACGACGGGTGGACTGGGTGCGGGTGCTGATCCTTCGGTTGGTGAAGCGGCCGCAAACGAATCACGCGATGAAATCCGTGATGCATTGACCGGTGCTGACATGGTATTTGTCACGATTGGTGCTGGTGGTGGAACCGGAAGTGGTGCAGGATACGTCGTCGCTGAAGTCGCCCGAGAAATGGGTATCTTGGTGGTCGGCGTTGCGACAAAGCCGTTCAGCTTTGAGGGTCAAAAACGTCGTACGAACGCCGATTGGGCGATTAACCAACTTCGCCGTCACGTCGATACACTCATCACCATTCCTAACGATCGTTTACTACAGACGATCGACCGACGTACGCCACTATTAGAGACCTTCAAAATTGCCGATGACGTCCTTCGTCAGGGTGTTCAAGGCATCTCTGAACTGATCACTGAACACGGACTGATCAACCTCGACTTTGCCGACGTAAAGGCGATTATGAGTAATGCCGGTTCAGCCCTGATGGGTATTGGACGTGCTAGCGGCGACAATCGTGCCGCCCAGGCTGCACAGCAGGCCATTGAATCACCACTAATCGAAGTATCAATTGATGGTGCTAAGGGTGTTTTATTCAACGTGACCGGTGGTTACGACATGAGTATGAGCGAAATCCAGGAAGCAGCCGAGATCATCACCAGTGCTGTTTCGCCTGATGCGAACATCATCTTCGGAGCGACCTTGAAACCTGAAATCGAAGACGAGTTAATCATCACGGTGATTGCAACTGGATTCGATTCAGCCTACTTCCAAGAAACCGACAATGGACCCGAAGAAACTCAAACCGAAACCCGTTTGACTGATGAAGCAGTCGATAGTGTCGACCTCAGCCTTGATCAAAGTGGATCTGCCGAGATTTTTGCCGAAGAGAACGGCGAAAATATGTGGAATCACTCGGTCGAAAAAGATGATGAATCCGATACACCAGCTTTTCTACGTCGCCGCAAAAAGCACAAAAAGACAGAGGAGTAGATCATGACACGAATTAATATTGGTGATAGTCGAGTGGTAGAATCGCGCGAAGTTAGTGACGGTGTCACGATTCGCCGCCGTCGTGAAACACCAGATGGTAAACGTTTTACCACCTATGAACGTATCGAAAAACCAAACCTCGCCGTGATTAAAAAGAACGGCGCTCGTGAATTATTTGATCGCGAAAAACTTGCGACAGCGATTCGTCGTTCGGTTGGTAAATTCTTTACTTCAGAGGTCGAAGTCGAAGAAATGATTGATGATATCGAAGACAGTGTCTACGCTCTCGGCGAGACAGAGGTAACCTCAAAGCAAATTGGCGACAACGTGCTTGATGAGTTAGCCCGCCGTAACGAAGTTGCCTATGTCCGTTTCGCTAGCGTGTACCAGGAATTTAAATCTCTTGATGACTTTGTCCAAATCCTTGAACAGAGAAGGCAACAAAAGGACATTTAGTGATGAGAGTGGTGGTGGTATTTAAAGACGAACGGGACTACACACGCCAAGTGACCGATTATTTGCGTGATTTTAAGATACAGACCGGACATGACCTTGAAACAATGGATCCAGACTCACCAGATGGTATTAGTTTTTGCAGGACCTATGATTTGATGGAATTTCCTTCGATGGTAGCTATCAGTAATGATGGGGTGATGCAGAATACGTGGTCCGGGTTGCCATTACCAACTATAAGCGAGGTGAGTTATTATGTTCAATAAGCTCAAAGAAATCTTTACATATAAAGACGAGCGCCGTATGCGTGTTATAACATTAAGTATTATGCTGGCTGGTAGCTTGGCTGCGCTCGGTGCCGCATTTACCCTTACCTTAGAGAAGTTTCATCTTTATGAAGACCCGAATGCCGTTTTGTCGTGCAGTATCAATATCGTCCTTGACTGTAGTACAGTTATGCAAACCTGGCAGTCGCAGGTCTTTGGCTTTCCAAATATGGTCATTGGATTGATAGCGTATTCGGTACTGGTTACTATAGCCTTGGCGGGTCTGGTAGGAGTGAAGTTTCCACGTTGGTGGCAGATAAAGGCAACTATCGGTATCTTCCTCGGTCTCGTATTCTCATATTGGCTTTTCTTCCAAAGTGTCTATGCTATTGAAGTACTCTGTCTGTGGTGTCTGATTGTGACTGCTTCGACGACACTTATCTTCTCTAGTTTCCTTCACTACAATTTAAAAATGAATACATATGGCTTCAAGAAGCCACTGAATGATCGTATTCAACGCTTCTTAAAGGGTAACTACCATCAGGTGATTGTACTGGCATGGATCGCCCTTATGATTGCCTTGGTGATTTTGAAGTTCGGTGAAGCATTGTTCGCCTAGGCAGTGAAGCCAGCTTGACGTTTATGCTTATTTTTGCTATAATAGTGTAAATGGCAAAAAACACACAAACACCGAATCCCGAGGGCCTGCGAGCTTTAAAACCAAGATTAGAAGAATCTCTGCGCGTTGATAGTCGCGTCGTTATCGATATGAATCGTGACCTCGTCGAAAAATATGGCGAAAAAGCCGAAATACGAACCGATAAGTTTACTGGTGAAATGGTTGCCGATATCGAAGTCGGGGACCTCGAAAAAGATGGATCACTATTTGGTATTTTCAGGGGTGAAAAACGCACCGGACAACCGTTTACGTTCATGACCGATGGCCAGCACTTCAGTGTGATTCCTGTCGGTGAGCCAACTGATTTTGGTACAGGGTTTGCCCTGACGATTGGCGAAGATCTTAGTCGATTGACGCTGGACAAGTCAGGCGACGCCGAGGTACGCGTTTCCGGATACGTTGTGCCAGGTCGTCAAGCATTTGAACGCCCGTAATTAACTTGCCTGCGCATTTTTAAACTGCTACTATAGGTAGCATAACGTTTGAGTGGTTATCAGCCACGAGTTTTCGGAAGAAATCGCTAGCGAGAGTAGAACCGAACGTGTACGCTACGTCAAAGCGACAATCAAGCGCTGAAATAATCTTTCAGAAATCGGATGGCACCACCCTTACCCGGGTTCCGATGGATGAGGGATTTTTATTATTTTTAAACCAAAGGAACAGGAACATGGCGACGGAAATCGAACTCGAACGAACATACCTAGTGAAGGCTCTGCCCGACAACCTTGATACGTTTCCTTCTGAAATTATTCATGATATCTATGTTCCGGCCGAGGCATTTCATCCTCATCTTCGCCTGCGCCACAGAGGTGATCACTACGAAATAACCAAAAAAGTTCCAACCGACGGAACTGACAGTTCAAAGCAATTTGAACACACTATCGAACTTGAAAAAGAAGAATTTGAAGCATTGGCGAGAGCTCCTTCAAAAGAGATTAAGAAACGACGCTATACCGTCGAGATTGATGGTCGCCAGGCCGAGCTGGACGTCTATCTAAACAAACTTGCTGGACTGGTCGTGATCGATTTTGAATTCGATGACGAAGTGCGCATGCGCAGTTTCGCAACACCAGACATCGCACTTGCTGACGTGACCCAAGATGAAACAATCGCGGCGGGGTATCTAGCTGGAAAATCACTGGCAGATATTCAACCACAACTAGAAAAGTACGGATTTATTCCGGTAATTGGATAAGGAAATAGTATGAAATTCAAAGCTAATACCCGCCGCCGTGCACTAGAATACGAAAAAGACCTCGTTTCATATTGGAAAACGAACAAAACATTCGAGAAATCGATCGAGATGCGACCAAAAGAGAATTCGTACGTCTTTTACGATGGCCCTCCTTTTATTTCTGGTGTCCCTCACCACGGAACACTTCTTAGTTCGATCGTCAAAGATGCTGTGCCTCGCTATCAAACGATGAAAGGTAAGCGAGTCGAACGAGTCTGGGGCTGGGATGCTCACGGACTGCCAGCTGAACGCTACACCGAAAAGAAACTGGGCATTAATTCCCGCCAAGAAGTCCTCGAATATGGCATAGAAAAGTATATTACTGCTACGCGCGCCAATATGCTCGAAACCAGTAGTGCATGGGAAGACACGATTGATCGAATTGGACGTTGGGTAGATTTCAAGGGTGCCTATAAAACCATGGACAAAGATTACATGGAGAGTATTTGGTGGGCTTTCAAAACGCTTTACGAAAAGGGTAAGATCTACGAAGGTGAAAAGGTACTGATGTACTGTACGCTCGACGCGACACCACTCTCGAAGGCTGAGGTGACGATGGACGCTGGTGCTTACCAAGACGTGACGGACCCGAGTGTGTACACGAAGTTTAAATTGACACCCGAGTCTGTGGGTGAATCAACAAAAGAGCTTAACTTGCCTGTCTACTTCCTAGCATGGACAACAACTCCTTGGACGTTGCCGGCTAACACGGCACTAGCCGTCAATAAGGATATAGAATATATTGAAGTGAAATTTGGAAGTGAGATTTTTATTCTTGCCAAAGAGCTCGCATCGACAGTATTTACCGATGAAAAACACCAGCCAATTGAATACGACATCCTCCATGAGTTTAAGGGATCGAAGCTAGTAGGGAAGACCTACGAACCGCTCTTCGAAAACCGCGGTGAAAACGCTCATAAAGTTTACGCCGCAGATTATGTTACCACCGAATCTGGTACCGGCATTGTTCACATTGCTCCAGCCTATGGTGAAGAAGACTTTGCTCTCGCCCGCGAAAAGAATATTCCGGTCATTCATGTCCTTGACGAGAACGGTGAGTACACCGAAACCGAATGGATAGGTGAGAACGTCTGGGAAATTAATAAGACTATCGCCAAGGCTCTGCATGAACGCGGTGTCGTCTGGAAGATAGATTACATCCGCCACCCTTACCCGCACTGTCACCGCTGCGGCACCCGCCTGATGTATCGTGCTCACCCGAGTTGGTTCATGGATATCGACAGCCAGCGCCAGCAAATGCTGGAACAAAACGGCGACATCAATTGGTTCCCTCCACACGTCAAAAACGGACGCTTTGCAAAGACTGTCGAGACGGCGCCGGATTGGAATATCTCTCGCGACCGCTTTTGGGCAACAGCCATGCCGGTCTGGAAAACAGAATCTGGCAAAGTAAAAGTTGTTGGTAGCTACGCCGAACTCAAAGAACTTAGCGGGGTAGAGCTCGAGGATTACCACCGTCCATGGATCGACGATGTGAAGTTCACTATCGACGGCGAAGAATATACCCGTATTGATAAGGTGATGGACAGCTGGTTCGAAGCCGGGAGTATGCCATTCGCACAGTTCCATTATCCGTTTGAAAACAAAGAGAAATTCGAAGCTAATTTCCCTGGCGACTTCATCGTTGAATACATCGGCCAAGTCCGTGCCTGGTTCTATTATATGCACGCTATGAGTGTCGCCTTATTTGGCGAAAACTCGTTCAAGAATGTGATCGTGACTGGTAACGTCGCTGGTAATGACGGTCGCAAAATGAGTAAATCTTACGGTAACTACACCGACCCGAACGTTTTGATGGATCAATACAGCGCGGATAGCCTGCGCTTCCTCTTGATTTCTAGTCCTCTACTGTCGGGGGAAGATTTTGCACTGCAAGACAAGGAAGTAGCTGACATTGCCCGCAAACTAACGATGATCTGGAACATGTACGATTTCTTTACAATGTATGCCGAAGTCGATGGGTGGGAATTCGACGGTGAGATCTGTGATCCATCAGATAAACTCAAGAATCCGCTCGATCAGTGGATTGTTAGCCGCCTCCACCAATTGATTGAAGAAATCGGCACGCACATGGATGGTTATGACCTGGTCAGCGCTACCAAGCCAATTCTGCCATTTATTGACGATGCCAGTAACTGGTTCGTCCGCCGCTCGCGCCGCCGTTTTTGGAAGAGTGAAGACGATGAGGATAAGAATAATGCTTACGCAACACTGCATTACGTGCTTGTTCGCTTGTCTCAAGCAATTGCACCGTTCGTCCCATTCCTCGCCGAGGAGCTGTACCAAAAGCTGACGGGTGGAGAGAGTGTTCACTTAACTGATTGGCCTGCCGTTGGGCATGTCAACGAACTGGCGCTGAAGCACATGTCGCTCACTCGTGAGATTATCGAGCAAGGACTGGCGAACCGTATGCGCAAAAGCGATGACGAAGTCCAGATTAAAGTAAGGCAGCCCCTTCAGACGCTGATTTATAGTGGCGAAAAACTCGATGAATACTACGAATCAATTATTGCTGAAGAAGTAAATGTAAAATATGTCGAGAATCGTAAGATGGAAGATATAAAGCATATGATAGTCGGTGTCACTGTGGGGCTGGATAAAACCATTACCCCAGAGCTCTACCGTGAGGGGTTGTCACGCGAACTCATTCGTTATGTTCAGGCGGCACGTAAAGACGCTGGCCTGAACGTGGATGATCGAATCGTTCTTAGCTTTATGACCGATCAGGATGAACTGGTAGCCGCCTACACTGAATACGCTGATTTGATCAAAACCGAGACACTTGCAAGTGAGCTTACCTCTGGTGATGACTATAGTTACGAAAACACGGTTACCGTTGATAAGATGGAAATTACCCTCAAACTACAAAAAGCGTAGGATACTCAAGGATTGACTTTTTAACTCGTTCATGCTTAAATAGTATTGTTACGTATTAAGAAAACAAACATGTCAATTTATAACTACCTTCAGCTACAGCCAGTTGACCCCCAAGATGATGGGACAGTTAGTCCGTTGGACGAGTTCGCCCAGGACGAAACCCTTGATTTACAAACAGATATCGACGAACAGACCTTGAATGATTCATGGGACAGAGTGATTAAAGATCTTGAAAAAGATCCACTCAACTTTTCTGATACAGACAATTAGGCTACACTTGTTATAGTAATGGAACTCTCTGACCAAGCATTTAATCGACTTATTAGCAGTGCGATGGACGAACTGCCACAACAGTACATAAAGGGGCTTGATAACGTTGCGATTGTCTATGCCGATTGGCCTGATGAACATCAAGCGAAAAAGGCCGGACTTCATGAGGGAAATCTGCTACTTGGGCTGTACGAAGGCATCCCTTTAACCAAGCGCGGAGCGGGGTATACTTTTGTGTTACCAGATAAAATTACGTTATTTAAACTGCCTATTTTGATGATCGTTCGTACTGAACAAGAATTGTTTGAACAAATAAAGCGAACATTGTGGCACGAGATCGCTCATTATTATGGGCTGGACCACGATCGTATACACGAACTGGAACGTCCCACCCCTGGAAATTTGTAGATCAAACTGCTCGTGGTATAATAAATATGTTACCGCTGTATAGAGTGTAAAGGGGGAGAACACGCTATAAGTATTCATAAGTGGCGACTGAACCTGCGAGGGGCAAAAATTATCATATTTTTGCTAGCTGTCTCTACCGCGTCTTCCCTTATTTCGATCCAAAGCTCTCGGCCAACACAGGCCGAGAGTCTTTTATATAACGCCAGTTGTCTGGTCGTGAGCTTGTTGAGCCGTGAATGTAATACTATTCTTCCTGTTGAGTCACCTCAGCGTAATCCCAATCCCGATCCTGATCCTACGAACCCCCCAATATCGACGGGTAATAGCGAGCCTGCCAATTCGCAATCGTCATCGCCGACAGGTGAACCTACGCCACCACTCGAGGTGAGTCAAACATTGCTTAGCGATCTACCTTCGATTCCTGAGGTAGACGCGGCACATAGATCGACTGATCAGTCGTTGTTTGATTACTCGACGTATGTATTGGGGGTGAATCGCAGGTATGGCGTAGTCAGTACCGTCAAGGATGCACATGCGAGGCCGTTTCAGGCGAGTGCCGAAGGTTGGAAAATTATCGGTGTGGCGTGGTATTGGTGGGTGGTAACGATCGGAGGGATAGTAGGACTATATTACTTGATAAAGTTCATCATAAATAAATCTCTCTTGGGCGTTGCCAAAACGCCTTAGAGGTGGTAGAGTTAAGAAAAATACAAAAGTTGCGAACATTGTATTAATCTAAATTGATCGAGTGTGGGCGATCTTTTAATAAGAGGTAGGAGCCAAGAACATGCGAGCTATAACGACAAACCTATATCAACGAGGTACTAACTTTGCACTAGCTTTAATGCTTGTTATCAGTGCTATCGTGGCCAATGTGCCGTTTATTTTTTCTGACAGTGCCAACGCGGCACCTGGAACGACCTATGTAGCGACAGCTCTCGATTCGCTCGTATTCTCACCAGACCGATCAGCACCATCAGGCGGCTATACACCTGTTGGCAACGCCCTTACGCTCAATGTTGATAACAACAACGCTAATACTTCGGCAACTTTTTATCAAACCGAAGGTCTCCAAGCTCCTATAACAACGAGTCAAACTATCAAGGCTGAGCTGTATGTTGATCCAAGTTGGACGGCTCATCCAGTTCGGGCTGGTCTTTGGGGTGTTGCTGGAAGCGATACGGCGTCTGACGTGGCCTGGCCAATTATTGAATACACAACCATAGGGGAAGGTGGATTCACTGGCTGGCGCGTTTTCGACACGATGCTCGGAGGTTGGACAAACCTCACGACGCCAGCGACTGATCAATGGTATACTCTCGAAATCTCTTATAATGGGGGTACAAATAAATACGATTACTATGTTAATGATGTCTTGTTAGTTTCAAAAGACGCCAACTGGGGCTCAGATGTTTATAATAAGTTCCAAGCAGTTATCTTTAATAACTTCAACTCAGCAACTCTCAACAGTGCTGACAACTACAGTGTTCAATGGCGTAATTTTAGTGAGGGTAATCACCAGTTAAGCGCACCGGTCAACCTTACGCCGGCTGATAACAGTTATACCAATGATCACGCTTTCTCAATGACTTGGGATACGGTCGCTGGTGCCTCAAAATACGAGTATAGAACGGCGAATAGTAAGGTTGACTCAACCACTCTCGGACCGATTATCTATAGTGACGCAAGTGATACGGCGAGTAACTATGATCTTGGCCTATCAACTATCACTCGTCACAACAACGGGACGCCCGCCAATGACTATTTCTGGCAAGTCCGTGCTGGTGATAATGACGGTCACTGGAGCGACTGGAGTGTTATCAATAAAGTAACTGTTGATTTGACAGCTCCAACAAAACCCGTACTAGCACTGCCATCAAATGGTTCGTATCTTCCTACGAATGAGTTTGATTTTGACTGGAATGACTCGACTGACGTATCACCATTAACGTATGAGTTTCAAGCTTCTCAAGACCCTTCACGGGATTCTAACGACATCTTGAACGGAAGTAATATTTGGCAGTCTGGTGTGTTGCCGACGTCAATGATCCACTCAAGTGGGGCACCTGATGGCGCTTGGTTCTACCAAGTTCGCGCTAAAGATGCTGCAGGTAACTACAGCCTATGGAGCGATATCTGGTCTGTCATCATCGACCAACAGGCACCAACAGCTAACTTCATCTTCCCTGGATTCGGCCCTTCAGCAAACGGCTTTACCGTTCAATTCAACGAAGCAGTTAATCCTACCGAAGCGGCAGACCCAGCCAATTACTTCTTGAACAACTGGCCTGGTGCAGGTGGATCAGGGGACCTAACGGGTGATGCAACGGTTTCTTACAATCCTGCTACCCATGTTGCAACAGTTACCTTTACAAGTTCTGCTTGGTATATCTCAGCTGAACAACAATGGGGACTCCAGAATATCCACGATCTTGCGGATAATTTAGTGACTCCAAACCCAACAACAGCTTACTCATCTCCGTTAGTCGATCCAAGCGCAACGGGAACTCCAAGCACAACCGATCCTTCGACGACTCTAAGCCTTGACTGGACATGGACCGCAGCAACCGACCCAGGTGCTGAAGAAGCATCAGGTATCAAGGGTTATGAATATGCCTTGGTAGCAGCAGGTGACACCCCTGCGAGCTGGACGTTTACGACCAATACATCGGTCACTACTGTCGTACCGGCAGACGGTGACTATGAATTGTACGTTCGTGCACTTGATAACGCCGGAAACACTGGTATCGAATCAATCGGAACAGTGACCGTCGATGCGACAGATCCAGATGTTGAAGTGAACGCATCGACAGCTAACACCTCGACCCCAACCGTTACTGGTACAATCGACGACTCAACTGCGGTTATCACCCTTACTGTTGACGGTGGGACGCCACTCACAGCTACTAACAATGGTGATGGTACCTGGAGTTACACCTTTACAACTCCACTTAGTGATGGAACTTACACGATCGAAGTGACCGCTACAGATGTCGTAGGTAACACCGATGTTGCAAGTGCCAGCCTAGTTATTGCAACGGCTGTTCCAACAACCACTACCGAATCGACTTCAACACCAACGATACCTGTTACGACAGCGACGATTACACCTCTGATTGTTGGCCCAGCAGCGGTTCTCGGTGCCGAGACCGACAATACTGGTGCAGCAACTAACAATGGCGAGAGTGATGTCGAAGGTGCTACCGACAACAAGACTGCTGCAGCTGACACTAAACCAAGCGACGCCATCTTTGGCCTGGCATGGTACTGGTGGATTCTGGTCCTTCTTGGTGCAACTGGCCTGATCTGGTTCATTATCGCAGCCATTCGCCGTCGCAACAACGAAGAATAAACACATCATACAAACAAAGCAAAGGCCCCTTGAAAAAGGGGCTTTTCTTATGCATAAGTGGTATAATGTAGCCAACCGTGAACACGAAACAAAAACAAAAAAACAAGAACGGTTCAGCTTTTAGTCGTCATGTGCGACATACTTTTGTGCCGCATAAAGGTAATCAGTATCGTCCTCATCTGGTCCGACTCCATGGCATCACCGCCGTGCTGGTACTTGCACTGTTGATGCAACTGGTCTACGGCTATGTTACAGCTGGTCGTTTGGAAGTATTGGGACGAGTGTCGAATATTACTGCCAGCGAACTGCTGACTGATACGAACGAACAGCGTGCGACGTCGTCACTGGGCGAGCTAAAAATCAATGAGGAATTGAGTCAGGCTGCGTTTATGAAGGCGAAGGATATGCTTGCTAATAACTATTGGGCACATACGTCGCCTAGCGGAATCACCCCTTGGAAGTGGTTGGCTGATGTCGGATATAACTACGATGTAGCTGGTGAAAATTTAGCTAAGAATTATCCAACGGCACGTGCAACGGTCGATGCCTGGATGGCGTCACAGACCCACCGTGCGAATATTCTCAACGACAAATATCAGGACGTTGGTTTTGCTGTTGTTGACGGTATGCTGGATGGTCGCAGTACAACACTGGTGGTTGCGTACTATGGGGCGCCGGTATCAGCAGCGGTGCAGGGAAGCGAATCTGACAAAGTTGTGTATGCTGCGCCTATCTCGAATGGAGTGGGGAATCCACTGACGTATTTCGGAAGCGCCTTGCAATCACTTAGTCCGGCAACACTGGGTGCACTGGCGTTGTTTGCAGTTGTGGGATTCGTCGCAATCGCCGCTCATCACTATCGAAAGAAACTTCCTGCCGCATGGCGTAAAACCTGGCGACTTCATCATGGTATGTACACACTTATTGGTGTCATTGGCCTGGGTATCATTGTTGTACTGGCAACGGGTGGCGGGCAGATCTAACTTTACATAGATGCTCATCTCTGTTAAAATAAGTAACTGATCGCTAAATATTAAAGGAACTATATGACAAAAGCAGTCGTTAAGATCGGTGGCAAACAATTTATTGTCGCCGAAAAAGAGACCCTACTGGTGGACCTCCTCCAGGAAGGAACTAAAGAGCTCACTCTCGACGCACTGTTGGTTATTGATGGTGACAACGTTACTATCGGTACGCCAACCGTCAAAGATGTGAAAGTAACCGCCAAGGTCATCGATGACTTGGTAAAGGGTGACAAGATCCGTGTGATTCGCTACAAAGCAAAGAAGCGCGTTCATAAAGAAAACGGACATCGCCAAAAATACTCAAAGATCGAAATTACTTCGATCAAGTAGCAAGAAAAGACTTCGCCTCGCGGGGTCTTTTTTGTTACGCACTTATATTTCACTCGCTTACTCATGCTATATCGAGATAGAGCATTTCGCCACTCGGAAATATAAGCAAGCTTATATTTCACTCGCTTACTCATGCTATAATGAAGCAAATGAACAGAGGGTATACACGGTGACGACGGTGATTGCTGTCACGAATCAGAAGGGGGGCGTTGGTAAAACAACAACCGCTATTAATTTAGCCTTTTTTCTCGCCAAAGCGGGTAAACGGACACTTCTAATTGACTTTGACCCGCAGGGTAACGCCAGCAGTGGGTTGGGTGTCGATAAGCAAGCCTTGACGCTGACAATGACCGATGTTGTTATTGGTTCGACACCACTCAATGCGGTCGTGAAAGAGACAGAGCACAAGAACCTCTGGATTGCTCCGACGACGTCGGTACTTGCAAACACTGAAGTTGAACTTGCCCAAGCAGACAAGCGTTTTTCACGCCTCAAGTCTGCTATCGAAGCGAGTGGCGACCAGTATGACTATATTCTGATTGACAGCCCTCCTAGCCTTAGTCTATTGACCGTAAACGGGCTGATTGCGGCGAAATACGTTCTTCTGCCTGTTCAGGCGGAATTCTATGCACTGGAAGGCTTAGGACAACTCCTCGAGACGATGAAACTCGTTCGAAAGGGTATGAACCCGAGCCTTGAGTTACTTGGGGTGTTACCGACTATGCTCGATAGTCGGACAACGCTTAGTACGCAGGTGTATGATGAAATTAAACGTCATTTCCCGGGCAAAGTGTTCGAAGTGACGATTCCTCGTAATATTCGCCTCGCCGAAGCGCCGAGCCACGGATTGCCTATTGGCGTGTATGATAAGTTTTCAAAGGGTGCTCGTGCCTATAAAGCGCTGGCAAAAGAAGTGATGACCAGGACGGAGGCTGTCCATGCCTAGTCCAAAAAAAGGCTTGGGCCGAGGCTTTGAATCACTGATTCCTATTGATTTGCTGGATGATAGTTTTGATCCAACCGCTTCGCAGGACGAACAGGTGAGTGAACTAAAAAACTTGCCGATTTCCAAGATTCACACCAACCCTGATCAACCACGGCGGAGCTTTGATAGCGATGCCCTACAAGAGTTGTCAGACTCAATCAAAGAATACGGTGTGTTGCAGCCAATTATTGTGACGCCAGACATGAATGGCTATCAGATTGTTGCGGGTGAGCGTCGCTACCGCGCAGCGACGGCAGCAGGCCTGGACACTATTCCTGCGATTATCCGTGACCTTAGTGACCAACACAAGCTCGAACTATCTCTTATTGAAAATATCCAACGTCGCGACTTGAACGCCATTGAAACAGCAACGGCTTATTTGAAATTGCGTGATCAATTTAACTTATCTCAGGAAGAAATTGCCAAACGTGTGAATAAATCACCGAGTGCCGTCACGAACACGATGCGCTTGCTCCGTCTTCCAAAAGAGGCACGCCAAGCAATCGCCGAAGGAATTCTGACCGAGGGTCAGGCTCGTCCACTAGCTGGCCAAGACGAGACGTTCGTCCTGGAAATTCTTCCTCGTATTATTGCCGAAGAATGGAGTTCACGCAAAGTTGAGCAGTATATGGTGAACATTAAAACCATGCGCAAGACGACGGGTGAGTTCAGCGACCCGGCGGCTGAATCTCGTCACGAAGCCAGCGTTACCTCACTACGCGATCGCCTAAAGACAGATGTCGATATTCGTGTTAACGGCCATGGTGCTGGGCGCATCATCATCAAGTTCAAGAGTAATGACGACCTTGAACGACTCCAAAAATTATTGAGCGACGATTAACTAAAAACTGCGAATCTTGTTGAACGGGAAAATCCGGAAACTAACAGGACCTATGACGTCGTAGAGTGGAATAGTACCCAGACCATTTCGTGAATCATATGAATAACTTCCTTCGCGGTGATCACCCGATACAAAGATTTGGCCTTTTGGAACAATCATATCAACTTCACCATTTGTCGGTGCGCCAGGTTCGCCGTGATTCTGTTCATCGGGATTAAAGCCATTAGGAGAGGTATCGTTATATACCGTGTATACCCCGTCTTTCAGGACGACACGCTCGCCAGGAAAACCAATCACGCGCTTGACGATGTACTCGTCTTCGATGCCTTGGCTAAAGTGAGGGTTCTTGAATACAATAATCGAACCACGGTCGGGTTGGTACTCTTTATTTAATATATGTGCCCAAGTGACGGGTAGTCGGTCGACGATCAGACGGTCACCGGTAAAGAGGGTTTTTTCCATGCTTGGTCCAACGACATGATAGCTACGAAAGACGAATCCATTGATAAGAACGGTGCCAATAAGGACAGCGATAATAAAGATAAAAATGCCGAAAGCATCTTTCAGGAAGGGGTGGCGGGTAAAAAACGATGCTTCCATTACTCTAGGTATTATACCCTAGGCACATCAATATGGTTATAGTTATGCTTCAAATCATCGCTCAAGTTAGGTATAGTAGTATGAGTATTTATGAAGAACAACCGACCTTCCATTGATGGGTTTATCCCTCGTCGCCCCAATAGCCAGTTGGGCGATTTACATTCTGTAAAGGATCCTGATGCTGCTGTTGCACCGATTGATCGGTCGCTTCACACTGGTGATAACTATAGTGCCGAATCTGTTGGGGTTGCCCGCAGTGGCCGAACGATAGGGCGTGGTGACATAGATGAATCGCTTCGCGAGATCGATCAGGACGAACCAAGACACAAACGAGTAAAACGTCCTCGAAAGCGTGAACGCAACGTCAAAGCGAAACATCCTCGTCATAAAGTCCTCAAGATTATTAAATGGGTGATCATTGTTGCGCTGGTGTTGGGTGCATTGGTGGGTGCGTACGTTGTTCTGCGTACAGTACTGGCCAGTAACGGTATCTTTAAGGGAAACATCTTTGATATCGTCAAAAGTGATCCACTAAAACAAGATGCTAATGGGCGTAGTAACTTCCTGATTGTTGGAACATCCGAAGATGATCCTGGGCACGACGCCGCATACCTGACTGATTCAATTATGATTGTCAGCGTTGATCAGACGGCTAAAAATGCCTACATGATTAGTGTTCCACGTGACCTGTATGTTCAGTACGATATGCCTTGTTTGCCAGGGTACTCGGGCAAGATCAACAGTTTCTTTAGCTGCGTAAACGAGGGTGAAGACGATGCGGCTGAACAAGACCGCCTCACAAAGACCCAGGCATTCATCGGCGACATTATGGGGATAGATATCCAATACGGGGTGCACGTTAACTACACGGTGATGCGCGACGTCGTCAACGCTATCGGGGGCAGTATTGAGGTGACTATCGAGAGCCGTGACCCTAATGGACAGATGGATAGTAACTTTGACTGGAAATGTGGCGCCACCTACAGTGTGCGCATCAAGAATTGTCCACCGAACGGTCACTTTATCGACTATCCAAATGGCAAAGTAACGCTCGATGCCGAGCACGCACTATACCTCGCGCAGGCGCGCGGTGACGCAGCACCAACCTATGGGTTTGAACAGTCAAACTTTGACCGTGAACGCAATCAGCAGAAAATCTTAGTCGCGATCCGCGACAAAGCAATGAGCGCAGGAACCCTGACGAACGTCGGTTCGGTCACCGGTTTAATTGATGCGTTGGGTAAAAATCTCCGCACCAATATTCAAACAAAGGAAATACGAACGTTAATGGATCTAGCACGAGACATTAAATCTGAAAATATCCAATCAATTGACCTGTTCAAGACAGGTGAGGCACAGTTTACGACACGTACAATCGCAGGGGCGGGGAGTGTGGTGTTGCCGTCCGAAGGACAGTTCATGTACGACTCTTTGCGAGCATATATTCAGAACTATCTCCTCAATGGGCCTGTTATTAAAGAAGAACCACACATCACCGTATTAAACGGTAGTTCGACGGTTGGGGTGGCACAAGCGGAAGCTGACATGCTGGCCGAAAAAGGATTTATCGTCGATTCGGTTGATAATGCACCAGATGGTACCTACGAAAAGGTTGAAATCTATCAGATTACATCGGATAAGACGGCGAGTGTAGCCAAGCTAAAGCAACTGTACGGCGTCACTATCAAGATGACCGAGCCACCAGTCAGCGTGGTAGGCGAAACTGACTTCGTGATTATTATCGGCGACGGCTCGATCAGCCAGTAGTCTCGGTACGCTCGTTGACTCGTGGTATATCTTCGATATACCACATCGTCACTCGGTACTTCTGAAAGCAAGCTTTCGAAGTACGCTCGTTGACTCGTGGTATAATAATCCT
This sequence comes from Candidatus Microsaccharimonas sp., assembly GCA_049304275.1. GTDB lineage: Bacteria > Patescibacteriota > Saccharimonadia > Saccharimonadales > Saccharimonadaceae > Microsaccharimonas. The sequence goes on along the minus strand of JBAQNZ010000017.1, from coordinate 40,619 downwards.
AGTTATGGAGTTTTTAAAACTGGTTCGACGGCGTTCATTCTTGAGCGAAGCAGTCTACATGGTACTAAATATTGGCCTAGCGATTGCGCTACTGGTCGTGATTCGTTATACCGAATCCATCCCTCTCGCTATCCTACTGGTTGTCATTAGCAAATGGCGTGTACTGGCCGTTCGTCCGCGTTACTGGCTGGCAAATCTCCGTTCGAACCTGATAGATTTCATCGTGAGTATCAGTGTCGTTCTTCACATGGCGAGTATTAACGCTGCGTTAATCGATGACGACCGCAAACTGATCCTTCTGGGCATCCTGACGGTTTTGTATATTGCCTGGTTGCTGTTCTTGAAACCTCGCTCACGACGTTCACTGGTTGCCGCCCAAGCTGGTATTGCCGTTCTATTAGGAACTTCTGCACTGTATATGGTGTCTTATGCTTGGCCTGTATCGGTTGTTGTCTTGGGTATGTGGATGATTGGGTATGCTGCCGCTCGGCACATATTAAGTACGTACGACGATGAAACGCATGCATTGTTTATTAGTTTAGCTTGGGGTCTGTTTATTTCAGAACTTGGCTGGGTGGCGTATCACTGGACGATTGCCTACAGTCTGCCATTTATTACCAGCCTTTTGGTTCCACAAGTCGCCATCATTGCGTTACTGGTGAGCTTCGTTGCCTTTAAATCATACGATTCGTTCTATCATAACGGTAAAATCAAAGTGAATGATTTCATATTACCACTGTTATTTACCCTAAGTATTATTATCGTCTTGGTATTCGTATTCAACCGAATCGGAACGACTATTTAGTCACTTTTTGGAACAACAACCCGTAGTCTTTTTGTTCAGCCAGTAGCAACCCATGTGATGAGGCAAACTTAATAATGTCCTTATGTTGGGTTGGGTCGGCTTCAAGAATGAGATAGCCACTATTCGCCAGGCGGTCTTTTGTCTGAGTAATAAGTCGATTAATCAGGGCTTTGCCACCATCACTCGCAAACAGTGCCTCTGCTGGCTCGTGGTTAGTCTCTTTCGAGCGTTCCCAATCAGGGTCGACGTAGGGAAGGTTAGCGATGACAATGTCGGCGATATATGGATATTGTGTCAACAGGTCACTACGAAGAATCTCTACTTCGGCGTCGTGTTGTTTGGCATTTTGTTCGGCAACACCCAGGCTATGCCGGCTTATATCGACGAGCGTAACGAGAAGTTCCGGAAAAGCGAGTTTGGCAGTGATACCTAAAATGCCGCTACCCGTTCCGACATCGACCAGACGCAATGGTTTTTCTGCGAGAAGGGTTGCATTCTTTGGGATGGCTAGGTGTAATAACTCAACCAGCATTTCAGATTCAGGGCGGGGAATAAGGGTCGCTGTTGTAACGCGAAACCGTCGGCCATAAAATTCTTTGTGCCCGATGATATAGGCAACCGGAACATGGTCGAGGCGGAGGGCAAGGCGTGCACCGGCAATCTCTTGTTCTCGATCGGTCAGAAGGTGCTCGTTGTGCGCATGCAGGTAACTGCGTGGTTGACGTAACGTGTGTGCCAAAATCAGTTCGCTATCTAGGCGAGCACTTGAAATATTGGCAAAGACAAGCTGACGGGTGGCGTCATCCAGCCAATCTTTAATTGACAGAGCTAGCGGCAAGTTCTCGTTCATATGCTTGCAAGTTCTCGATTACATCTTCGATTTGGCCACTAAGCGCAGAGGGAATATTACTTCGGCTGTAACTGATGCGGTGGTCGGTAATGCGGTCTTGGGGGAAGTTGTAGGTACGGATTTTTTCAGAACGATCACCCGAGCCGATCAGGCTGCGACGCTCGGCTGTGGCACGGGCGTTTTCAGTGTCAAGCTTTTGTTGCAATAAACGACTTCGCAGGACACTCATCGCCTTGTCCTTGTTCTTTAGTTGAGACTTTTCGTCCTGGTTTGTGACGACCATACCTGATGGAATGTGAGTGATACGAACGGCACTGTCGGTGGTGTTAACTGATTGGCCGCCATGACCACTCGCCCGGTAGATGTCGATACGGAGGTCACTTGGGTTAATTTCGATATCGGTTTCTTCGGCTTCGGGCAGCACTGCGACGGTCACAGTGCTGGTGTGAATACGACCTTGCGATTCAGTTGCAGGCACACGCTGGACTCGGTGGACACCCGATTCAAATTTCAATTGAGAGTAGGGTGAGTCGCCCTTAACCGAGAAAATAACTTCCTTGTATCCGCCCGTATCGTTCATATTTTCACTAAGCAGTTCGGTTTTGAGGTTATGAGATTCGCAGTAACGGAGGTACATGCGGTACAGCTCAGCCGCAAACAGGCTGGCTTCGTCACCGCCCGCACCAGCACGGATTTCCATAATGACGTTCTTTGCGTCGTTTGGATCTTTTGGCGCTAGCATGGCAAATAGCTCATTTTCGAGGTCTTCAAGTTTTTTTGTTGTTTCTTCAACTTCGCTTTTGGCCAGTTCAGCTAATTCGTCGGTGCCACTAGCCAACTCTTTAGCTTCTTCCAGTTGAGATTCGAGTGATGCTTGGAGGTTTGCTTTCTCGAGAATCGTCTGTAGCTCGACGAAGCGTTTGTTGCTGCTAGTAAAGTCTGGATCACTGTAAGCATCGGGCCGTGCAAGAAAAGCATCGAGCTTTGCAAGTTCGGCAGTCAGTTCAGTGATATTTAGACTAATTTTTGGCATATTATTTCTTTGGTGAAGCGAGCAGGACGATCCCCACAATGAGTCCAGGGAGCCACGCAGCAGATGCGAGTGCACCCACAATGAAGAGGATGATGTTAATGATGGCGGTACCGATTGAAGGTTCGGCAAATAGTTCGCCCTCAGCTGGAGAGGGGGCGACAGCACTGAATATCCAGTTCGCGATCGCGAATACGATGAAAGTCAGGACGATAAGTGCGGTCGGAGCGATCAGGAGCCATAATGCACCTTTGGTTCGTTTTGCCATTGCCATACGCTTGTTCTCCTTTGGTTATGATTTTATTGTAACAAAAAAGAGCTTACCAATCAGTAAACTCTTTTGTGGTGCGCTAGTTTTCGCTAGGTGTTTTCTTGGCTTTGCTAGCAGCGGTCTTTTTTGCTTTGTTCGCAAGTTCGATTTTACGTGCATCAGCGGCAGCTGCACGGTTCTTGAATCGGTCGACACGACCTTCGGTGTCGATGATCTTTTCTTCGCCGGTAAAGAAGGGGTGAGAGGCACTTGAGATATGTACCTTTACCAGGGGGTACTCGTTGCCATCTTCCCAGGTGATAGTTTCGTTGGTTTGCGCTGTTGACTGGGTCAAAAAGCTAAAACCAGCAACCTCGTCGATAAATACGACAGGGCGGTAGTCAGTTGGATGTAGGGTTGTCTTCATAATCTGATACATTGTATCTGTTTTTGGAGGTTTTGTCTAGGGGTAACATCATCGCCTCGTTTCCTTTCTATTATTTATCGAAACGGGCTCTTTTTAGTTTCTCTAAATAATAGAAAGGAAACAAGCTAACCTTACCCCTTGAAAATAGCTCCGAAAAGAGGTAGAATAACAGGGTAACAATATTTTAACGACACAACCCGCAGCACACTCCTGATATTCAGGGCAGCGGGTGAGGAACAAGGAGTAAAAATCATGGCAGTTACTGTCGATATTAAGGCGTTGCTCGAAGCCGGTGTTCACTTTGGACACAAAACGAGCCGTTGGCACCCGAAAATGGCGCCATACATCCACTCAAAGCGTCAAGACGCTCATATTATTGACCTAACGAAAACTGTTGAAGGTTTAGAAAAGGCATTGCCTTTCCTGACCTCAGTTGTCGCTGCTGGCAAGCCGATTCTGTTCGTTGCGACGAAAAAGCAAACCAAAGCAGCGGTGAAGGCAATGGCTGAACAGCTAAAGCAGCCATACATGACCGAACGTTGGATGGGTGGAACCCTGACAAACGTCGCGACCGTCACGCAACAAATCAAAAAGCTTCGTGACCTTGAAAAGCGAATGGCAGCTGGTGACCTTGAAAAGCGTTACAACAAGCTAGAAGTCCAACGTTTCCAAGAAGACATCGATGCGCTGAACTTGAAATACAGTGGTATTAAAGAATTAAGCGGCAAACCAGGCGCGCTGTTCCTTACTGACGTTATCGGTGACGCAAACGCAATTAACGAAGCAAAGAACCTGGGCATTCCTGTGGTTGCCGTCGTTGACACTAACGCTGACCCAACATTGGTTGACTATGTTATTCCTGGTAATGACGATGCGATCAAAGGTATTTCATTGTTACTTGACTACGTTCGCCAAGCGATCGAAGAGGGTCAGGGCAAAGCAAAACCAGTTGTAGAAAAGAATGAAGAAAAAGGTGAGGACAAATAAATGGCAGTATCAATTGAAGACATTCGTAAACTCAAAGAACTGACCGGCGTTGGTTTGACTGACGCGAAGGTAGCTTTGGTTGAAGCAGAAGGTGACTTTGACAAGGCACTTGAAGCAATGCGTAAAAAAGGTTTGACCAAGGCTGAAAAGAAGGCCGATCGTGAAGCCCGCGAAGGCATCATCGAAAGTTATGTTCACGGAGGCCGTATCGGCGTTCTGGTAGAAGTAAACTGCGAGACTGACTTTGTTGCGCGTACCGACGGATTTAAGGAATTTGCTCACGCGATTGCGTTGCAGGTTGCCTCGATGTCACCTGAATACGTTTCAGAAGCCGATATCCCAGCTGAAGAAATCGAACGTTTCCGCGCCGAAGCAAAAGAACGTTTGGTTGCCGAAGGCAAGCCAGCCGACATGGCCGACAAAATTATCGATGGTCAGGTAAAGAAGCACTTTGCAGAAAAAGTACTGCTTAGCCAAGACTACATTATGGATGATTCACAAACTGTTGAAACATTCTTAAAAGAGAACATCGGTAAAATGGGTGAGAACATTATCATCCGTCGATTCAAGCGAATCGAACTGGGTGTTAACGACTAGTTAGCACATCCTGGTATAAGGTATTTCTCTGGTATAATAAATCACGTACTAGAAAGAGGAATATGTTTGATACTAAACCATACGAAGATCGTTTTGCGGCTGCTACCAGCTACTTTGAAGATGAATTGAAAAAAGTGACGACCGGCCGAGCGCATCCGAACATGCTGGACGGCATAATGACCGAGGCTTACGGCCAAAAGATGCCCCTAAACCAAGTGGCGAATGTGACTGCACCAGAACCGCAATTATTAACGGTCACTCCGTTTGACCCTAGTACTATTCAGGCAATCTCGGCGGCGATTCGTCAAGACCAATCACTGGGGTTGAATCCTAGCGACGACGGACGCTTGGTCCGTGTCCCGATCCCACCACTGACTGAAGAGCGACGCAAACAGTTGGTCAAACAAACCTCTGAAAAAGTCGAGGAGGCGCGCATTGCCCTTCGAAACATCCGACAGGATGCATTGAAAGAAGTGAAGCGTAAGAAAGAAGCCAAAGAATTATCTGAAGACGATGAAAAACGAACCGAAAAAACTATTGATGAATTGATGGCCCGATTTAATAGTGATATCGAAGCGACGTTCAAAAACAAAGAGAAAGACATTCTGACACTCTAATGGCTGAATCTGTTTCCGAGATTCCTCGTCACGTTGGGTACATCATTGATGGTAACCGTCGTTGGGCTAAAAAACATGGCTTGCCGACCTATGAAGGTCACCTGGCGGGCTATAACGCAGTAAAAGAAGTTGCGTTTGCGACCCTTGAACAGGGTGTTTCGTTTATGAGCGTCTATGTATTCTCGAGTGAGAACTGGAAGCGGAGCCAAGAAGAGGTTAAAGCATTGATGTCGTTGGTGCTACGCTTGTTCACGACTGATTCAAAGATGTTTGACGAGAATAATATCAAGCTGAAGGTATTAGGAATGCGCGAAGGGCTGGATACGAAGATTGTTAAGGCTATCGACAAGCTGGAAGAACGTACCAAAAACAATACTGCCGGAACACTTGCCGTCTGTTTGAATTATGGTGGCCAACGCGAAATCGTTGATGCGGTTAAAAAAATTGTTCAATCGGGTATTGATGCGGATAAGATCGACGAAACATTGATCGCCGAAAACCTGTATGGGTCGGAAGTACCACCGGTTGATGTGATTGTCCGTACCAGTGGTGAAAAGCGTCTGAGTAACTTTATGTTGTGGCGTTCAGCCTACAGCGAACTGATCTTTATGGACAAGATGTGGCCCGATATGACAAAAGACGATGTGACCGCTATAATAAAGGAATATTCACGTCGACATCGACGCTTTGGAGGGTAAATGCAGTTAGTTTTTGGGATCATTATTGGGATTATTGTACTTGTCGTTCTGGTTGTTCTGCATGAACTAGGACATGCCATCGTAGCCCGTCGTAGTGGAGTGGTAGTAGAAGAGTTTGGTATTGGCTTTCCGCCACGTTTTTGGAGTAAAAAGCTAAAGAACGGTACCTTATTTAGCTTTAACGCGCTACCTATTGGCGGTTTTGTAAAGCTACAAGGCGAAAACGATTCAGCCAGGAAAAAAGGTGATTATGGGGCGGCAACATTCTGGCAAAAAACCAAGATCTTGTTAGCCGGAGTAGTGGTTAACTGGCTCATTGCCGTCGTGATTCTGACGGGACTGGCATTTGTCGGCCTACCAAAAATTATTGATAATCAATTTTCGATTCCGAGTGATACGGTACTTATTAGTGAAGCGGTCCAAGTAGGGACAGTGGTAAAAGATTATCCAGCCGCAAATGCTGGTCTAAAAACAGGCGACGCAGTCATGAGTATTGCCGGTGAGCCGATTGAATCCTCTGGGGAATTAATCAATGTTACGAAAGCGAACCGTGGCAAGACCGTCAGCGTTGTTTATGAGCGTGATGGCAAGCAGACCACGGTACCGGTCACGCTTCGTGATGCAGACAGTGCCGTGTTCGGTGCTACCTTGGGTCAAACTGAAAAGATTCGGGCAACCTGGTCGGCACCGATTGTCGGCGTGGTAACAACTGCACAGTATACTTGGGCTACCTTGCAGGGGTTGGGTCACTTGGTTGCGAACTTCTTTGGTGGACTGGCTATGCAACTCAGTACTGATCAAGCGGTCCGAGAGCAGGGGAGTGTTAATCTGGATGATGCAAAAAATAGCGTCGCTGGTCCTATCGGTATCTTAGGGACGATATTCCCAGCCGCCGGCCAGGCAGGCTTTGAAACGGTTCTGTTCCTGACGGCGATTATTTCACTGACACTTGCCGTGATGAATGTCTTACCGATTCCAGCACTCGATGGGGGTAGTTGGTACCTGATGGCGATATTCCGTTTGATCAAAAAGCCACTCACTAAAGAACTGGAAGAAAAAATTAAAGGTACAGGCTTTCTCATCTTGATGGCATTAGTCGTATTGGTAACGTTTGGTGATGTGGCAAAACTTTTCTCGTAAGTTCATAGAGAAAAAATACTGGATGGCAATCGTTTTGCCACTTTGGGTACTGGCGAGTTTTGTTTTGGTACAAGTCGTATTGTATTTGGTAACACTAGGCCTTCATGCAGTCGGAGTCTCGTTTCAGAGCGCGAATGAGAATGTATTAAATGCGGTATTTGGTGCGATTGTCTACGTGCTGACGATTGCGATGGTGATTGGACTGCCATGGCTGATTAAAAAATACAAAACATCACGTGAAGACATTGGCCTTTCTCGACTACCTAGTTGGCTCGATATTCTTTTAGCACCGGTTGGGTTTATTATTTACTTGATCGTTTCAGCTATTTTTATCCTAATTGCCTCACAACTGTCATTCATCAACCTCGATCAGGTGCAAGACACGGGCTTTAGTCAATTAGGGCAGGGTTACGAGTATCTGGTCGCATTTATGATGCTAGTAGTCATCGCACCAGTAGCCGAAGAAGTCCTGTTTCGGGGTTTTCTGCTTGGTAAGTTACGAAAGTACGTGCCAATTTGGGCAGCAATTCTGATTACCAGTTTGCTGTTTGCCTTTGTTCACGGCGCTGTGAATATTGGCATCGACGTGTTTGCGCTCAGCATTGTTCTTTGTCTACTGCGACTGGTTTCAGGAACAATCTGGCCATCGATATTACTTCATATGCTGAAAAACTCAATTGCGTTCTACCTTCTCTTTATTAATCCGACACTTTTGACTACACTAGGAGGGTAATTTATGAAAGTATCCCAGTTATTCACTAAAACGACCAAAGACGCACCAAGCGACGAGGTAGCAAAGAACGCGCAGTTATTGATTCGTTCTGGCTACATACATAAAGAAATGGCCGGAGTGTATACGTATTTGCCACTTGGGAAGAGAGTTCTTGAAAACATCACCCAAATCATCCGTGAAGAGATGAACGGTATTGGTGGTAATGAAATTAGCCTGACGGCTTTGCAGTCTCCTGACGTATGGCAAGCAAGTGGTCGCTGGAGCGATGAGGTGATCGACGTTTGGTTTAAAACCAAGCTAGCCGATGGCAGGGAAATCGGACTGGCGCCAACTCATGAAGAGCCACTAACGCGACTGATGAAAAACTACATTCAGAGTTACAAAGACCTACCTGCCTATCCGTACCAATTTCAGATCAAATTTCGCAACGAACTACGATCTAAGAGTGGGTTGATGCGTGGTCGCGAATTCTGGATGAAAGATTTATATAGTTTTTCTCGCAACCAAGAAGAGCATGATGCTTTCTACGAAGTAATCAGCGATGCCTATACTCGTGTCTTTGAACGTCTTGGTTTAGGTGAATTAACCTACAAAACGTTTGCAAGCGGGGGAAGCTTTGCCAAGTTTAGTCACGAGTTTCAGACCCTTAGCCCTGTTGGCGAGGACACTATTTATGTTCACGAAGGCAAGCGAATCGCCGTCAATAAAGAGGTGTATAGCGATGAAGTATTGGCAGACCTTGGTATTTCGAAAGATGAACTGGTTGAAAAGACAGCGGTTGAAGTAGGGAATATCTTTACTCTTGGTACCCGTTTTAGTGAACCGCTTGAACTAAACTTTACTAACGAAGAAGGTGTCAGCCAACCAGTATTCATGGGGAGTTACGGCATCGGTCCAAGTCGTCTCATGGGACTGATTGCCGAGCACTTTGCTGATGACAAGGGCTTGGTATGGCCAGAAGCAATTGCACCAATGAAGGTCTACCTCGTGAGCATTGGTGACGGCGCTACCGCCAAAGCCAACGAACTTTACCAGCAATTTATCGACGCAGGTATCGAAGTGCTGTATGATGACCGCGATGAGCGTCCAGGCACAAAATTCGCCGACGCAGAGCTACTGGGGATCCCGTATCGCGTAACCGTCAGTGAACGGTTATTAGAAGGCGGAGCATTTGAATTAACCAGCCGCCAGGATGGTCATACAGACCTATTGACACCTGAAGAGCTGCTTGCTAAACTAGCAGGTAAATAGAGATGTTTTTGGCACGTCCTACGCTATATATAGCGTAGGACGTCATTAAAACTCAAAGTTTTGCTGAAAACACACGATAAGGAAATGTATTATGAAGAAACACTATCAAATCACCAGCGACGGAAAGAAAGAGCTTGAAAAAGAGCTCGTGACTCTTAAAGCGCGCCGTGGTGAAGTTGCTGATAAAATTGCCGAGGCTCGCGATTTCGGCGACCTCAGCGAAAACGCTGAATATGATGCTGCTCGCGAAGAGCAGGGACTACTTGAAACTCGTATTGCCGAGATCGAAGACATCCTTAACAACGCAGACATTATCAAAAGCACGCGCAAGAAAACAATTGACCTCGGAAGCAAGGTCGAACTAAAGACTGGCAACAAATCGGTGTCATACATTATCGTTGGTCCTGTCGAAGCAAACCCTCTTGAAGGGAAAATTAGCAACGAATCACCAATTGGTATGGCACTCTATGGAAAAAAAGTTGGCGACAGTGCCACTATCTCGACATCAAAAGGTGACGTGATCTACAAAGTTTCTCAAGTCAATTAATCTGGTAACAATTCGATTAATTCACCCTTAGACATGGTGTCGATTGTGATATAATGACATCTGTTATGGCGACATTAAAAGACTTTCGTGACGAGCGACTTCGAAAACTAGAACGACTCAAGGAACTGGGGTTTAACCCGTATCCGGCTGATAGTCATCGCACGCACAATGCTGGTGATATTGTTAAAGATTTTGAGAAATTATCTGGCCAGACTGCGACGGTTGCTGGTCGTATTACCGCGATTCGAAAATTTGGAAAGCTCGCATTCATTGTTGTCAAGGATTTTAGTGGCTCGATTCAACTGTATTTGAACGAGGCTGGGGTTCAGCCGCGCGATATCGCCAACAACCAACTGGGTATTGAAGACCTTCCGTTGCTTGATACGGGCGACTTTATCGAAGCGACTGGAACAATCGATAAGAGTCAGAGTGGTGAAATTTCTATTTTTACCACCCAACTGAATCTCCTCACCAAGTCACTTCGTCCAATGCCAAACGCAATCGAGGGCTTTACGAATATTGAAGAGCGCATGCGTCGCCGTTACGTCGATATGAACGTGAACCCAGATGTTCGTGACCGCTTTGTTCGTCGCTCTAAATTCTGGAAAGCAACCCGAAAATACCTCGACGATCATGGCTTTATCGAAGTAAATATCCCCGTCCTTGAACACACTACCGGTGGGGCAGACGCCAACCCATTTGTGACGCATATGGATGCGCTCGACGAAGATTTCTACCTGCGTATTAGCCATGAACTTCCATTGAAACGTCTCATTGGTGCTGGGTTCGAAAAAGTCTATGATCTGGGGCCTCGTTTCAGAAACGAAAACTACAGCGACGAACACTTACCTGAACATGTCGCACTGGAATATTACTGGGCCTATGCCAGTTGGAAAGAGGGAATCAAGTTCCAAGAAGACATGATGAAATACGTGTTGAAAGAAACGTTCGGTACCTTGCAATTCAAGCTGGGTAAATTCGACATTGACCTTGATCAGAAATGGGAACACTGGGACTATGCTGAAACGATCAAGAAGCGGTATAACCTAGATATCTATGAAGCGAGCCTAGAAGAGGTTCAAAAAGCGTTGAAAGACAATAAACTCGAAGTCGAACAAGCAGATAACAAGGCGCGTGGTATCGACAAGCTTTGGAAAAATATCCGCAAGGACGTTACTGGTCCGGTCTGGCTGATTAATACACCACTATTTGTTAGTCCGCTAGCAAAAACAAATCTGGACGATCCCCGTACCACCCAACGTTTCCAGCCAGTGATTGCCGGTTCGGAACTGGGTAATAACTTTTCAGAATTAAACGACCCGATCGACCAACTAGAACGTTTCCTTGAACAAGAGCAGATGCGAAAAGCAGGGGACGACGAAGCAATGATGCTGGATATTGACTTTGTGGAAATGTTGGAATACGGTATTCCTCCAACCTGTGGCTTTAGCTATAGCGAACGATTATTCTGGATATTTGAAGGAGTGACTGCGCGCGAAGGTGTACCATTCCCTCAGCTTCGTCATGAATACGACGAAGTAACCAAAAGTATTTACCCCGACGTTCACTTCGACTAAATATTGTTTAACCCACAACACTATTCTTTATGTAGTAATGCTATCCTAAATATAGTATTAAAACAAAAGGGGAAACAATGACCAAAATCGCCGTACTTGTAGGTAGCCTTCGCGCTGACTCAATGAATAGAAAATTAGCAGATACAATTGAGGAGTTTAGCTCGGAAGATGTCGAATTTGTTCACTTGGACATATCGGAAGTACCAATTTTTGATCAAGATATGGAAACTGATGTCCCTGCGAGCGTGAAAAAATTAAAGGCTGATATCGAATCTGCAGATGGTGTGCTATTTATTGCGCCAGAGTATAATCGTGCAATTCCAGGGGTCATGAAGAACGCAATTGACTGGGCTTCACGTCCATACGGGCAGAACTCGTGGGAGTATAAACCAGCTGCTGTTACCGGTTCGACAGGATCACCATGGGGAACCGTTGCATCACAAGGCCAGCTACGGGCGACATTACTCTATCTAAATATGCACGTTATGGGTCAGCCAGAACTTTATATTGGTGCGTTTAACCCTGTACACAACGCTGAGGGCGTCATTGAAGACCACATGAAAGAGCATTTAACCGACTTCGTCGCTAAACTCGAAGCTCACGTCGCATTTTTTAAAAAATAATAAACATTTTCATAAAGTAAAGCCACAGCTATTAAAGCTTGTGGCTTTACTTTATAGTAGATACAGATGATTGAAATTAAACACCTTACTAAGACGTACGGCAAGAAGCAGAGTTTGTTCAAAGCACTTGATGATGTTAACTTTACGATTCCTGATGGCGCCAGTGTTGCTATTGTTGGAAAATCCGGTTCAGGAAAATCAACCTTAATGCACGTCATGAGTGGCCTTGACCACCCTGAGGTTGGTCAGGTGCTGATTGATGGCGTCGATATCCTAAAACTAAAATCAAAAGCCGTTGACCGGTTTCGTTCTGAAAAAATAGGGTTCATTTTCCAAGCCTTTTTTATCCAAGCCAACGAAACGGTCTATGAAAACGTGGCGGTTCCTCTCGAGATCGCCAATGTCTCTTTGATGTCACGCAGAAGCCGAGTTCGTGAGGCGCTACGCGTCGTTGAACTGAGTGAAAAAGAAAAGCAAAAAGCCGGAAATTTATCGGGTGGTCAGAAACAACGCTTGGCAATTGCGCGGGCAATTGTCAATACGCCACGTATTATTTTTGCCGACGAGCCAACCGGTAACCTTGATACGCAAACGGGTGCGACGATCGAAAAACTATTATTCAGTTTGAATAAACAGGGGGGAAGTACCTTGGTGATTGTGACACATGACGAGGACTTGGCCAAAAAATGTGACATGAAGATTTATGTGAAGGATGGCAAAATTGACCGTATTGTCGGAGGAAAAAAGAAATGAAAATTATTGATATTGTCCGACGTGCTGGTCGTAGTCTCAAAAATGCCAAAGCCCGAACTATCTTAACGAGCCTTGCGATCGGCGTTGGTGCGTTTACTTTGACCCTCGCACTCGCAGCGGGACAGGGCGCACGCGAATATGCCGATACACTACTGACCAGTAACATTGATCCGCAAATTTTGGCAATTGCCAAAGATCCTAGTTTCTTTCAGGGTGGTCAGTCTGGTCCCCAAGAATACAAAGAAGGCGATAACTTGCTGACCCGTCCAACCGGTGTGTCAGTTAAACAGCTGGGTCAGTCAGACATCGATACAATCGCTGCTCGTGATGACATTGTCTCGGTATATCCGCAGTACGTCATTAGCGTGAAATACATTACTGGTGCGAATGATAAGAAATATACGGCAACGGTATCGCAGTACGATGCGGGCGTGACACAGACAGTCACCGCCGGAACGTTACCGGCACTCCGAACTTCTATTAAGGACGACGAAATTGCCTTGCCAGATGTGTACGTTAGTTTACTTGGATTCAAAGACGCCGCCTCGGCTGTCGGTCAAAACGTTACACTTCATTTATCACGTACACCAACATTAACCCAAGAGCAAATCCAAAAGGCTGTCGCAGAGGGCCCCGTCGCTGTTGAAGCCCTCAGCAAGCCTGAACTGAAAGATGTCACGTTTAAAGTTGTTGCGGTAGTGGGTAAGTCAGCAACGTCACTGACGGCAACAACGAGCTTGCAGGTGAGTAATACTCTTGCGAAAGAGCTCTCTGACTTTAGTACCCTTGGTACGTCAGGTTACCAAAAATATGCCATTGCCATCGCCAGTGTCAAAGAGGGTGTCGACCCAGCTAAAGTAAAGGAAGCATTGGTAGCCGAAGGCTACGGTGTTCAGACAGCAAAAGACCTTCAGGGACTACTGTTTACCATTATCAATATTCTTCAGGGGATCGTGATTGGGTTTGGTATTCTGGCGCTGATCACTAGTATCTTTGGAATTATCAATACTCAGTACATTTCAGTGCTTGAACGAACCCGTGAAATTGGCTTGATGAAAGCCCTTGGTATGCGTGGCTTCCACGTCAGTTTGCTGTTCTTGTTCGAAGCGGCTTGGATCGGATTCTTGGGCGGTGTTATTGGATCGGTCTTTGCGGTGATTGCAGGAACACTATTAAATCCTTGGATTACCGAGATCCTTACCCTAGGTGAGGGCAACTATCTTCTCATTTTCCAGCCGGTTGCCGTTGTGCTACTGGTGATTGTCTTGATGGCGATTGCTATGTTGGCCGGTTTCTTCCCAGCCCGAAAAGCAGCCAAGCTCGACCCAATTGAAGCGCTGCGGACTGAATAGAACATACTCAAAAATGACAAAGCTTGATACAATATAACCGATGTTAGACATACGTTTTATTCGGGAGAACAAGGACCTCGTCTCTGACCATGCCCAGAAAAAGGGCTACACTGTCGATATCGACAAACTTCTTGCTGTCGATGAAGAGCGTCGCGGGCTGCAACAGCAGGCTGATACCCTGCGTGAACGACGTAACGAATTGTCTTCACAGCTAAAGGGCCAGCCCGAGCAGACTGTCATCGATGAGGTACGAGGAATCAAAGACCAACTGGCCGAGATTGAACCACGCATTGCTGAAATCGACACTACGTATCAAGATCTATTGAATTCAATTCCAAATACGCTCCAAGCAGATGTTCCTATCGGTGGGGAAGAGGACAGTGTTGAAATTAAAACGTGGGGAGAATTCAAGACAGGTGCGACCGATCACCTCGACTTTGCGACCGCTCGTGATTGGGTAGACTTTGAACGCGGTGCAAAGGTAGCTGGTGCAAAGTTCTATTATCTGAAGGGCGACCTAGCTTTGCTGGAAAATGCGATTACCCAATTTGCTCTCGAACTCGTAACCAAAAAAGGTTTTACTTTCCTGACCGTTCCTATTATGGTAAACAGCCGAACCGCTACTGGTACTGGCTTTGCGCCTCGCAGCAGCGACCAGAACGACGAATATTTTATCGAGGGTGAAGACCTGACCTTGATTGCGACCGCAGAAATCCCTATTACAGGTTTTCATGCTGATGAAATTATTGACGAAAAAGATCTGCCGAAACTATATGTTGGCCTGAGCCCTTCATTTAGGAAAGAAGCAGGAACGTACGGCAAACATGCTCGTGGCCTTTTCCGGGTTCACCAATTTAATAAACTCGAAATGTACGCTTTTACCACCCCTGAACAGAGTATCGACATGCACGAAAAAATCCTGGCGATTGAAGAAGAGATTTGGCAAGCCCTTGGTATTCCTTATCACATTATTAATATCGCCGCGGGCGATCTGGGTGCACCAGCCAGTAAAAAATACGACCTGGAATACTGGTCACCAGTTGACGGTATCTTCCGTGAATTGACCAGTGCTTCGAACTGTACTGACTTCCAGGCCCGCAATTTGAATATTCGCGTCAGGGGTGAAGATGGAAACGTTCGCATTCTCCATACATTAAACGGCACCGCAGTGTCGCTAGCACGTTCACTAGTGGCGGTTATAGAGCACTATCAAAACCCCGACGGAACGCTACGTGTTCCTGATGTCCTTCGCCCCTTCATGGGCGGTCGCAGCGTCATCTAGGACGCCTTGAACTAATTTTTCTACGAACGGCCGAGCTTCTTCGAGTTTTGCGAGGCGATCGAGGTGATAATCGCGGGCGCCTTTGATACGCTCACTAAAGACACTACGAATAAAATAAGTGAGTTCCCTTAGGTCGAGTGTTTCTCCGACTAAACGTTCGACGAATAATAGTTCTTGCTTTACAAGAAGCGCGGCACGGTCAGGGCTATCGGGTGATAATCGACCATTTAGTACATTTGATGTGCTTCTCGTCATCAATTTTTCGACGCTACCGATGATATTTCCTTTTACGATTGTACGAAGCGCATCTTTTGATATGTCGGTAAATCCATCAACAGAACTACGGTATTCGTCACGATTTGTAAAATTATCCTCGGTCCATACTCCGTCCAGACCATGTGTTTGTAACTCTTGAATGTATCGACGGTTACTGGTTTCAGTAAACGCATTATCAAAGCCAGAGTAGGCGATAAATTCTGGACTGTACTGTGTACCCGATCGGTCATATAATTCGTGTGTTTCAGCAATGATCAGTTCGGGATCATACCCACCTTGTTTCGCATAATAGGTAAAAGGGAAGAACGTCCCCGCTTCAAACGCACCACCTGAACGGAGGCTAATCGCATCACTCCAGACTGTCGCGCGCCCAATATTTGGAAAGCGAGGATCGTAAGCGTGTTTAGAGCGACTACGGAAAGGGCGTGCACGACCTTCGGCATACGCTGTCATATCTAAGAAGTCATATCGTTGCGTCGAGGTATGAAAGCCTCGGGCTGCATACAGAAAGTGAGGGCTCATTGTTACTAAATCGATATCATGGGTCATACCAAGTGTTTCTTGGAACCCGACTTCGGCCGTTCGGCGGTCAGAGAGAGCGAGCGCCGCGTTCCATAAGTCTCGACGCACCGTACCCATTGTAAAGTCACCATAGCATTCTTCGAGCACACGAATATCGAGACGAGGATAACGCTTCTTAGCCTTTGAAATAGCATCATAGTTACGAGCAATTTGTGGGCTGCCCATTTCCTCGGGAGGATAATTCAGGCCAAGAATGATCGAAAAATCGCCAGCATCTTTTTGGCGAGCGTATTGGCTAAGTGCTTGTAGGATGGTTGGCGGTTGTTCTTGATGCGCAGCAATAGGAGTAATCGCGACCATTCGAGGCAAGAAGCCGCCTTGTTTGAATAGTTCGTCGGCGCGATTAAGAGTCATTTGACGTTCAGTATCATCTAGCCCTTCGATATACAAAGAAGCCACTGACCCGCGAGCTCGTTTTGCTTCTGCAAGTTCTTGCTCGGTGGGTGGACCGATAATTTCGACCTCTGGAAATGCCATTTGAGTACTATATAACATAACCCAGCAAATGACAACTAGCGACAAATGGAGTATACTAAGAGTACCAAGCACTAAAAAGCGGAGGAATACTATGATCGCAGCAATTGACATGTCAGGCGTAAAGTACACGATCGATGAGACGACGAAGAAATACGTATTGCGCAAAATAGGACGCCTGGACCGCTTTTTACCAAAGCACGCTCGAAAAAGTGCTACGGTTGACGTGAAACTAAAACAAGTGAACAGGGATCACGGTAACAAATACGAGGCTGAAGTTATCTTGAACGTCCCTGATAAACGAATGACTGCCAAGGATTCAACCGTTAACATGCTGGCGGCCGTAGATATTGTCGAAGCAAAACTATTGTCGCAGCTACGCAAATACAAGCAAGAAACAATTGCGCATATTGGACGTCGTCGTACCGTTTCTGGTCGTTAAATAGCTTGTTTGAAACCCTTGTACCCCGTATAATATTACCTAAGAGTTACGTTTACGAAGATACTTTCAGAAAAGGCGGAGTGCAATGATAAGTAGGCAAGGCGCGCTCACTAAGATTTTTGGTGACCCACAAAAGAAGATCATTAAGCGACTACAAAAAAAAGTCGATATCATTAATGTACTGACCGATACATATAAAAAGTTATCAATGACCGATCTTCGAAAACAGACCGACATTCTAAAAAAGCAGCTTTCTAAAAAAGGGCAGTCGCTCGATACCCTATTACCAGATGCATTTGCACTGGTACGTGAGGCGAGTGATCGTGTCATGGGTATGCGTCACTTCGATGTTCAGTTGATTGGTGGTATGGTCCTGCACGAAGGAAATGTCGCCGAAATGAAGACAGGTGAGGGTAAGACGCTCGTCGCTACCTTGCCAGTATATCTGAATGCTCTCGAAGGTAAAGGTGTCCACGTCGTCACCGTCAACGACTATCTGGCCCAGCGTGACGCTGGCTGGATGGGCGAGCTGTACGACTTTCTAGGCATGAGTGTTGGAGTAATTATCAATGAAGCCTCATTTGTGTATGATCCAACATTCGACAATCCTGATCACGATGATCCACGTATCAAGAAGCTTCGACCTTCAACTCGTAAAGAAGCCTATGCGGCAGATATTACTTATGGAACGAACAACGAGTTCGGATTCGACTATCTGCGCGACAACATGGTAAACGAAGTCGAACTACTGCGTCAGCGTGATCTGAATTTTGCGATCGTCGACGAAGTAGACAGTATTTTGATCGATGAAGCGCGAACACCGCTTATTATTAGTGCGCCAGCAGCCGAGAATCCAGAGAGTTATCTACAGTTTGCGAAGGTAGCAGCTAAGTTGACACCAGAAGATTATGTCCTCGATGAAAAACGGCGTATGGTCGCCCTAACCGATGATGGTGTCGATAAAGTACAGCGACTCCTTGGTGTCAAAAACCTCTACAGCCCTGAATACGTCCGTTCGGTCTATCACATGGACCAAGCTCTTCGCGCCCAGACGCTGTTCCGCCGCGACAAAGATTACGTTGTCACCAAGGAAGGTGAAGTGATTATTGTCGACGAGTTTACCGGACGGTTGATGCAGGGCCGTCGCTATAACGAAGGTCTTCACCAGGCAATCGAAGCTAAGGAAAACGTTCCTGTCTTGCAAGAGAGCATGACACTAGCAACTGTTTCCTTCCAAAACTATTTCCGTTTGTATAAAAAGTTATCGGGAATGACCGGTACAGCTTTTACCGAAGCTGAAGAATTCTCACAAATCTATAGCTTGGAAGTTGTTCAGGTACCATCGAATCGTCCCATCGCACGTATCGACAAGCAAGACCTGATTTTCCGTACCGAAAAAGCGAAATTAAAGGCAATCGCTGATGCTATCGCTGAATATCACAAACAAGGACGACCGGTTCTGGTTGGTTCTGCTTCGATTGCAAAAAACGAATTGATTGCAGATTGGCTAACCAAGGCAAAGATTCCCTATGAATTATTGAACGCTAAAAACAACGAGCGTGAAGCGGCCATTGTCGACAAAGCCGGCGAAAAGGGTGCGGTGACACTGGCAACTAACATTGCTGGTCGTGGTACTGATATTAAGCTTGGTAAGGGCGTGACTGAACTAGGCGGGTTAGTTGTCCTTGGTTCCGAGCGTCACGAATCACGACGTATTGATAACCAGCTTCGTGGTCGTGGTGGACGTCAGGGTGACCCTGGTGAAACTCAATTCTACGTCTCGACCGAAGACGACTTGATGCGTATCTTCCAGGGTGAGCGAATTTCGGCCCTAATGGAGCGTATCGGCCTGGACGATGAAACACCAATTCAGCACCGTATGGTATCAAAGACGCTTGAGGCCGCCCAGAAACGTGTCGAGGGATTCAACTTTGATATTCGTAAAAACGTGGTGCAATACGACAATGTGATTAACCGACACCGTCGCGTGGTGTATACGATTCGTCGCAAGATCCTTAGCGGGGAAGACATTAAAAGTGAACTTGAACGACTGGTTGAGGCAAAAGTCCGTGAACTAACCGTACTGCCAGCAAAGAACAACAAGAACTTCCGCGATGAATTCGAGAGCGTGTTCCCAATTGACGACAAGACACTGAAGGTGATCGGTCTGGAAAAGAATGACAAGGCTCGATTTGAGCAGGCTCTAAAAGCCGTCCAAAAATTCTACAAGAAAAAAGAAGATGAACTAGAAACTGACGTGATGCGCAAAGTCGAGCGCGAAGTGTATTTGCAGGTTCTCGATACCCTTTGGATGCAACACCTTGAGAACATGCAGCACCTTCGTGATGGTATTCACTGGCGTAGCGTCGGACAACGTGATCCACTGGTTGAATACCGTAGTGAATCGCAGAAACTATTCGATAGTCTGCAGGCGACGCTCCGCGACGAAGTGCTTCGAACAGTCATGCACGTTACTCCTCGCGACGCATTGGCACGGACTGATGAAGATTATGATACCGAGCTGACTCGGCTAGCCGAATCGTCGGTTGAAAAGGGTGTGAACGAGATCACCTCTGGTGCATCGAACCTCGATAAGGAATTTTCAGTCAAAAAAGACGCTACCGTTAGTGAAGCGCATCATAAAAAGAACACGGCGCGCAAGAAGAAAAAGAACCAACGCCAAAACCGTAAGTCCGGCCGTAAGTAATACAGAAAGAGACCGTACATGAATCATACCGTTGAAGAAGTAAAGCTAAAAAATGGCGCTCGTGGCCTGCTGATTAATGTTCCGGGTGCGACCGTCATGAGTATGCAGTTCCACTTTCGAGCAGGAAACCGATACGCAAAGAATAAAGATATCGAACAAGTTGCCCACATCATGGAGCACATGGCCTTTGGTGCCAATGCTAAATTCAAATCCGAACATGACTTTGAATCTGAATTTACCAAGAATGGTGCCTATCACAATGCCTATACGACTGATCTGTCGTTGGTGTATGAATCTGACTGTGCCGATTTTGAATGGGATCGCATTTTGGAACTACAACGACTAAGTATTTGCCAGCCACGTTTCAACGAAACCGAGCTAGAGGCCGAAAAAGGGAATGTTCGAGGAGAGTTAACTAACTACCTAAACGATCATCACCGTATTCTGTGGCCTAAAGTTCAACAACTACTAGGCGAGGACGTCTTGACCTATCGTCAGTCACTATCGACGATTACTAATGTCGATCTGTCAGATATTCGTGAGCATCACCGTCGTACCCATACCACGAAAAACATGCGCTTTGTGATTGCCGGAAAACTTCGTGGCCGCAAAACGGACATCCTTCGTCAACTTGAAGCGTTTGATTTGCCACAGGGTGAGCGTTTTGAAGTACCTCGTGACGAGTTATCGAGTGGTTCACCGACGATTATTCGCCGTAAAGATGCCTCGAACCTCACCTTTGGTTGGACACTTAGTATGCCAAGGCAACTAGCTGATGATGAGCTCGATGCGATGCATAATTTAAACCATATTCTGACTGGTACTACTCATTCACGTATTTTCGGTAAGGCTCGTTCAAAGGGGTTAGCGTACAGTGTCGGCTCATATACCGGAGCTGGTTTTTATGATAGCGCCTGGGACATTTCAGGGCAGGTAAACCACGATACGGCGCCTGAACTATTTAAGATTATTGCTACCGAAATTAAAGCTGTCCTGGACGGTAAACTAACCGACCAAGAAATCGATGCGGCGAAATCATTCGGCCTTGGCCGTTATCAAATGGGCGCACAGACTGTTTCACAGATCAGTGATTTTTATACCAATCGCTATTTTGCCGACGATTTCATCAAAGACTACGATAAAATACCTGATTATATTCGCCGCGTGACACGAGAAAAGATCATGGCCACGGCCCAAAGCTTTATTGACGCTAATACGTGGGTTCTCGCGGCTGTTAGTAGTGGTGAGCGTCATGAACTACTGGAACTGAACGATAAAGTATCAGAACTGTTCAAATCCGAGTTAGAATAGAAGCATGAAGATTGCGATTGCTGGGTATGGGGTAGAGGGAGAATCAAATTACCGCTATTGGGCGAAAGACTCATCAAATGATATTACAATCGTCGATGAGCAGTTAGTACCAAAACACCCTTTGCCAGAAGTTGCAAAAACCCTACTTGGTCCAGGGGTATTCGAACAACTGGATGGGTTTGACCTCGTAGTTCGTACAGCTGGCTTGGCGCCGTACAAGATCAAGACCGATGGTAAGATTTGGTCGGCGACAAACGAATTCTTTGAAAAGTGCCCAGCCGACATCATCGGTGTTACTGGTTCTAAAGGTAAGGGGACGACTTCAAGTCTTATTACTTCGATCCTTGAAGCGGCCGGTAAAAAAGTATGGCTAGTGGGGAATATAGGAATAGCGGCAATTGACATACTTGATCAGATTAAACCCGAAGATATTGTTGTCTATGAACTGTCGAGCTTCCAGTTATGGGACATTGAAAGTTCACCGAAAACCGCAGTTGTGCTGATGATAGAGCAAGAACATCTGGATGTCCATAAAGACATGGATGAATATGTGAACGCCAAAGGCAACATCGCTCGGTTTCAGAAATCAGGGGACTTACTGATCTATAATGGGCAGAACGAATTCTCGATATTCATCGCACATCTGAATAATCAACAGACAAAAGTGGCCTTTCCAAGTAATCGAACTACTCATGTCGAAGGAAAAGATTTTTATAACGGTGAACAAAAAATTTGTTCAGTCGATAGCCTTCAAATTAAGGGTGAACATAACATCTCAAACGCCACTGCAGCCATTGATGCCGTGTGGCAATATACTCAGGATGCGACCATTATCGAACAAGGTATCCGTAGTTTTAAAGGGTTACCGCATCGTCTAGCGTATGTTAAGACCGTACGAGGTGTCGATTATTATGATGATAGTATTGCAACAACCCCTGGTTCTGCAATTGCGGCGTTACGGGCATTTGCACAACCAAAAGTCATCATTTTAGGCGGCTCGTTTAAGGGCTCTGACTTTACTGAACTGGCTATCGAGCTGACAAAGCACGATGTGCAGGTGATTTTGATTGGCGATGAGGCTCCACATATTGCAAAGGCCTTGGACGAGGTTGGATTCAGTAGTTATGAAACTATCGAGAATGCCACAGCGACCGCATTTACTAAGCGAGCGTATGAATTAGCCGAGCCAGGTTCGGTGGTCTTGCTTAGCCCATCGGCGGCGAGTTTTGGACTGTTCAAAAACTACGTCGATCGCGGTGAGCAGTTTGTTTCTGCCGTAAATCAATTACCTGAATAACTAAGAATCGTTTTAATGCGCCGAGCGATTGCATCTGATGGTTCTAAGATCGTCGCACGTTTTTCGGCAGTAGCAACAGCGGCCGATGTTAGGTAGTGATAGTGGGTGCAGGCAAGTACGATAACGTCGCTACCATTATCGATAGCATTCCGAACGACACCTGCAATGGGAACTTCTTTGGAACGATTTGCTTCAATTAATTCAGCCCAGTCATTGCAGTCAGGTTCATCAATATGTACATTATTGGCCCATAACTTTTTCAGCTCCTTGTAGCGGGCGCTGGCTAACGTCGCTGGGGTTGCGAGGACGGTAATTTTTTTCGTTATTGTTAAAGCAGCTGCAGGTTTAATCATTGGCTCAATACCGACGAATGGTACAAGAGGGAACATTTCGCGCAGGTGATTAATAGCGACAGTCGTTGCAGTATTACAAGCAATCACAATAACATCACACTCGGCATCAATGAGTGGTTGGATAGCTGTTTGGGTCAGACTAATAATCTCGGCGTTTGGTCGCGACCCATAAGGGACATGTCTGTGGTCATCAACAGATATAATCTCAGCGTTCGGGATAAGTTCCTGCAACCTCGTTGCAACGGCTTTTCCGCCGATTCCTGAATCAAAGACACCGATCTTCATCTCATTACTATACCATTTTCCTGTATAGTTAAGGGTATGCAACCTCTAATAAAACGTCTGAATGACTTGCGTCCGCAAATCGATGCGGCGTTGATGCGTTTAAACATTGCTGCCAAGCAACAAGAAATTGATCACCTGGATCAGCTGATGGCGACGTCGGAGATTTGGAATAACCCCACTGATGCACAGGCAAAAAGTAAACAGCTAGCGGCCCTGCGAAACTTGGTTGATCCGTGGTTGACATTACAGGCCCAGGCGAGTGATATGTATGAGCTGATGGAGATGGGCGACGATAGTCTACAAGAAGAATTCGAAGGTCAGATCACTGCGATGGAGCGTGAATATCAGGCGCTACGAAAAGTATTGTTATACGACGGAGAATTCGATGATCACGACGCTATCCTTCGTTTAAGTGCAGGCGCTGGTGGAACCGATGCGCAGGACTGGACCGAAATGGTTGAGCGTATGTATCTGCGCTGGGCCGAAAAAGCCGGCATGAGCGCGACGATCATCGAACATTCAAACGGTGAAGAAGCCGGTATTAAATCAAGCGTAATTGATATTACTGGGCCATTTGCCTACGGAAAACTAAAGAGTGAACATGGGGTTCATCGTTTGGTGCGATTGAGCCCGTTTAATAGCGACAACCTCCGTCAAACCAGCTTTGCGTTGGTTGAGGTGTTGCCAAAAATTGATGCGCCCGATGAGGTCGCGATCGACGAAAAAGATTTAAAGATTGATGTTTACCGTGCCGGTGGCCATGGTGGCCAATCGGTCAATACGACCGACAGCGCCGTGCGCATAACCCATATCCCAACGGGCATTGTTGTGGCGATTCAAAACGAGCGCTCGCAGTTACAAAACAAAGAAACAGCCATGAAGATTCTTCGCTCGAAATTAGCGCAACTACAACTAGAACAGCACGCCAGTTCAATTACCGAATTACAGGCGGGGGAGTCGGCCAACTGGGGGAGTCAAATCCGTAATTATGTTCTACACCCCTATACACTCGCTAAAGACACACGCACTAAATATGAAACCAATAATGTTCAAGCCGTCCTAGATGGTGACTTAACTCCTTTCATGGATGCCTTTTTGGAAGCGCCAGGTATTGAATAAATAGCTTAAGTGTGTTATAATAATATCATCTTTGGTGGATATGTCATTCAAAGAGGTAACTTTATTACGATATCTACAGATACGAGGTAAGATGCCTCGGAAGACTCAGTCTTTAACCCTTCGACCAAGGAGAATCTTATGACCATCGAACACCTCACCCCCCTGAACGCTACGTCGCAAACGCTGGCAGCCATGGATGTGGCGGCATTGGAGGTCAAACTCCTTGTTCACCGCGTGAAAGGCCCAGCGCACGTCGTACTCGCTTTCATGTTGCGGCCTCAGGCCGACTATGTTGGAAAGACACTGGCTGACTTCTCACCCGACCTCGAAAAGGCTCGGGAAGAGGTTGGCAAGATGTACGAACCCCGCAAGGGTGAGTTGGCGGTGATCGGGTATACCCGACCGCTCACTGAGAGCATCCAGCTTGCCCTGAAGATCGCTCGCGAAGAGAGCGGACCGAATGCGAAAGTGCGTACGGACCATCTGCTTCACGCGATCATCGACCAGCAGGATCCCGATGTCGAACAGCTGTTCGATTCCCTCGGGATCAACCACTGGCAGGTGCAGGCTGCCCTCAAACGGCGGACTGGATCGGAAGTCTGAGTCTTCTGGAAGGGCGCGTCCCACAGCGCGCCCTTCCAATGATTCACCTTGATTCGTATCTATCGATATAACCCGTTTATGCTATACTATCTACAGATATGATTCTGTTAGATAGGGTTACAAAATCGTACGGTAAAGATACCACGCCTGCGCTCAGCCGACTGAGCCTTTTTATTGAGCCTCGTGAATTTGTCATTATTGTTGGTGCCAGTGGCGCTGGTAAATCGACACTTTTGAAACTTCTGACTAGGGAAGAGAAACCAACCAGTGGCAAAATTGTTGTTGGTGGTATCGACTACGACACCCTAAAAGATCACCAAGTCCCGATGCTCCGACGCAAAATAGGTGTCGTCTTTCAAGACTTTAAACTACTACCACAACGTACGGTATTTGAGAACATTGCCTTTGCCCTTGAAATTGCTGGTATGACCGGCCGCGAGATCAAAAACACCGTACCAAAAGTCATTGACCTGGTAGGGTTAACTGGTAAAGAAAAGCAATTCCCAAATCAACTCTCAGGTGGTGAACGTCAGCGCGTTGCGATTGCTCGTGCCGTTGTTCGACAGCCAAAGATTCTGATCGCCGATGAGCCGACAGGTAACCTCGACCCCAAGCATAGTTGGGACATTGTCCGACTGCTTGAAAAGATCAACAAGTACGGTACAACTGTATTGCTGACCACCCATAATGCCGACATCGTAAATAAGTTAAAACGTCGCGTGATTACGATTGAGGGCGGAAAAATTACTGGTGATCAGGCCGAAGGAAGCTATAGGCAGTAAATGGCTAAGGGTAAGAAAAAGTTAGATTCAAAGAGCTTTGCTCAACAAAAACGCCACCGAAGGCAGTGGGTGACGTTTATGCGTATGTGCCGCTATGGTGTTAATAACTTTACCCGTAATGCCTGGCTGACGATCGCAGCAACGGCCGTTATGACAATTACCTTGTTTGTTATTTTTACGAGCGTCATGGCACGTAACGTCTTGACCGACACATTAACAAATCTTCGCGAAACGTTACAGATGTCTATCTACCTCGATACCAGCACGTCTTCAGAAGACGTTCAGCAGGTGAGGAACGATATTGAAAAACTGTCATCTGTCCTAGGTACCTCGCTTGTTACACCAGAACAAGCCCGCGAACAATTCATCGACCAGAACAAGACTGACGCAGATTCCTTAACAGCTATCAAGGAGTCTTCAAATAAGTTCCCATGGACAATTAATATAAAGGTGACAGATATTAACGACACGTCGCAACTTTCTGAATACGTTACTAAAAATGAATTCGTTCAAGAGCGGCTCGATGCAAACCAACCACCTTCGTTTGCCGGATCTAAGAAGGGGGTTATCGACCGCATTGCTGGTGCGTCCGACTTTGCTCAAAAGATCGGTATTGGAACGAGTGCCGTATTTGTCGTGATATCGATGTTAATCATCTTCAATACAATTCGCATGGCTATTTTTAACCGCAAAGAAGAGATTAATATGATGAAGTTGATTGGTGCGGAACGTTCGTTTATTCGCGGTCCCTTCGTCGTCGAGGCTGTCGTCTATGGACTCTTTGCTGCCCTTATTGCGACTGGATTGGGTTATGGCATGATGTTCCTGTCTGCACCGTCACTCGGTGCCTATTTCCTTGTTCAGCCGACGCTCGATGTACTGGTATTTTACTCCGGATTTATCTTGCTCGCCATGATCGTTATTGGTGCGATCATTGGCATCATCTCGTCTCTGATGGCGACACGCCGCTACCTCAAGCTGTAGCTTGACGAAGCATTGTGCTTATGCTACTATGAGAACAGTTATGAAACTGCGCACCACCACACCAGCTTCACTCTCTAACATTGCGATTATTGCCCGCAACACCCTTATTATGGTGATTATTACCGTCTTTGCGGTCACCAGCTTTCATTTCGTTAGTCCTGTCGCCGCTGATGAATACGATGACAAGATTCGTGCGTTGCAGGCTGATATGGCTCGTTACCAAGCAGAGTCAGACCGTTTGAATGGTGAAGCGGCATCACTCGCGAATGCGCTTGCGCAGATTACAAACGAAAAGAACGCCCTCCAAGCCCAAGTGGACTTGAGCCAGAGTCAATACGACAAGCTGGTTATTGACATTGCCGACACAGAAAAGAAAATTAAGTCGAATCAAGACGCATTAGGCACGACACTCGCAAACTTATATATCGATGGACAGACAACGTCGATTGAGTTGCTTGCGGGCAGTGATAATATCAGTGATTTTATTAACAAACAAAGTTACCGTAGTTCAATTCGTGACCAGCTGAGCAGTACAATCCAGACGGTCAAAGATCTGAAATCAAAACTCGACAAGCAAAAAGTAGATGTCGAGAAAGTACTGAACGAACAAAAGACGGCCCGCGACTCATTGGTCGCCAAAGAAAATGAACAAGCAAACTTGCTAGCCCAGACTCGTAACGACGAAGCAACGTACCAAGGCTTGATTGCTAGCAGTGCAACGCAAATTGCAGCAGCAAAGGCTGCACAAGCTGCACTAGCGGCCCGTGCGAACTCTTCGGGTGGATATAGCCTGGTAAACAGCGGCTCGCTTGGCGCATACACGTCACTATGGGCACCAAACGACTGTCAAATGGGTGGTCCGGGCGGATGGTATTCATACGGCGGTCAAGACGGGAATGGTGGAGATGGCCGAGGATACGGTTGCCGTCAGTGTGCAAGTTATGCAGCTTGGAAAGTAGCCTCTGTTACAGGTAAGTACTATAACTGGGGTAATGGTGGCGACTTTGCTCGAAATGCCATTGCGGCAGGCTATCAAGATTTGGGAAGCTCACCACAGGCAGGCTCGATTGCAGTTATGTGGGGTAACCCAGGTCACGTTGCTTGGGTTGAGGCAGTAAATGGCAATCAGATTCTTGTCAGCCAATATAACTGGCAGATAAATGGTCAGTATGGTATGTACAGTGAAATGTGGCTCGACAAAAGTGTCTTTGATCAATACGTTAAAATTATTTAAGACAAAAAAAGCATAACTTTTATCAGCGCACTCCACCAAGAGTGCGTTATAATAGGGCGTAGTTTATTTGCTTATAAAAAAGGGGAATCATGGTCAGCCATCGTCGAAAAAGAGGAGTCAAAGTGCGCCGCATACCTACGGGTGTGTGGATTGTTGCGTTCGTATTTGTAGCAGGGCTAGGGTATATTGGTGGAACATTTAATACCCAGATATTTTCTGCCATAGGGCCAATGTTTGGATTGAAATCATACGCTGGATCACTTGACCTATCTTCACTACAGACAACCTATCAGCTACTAAAGGTTAACTATGATGGTACGCTCGACGATAAGACTTTAATTGAAGGTGCAAACAAAGGGATGGTGGATTCACTAGGCGACGAATATACCGTCTATTTGAACCAAAAAGAGTCTGAAGAGTTCGACAACAGTCTCAGCGGCACGATTGGTGGTGGCATAGGGGTTGAACTAAGTATGCGTGACAAGAGTTTAACTGTTGTCCGTTTACTCAAAGACAATCCGGCCGAAAAAGCGGGCATTATGGTGGGTGACATCATTGTTGCGGTGAATGGCGAGGCCGTCGGTGACCAAACTACTGAACAAGTTGTTAGTAAAATCCGTGGTGACATCGGAACGACAGTAAAATTGACAGTGCTACGGGGGGCCGATACGAAAGACTTTACACTGACCCGTGCAAATATCAATAATCCAAGTGTCTATAGCACGATTCAGGACGGCGTTGGCGTACTGACGATCATCCGATTCGATAGTCAAACGAGTGAGCTAGCAAAGGCCGCTGCACGCGACTTTAAGAGCAAGGGTGTTAAGTCGGTCGTCCTCGACCTACGCGGTAATGGCGGTGGCTATGTGACCGCTGCACAGGACGTTGCGGGCCTATGGTTAGATAACAAAATAGTGGTGAGCGAACGAACAAACGGACAAGTTGTCGATGAGCTGCGAACGGGGCGTGACCCAATTCTTGCTGGACTACCCACGGTGGTCCTAGTGGATGCGAGTAGTGCAAGCGCGAGTGAAATCGTTGCAGGTGCGTTACATGACTACAAGGTCGCAAAATTAGTCGGTGAAAATACCTTTGGTAAGGGGAGTGTTCAGAAACTATTGAACCTTCCAGGTGGTGCTGAATTGAAAGTAACTGTCGCCCGTTGGTACACACCTAACGGAGCAAATATATCGAAACAGGGTATTGCACCGGATGTTACCGTGAGTATCACACCTGACGATATCAATGCTGGACGTGATCCACAACTTGACGCTGCAAAGGCAGCACTGAAATAGGGGTACCAGAGTCGCTTGTGCTTTGCCTCGTGACTGTAGTACAATAAATGCCATATGGACGCAAAGAAAAAAATCCTCCTCGTTGAAGACGACGAAGCACTTGCCGCCGTTTACAAGTCCCGATTAGACATCGAGGGATTCGAAACCAAAGAAGTTAACAATGGTGAAGATGCTTTGTCTGCTGCAATGCAGTTCAAGCCTGATTTGATCCTTCTCGATGCTATGATGCCAAAGATCAGTGGCTTTGACGTACTCGACATCCTCCGTAACACCCCTGAGACCGCTCATATTCGTGTCATCATGCTGACCGCACTTAGCCAGCCAAAAGACAAGGAACGGGCTGAATCACTCGGTGTGAACGATTACCTCGTTAAATCACAGGTGGTCATTGGTGACGTGATTGAACGAGTCAAATTCCACCTCGGCATGCTGGAGTAAAAACCCGCCGACCTTTAGAACCCTCACGCAAACGTTACGTAAAAGAGTTTAAAACAAACACATGACCGATCCAGACAACGACATCGAAAAGACCCAAGAACGTCCCTCAAAGACGCCGTATGCTGATATGTCGACAGAAATGATCAAGCGGGCGACCGAGAGTGATGATGCTGAAATGCGTATAGACGACATGCGGAGCTTTCTTAAGAATATCGCAGCCGCTGCTGATCAAGGAGAGATTGTCGGAAGTAAAAATCATGTCTATACCTCTGATAAATTTGATGCGCAATTAAAAGAATTTGTCAGAGCATTTGCACACGGTCCGAAAGAAGAAGATGATCCAGGAGTTCCGGCTCTTCAGTACATTACTGGTACAAAGGGCCTTCGCGGCGCGTTTGACGCCCTCATAAACAATGACAAGACATCGGTTGCTTTTTTCGAAGCACTTAATGAACGAGTATTCCCACGACCCGAAGCCGAGGCGAAACCTGAATTTGTTCCAGACTCGGAAATTGTCAAAGAAGTCGGTGAGACAGGTGTCGATGCGGCTGAATTAGCCGAACGATCAGATGAATTTACGATGGAAGCCAGTATCGACAAGGCGTCGCTATTTGTTGAAGATGTTACGCCGGAAGAAATTGTCGCAGATACCGAAGAGGCAGAGGCACTCGCCGAGCCAGAGGCTGAACTAGTAGCGGAAGCTGACGCGGAATTAGAAACCGAGGGTGTTCCGGCAGAGTTAGAAGTATCGGAACCCGAAGAGGTTGAGCAAAAAGTTGAAGTCGAGAAATCGAAAGAGCCGACTCTTGAAGAGATTGCGCACGACGGTAAGTACGAATACGATCGACGAGTTAACAACACCTTCGAGGGCGTTCGGAGCGCGGTTAACCAGGGTATTACTCGGATCGAGAACTCAGCCGGAGAAATCGATTCAGTCGTCAATGGTTTATCGAATGGTGTTGAAGTGGCAAAGATCACATCTATGCTTACTCATATCGAAGATTACCCGACGCCAGCTGTACGAACAAGTCTTAGTAGGTTGAATAATGAGTTGCAAGATAGCTACAATCTTCTCCAACGAGCCATTGATGATCAGCAGGGAGAGTTCGAACAGATAAAGAACGCCGCAAAATCGGTTAAGAATGAAATTGATACGGTGGTGGGTGAGCTGGAAGATATCGATGTGACTTTTGAGCAACATTTGGGTGCTGAAGCCCACAAAAAGCCAGATGAACAAGTACCAGATGAACTACATGCTGATTCTGCTGAGCTACAAGCTGATCTAAAAACATTAAGTGGTTCATTGACCGAGTTTCTGGATACGCCTATCGCAGCGCGAGAGAAGCTGGAGCAGAAAGCTAGGCGAATACAGGGCATAATGGCTCACCTGAATGAGATGGATCAGACGGCTGCACGAGGATTCTTTGATCCGGAAGAGATCGCCAGTGTTGTTGGCCAGATTAAAGGTTTAGTAGCGGATCAACAAGGAGTATTTGTATCTGGTTCGATTTCGAGTACGTTGACTGGAATGAGGGCCCAACTAGCGAGCGCGGGTCAAAAAAGAGGCATAGAATAAAAAACTCCCATCCAGGGAGTTTTTTATAATCAAGCGCAAATTGGATTATACTGCGCTAACAACACTGACTTGAGTTCGGGCAGTAGTTTTGCCGGTGAAACGAGTCTTTTTTACCTTAGAGAAGGTAACAACGCCGTCTACTGCGGCATGGATGGTGTAATTGCGGCTCAAAAACGTTCCAGGGCCAGCAACTTTTGTGCTACCAGTTTGTCGTACTAGTACCTCACCAGTTGAGACGGTTTGGCCACCAAAGCGCTTAACACCAAGACGCTGTCCGGCATTGTTGCGGTTGTTTTTACTTGAACCACCTGCTTTAACGTGTGACATTCATTGCTCCTTAGATTTATAAAATCAACTCGTTCGATTGTACAGGAAACAGGGGACAGAGTCAAGAGCTACGAAGCACGTATTACTCTGTTGAGAGTTAAGGATTATTTAACGATCGCTATGCTACAATCAATGGTAAGCGATCCCTTTGGGCGCGTCACAATTTGGCATCAACCTAACCCTCATCGTTTTTATGATGAGATATGGTTGCAAATCGCGTAAACAATACTGATCCCGTCATCAGGTTCGTTTACGCGTCATGTGAGGAAACTTTCATGGGGCCCGTAAAACCGGTCCGCCTTGTGGCGGGTTTTGTGTGTCCAGATTCTGACATTCGGCAAGGAGGGCACATCATGAAAAAGCAATCGATATCATCTACACTATCAAAAACAGTAATACTCATAGGTATTGCTATTTTTCTTTTATGTGTCGTGTCAGTACAGGCCTATATGGCTATAGAATTACAAGCGCGACCGTAGACGGCTTATTTCTTCTTTAGAATCAGTAGTTCGCGGGCGACGACCTGGTCAGGCCGGAAGTAGAGAAGTTCGTCCGAGTGAACAGTGTGTAGCTTTACTTGCTCGAACCCAAGTGTTTCAAGTTTGCCAACAAGTGGCAGGTGAGTAAATTGATTATACACGTCTTTCCATGCCGGAATGGCAAGTACGACAGGGGTGCCAGAAGTGAGTTGAGGCCCCAGATTTTTTAAGAATTCACTGATAATATGATTACAGTTGCCACGGACTTCGGCTAATTTAGAGCTTGACGGCGGAGCACTAAACGGTTGGCCTAAGTACGTTTCGGCAACGACGGCATCAATCGGTTTTTTCCACGTCGTGTCGGTAGCATCGCCCGCTTCAACGACGTAGGATGTTGAGGTGCCGTGATGTTCATCCAACCAGGCAAGGTTGTCTTTGCTAAAGCTAACCATTTTTTCAGCAAGGTCGGTGCCATAGGCATCATAGCCAAGGAGTCGGGCTTCTTGTAGGATAACGCCCGTACCACAGAAAGGGTCGAGGATACGCCCCGATGATACACCGGCGAGGTTGATCATGATCTGGGCAAGTTTTGGTGGGAGCATACCCACGAAGGCGTCACGGCGAGGTCGACCCTGGTCACGGGCAGCCAGGGCGGTGATGTTTTGTGCACCGGTGCTTTCGGCAACAATAATACCATTGCGACCACGAACGACGATCAGTTCGATCTTGTTCCCTGACAAGCCAAGTTTATTGTGATGTGAGGTGGCAGTACTAAGGACGAGATCTTGGTTGGGAATGAGGCGAAGGCTGGCTGTCGAGCCTTTGAGCTTCGATTTGATCAGTAGGCCAGTCTTTTGTACTTCACGAATTGAGGTGTCAAAGCCGTAGGCGCTGATGCCGAGGGTCAGTTTCCCCTCATACTCCGCCCATAGTTTGCTGTAGTGTTGGACGATCTTCATACTGACACGACGCCAATCACCACCAGAGAATTCAATGGTAACTCGGCCAGCTTTTTGAGTGCCACCTAGGCGTTCGATGTTGATCGAATCGGTCTCGACAAGAGCCGATTCTTCAGAGAACCAGTCGACGTGCCCGTATACGCGCTCGAGTTCTGCAATAGAAAGAGCGGGCTGGCGTCCCAAGATGGCGATGTACATAGGTTTATTATACCTGATGTTATAATGAGGGCATATGCGATTTAGGATGTCTGTAAGAGGATGGTTATCGATCATCACATTGATTCTCCTTGGGGTAGTAGTTATTTTAGCGTGGCCCGAGATCGTCAAAGCCTGGGATTTGTTCGACAAAGTCAATCCATGGATCCTGCTTCTCCTTATCCCTGTCCAGTTATTTAGTTACTATGCGACCGGTGGAATGATATTCTCTTATCTTCGTTCAAAGGGTGATTTGAAAGATATGTCACATTGGCGTATGGCCCGGATTGCGCTGGAGCTCAATTTTGTGAATCACGTATTACCGAGTGGGGGAGTTGCTGGCTTTTCATACATGGGCTGGGTACTAAGCAAGCACAAAGTGAGTGTTGGTCGTTCGGCGATGTCACAGATCGTCCGATTTATGTTGACCTTCCTTAGTTTCATTTTGATTTTGATTGTAGCGGTGGTGATGTTGATTGTGGATCACAAGATCGACCGAGTCATCTTACTTCTATCGATCCTACTAGCAGTCCTTAGTATTGGCGTGACGATTGGCGGTATTGTCCTGATTGCAAACAAGCGAAAATTGGAATCATTTTCATCATGGTTAACAAAAGTTTCAAATAAGGTTGTGAGGTTTGTGACACGTGGTCGCAAGAAAAATATAGTAAAGATCGCAACCTTCCTGACATTCTTTGGCGATCTGCACGATGACTATTTGGCGATTCGTCGTGATCGACGTATTTTAATTCGTCCATTTATTTGGGCGATCTTGGCGAACTTGGCAGATGTTGCGTTAATTTGGATTTCATTCTGGGCGCTTGGCTTTACGGTCAACCCTGCGCTGTTATTCGTTGCCTTTGGCCTCGCTTCGTTAGCAGGAGCACTTGCGTTTACACCGGGTGGGGCGGGGGTATATGAAACCATTATGATCACTTTCCTCGCCTCGGGTCAGGTCCCTGCAAACGTGGCGATTGCCGGAACATTACTGGCGCGTGTGACGTTAGTACTAGGTACAGTCCTGTTTGGCTATTTGTTCTATCAATTTACGGTAGTGAAGTATGGAAAACGTACTTCTTAGCGTCAGCGATTTCGTCGCCCTCACCAACCAAACACTCGAATATGCCTATCCGAATGTGGGGGTGGAAGGTGAGGTGTCGGAATTTAAGGTTAGTCAAGGAAAATGGGTCTACTTTAAAATAAAAGACGACGAATCTTCGGTCGATTGTTTCATGACATTATGGCAACTACGAGTGCCGATTGAAAATGGCATGAAAGTTGTCGTTCAGGGTTCACCAAAACTGACAAAGTGGGGTCGATTCAGTCTGACGATTCGATCGATTCGTCCCAGTGGTGAGGGGGCGATTAAAAAAGGCTTCGATTTACTAAAAGCCAAACTCGATGCCGAGGGACTGTTCGCCGTTGATCGCAAACGATCACTGCCGACCGTTCCGAAACATATTGCGGTCGTGACCAGTACTGAAGCAGCCGGCTATACCGATTTCGTTACGATTATAAATAATCGTTGGGGTGGATTGAATGTTGACGTTGCGCACGTGCAAGTGCAGGGCGATAGCGCACCTGATCAAATCATTCGGGCGATTCATTATTTCAACGGACTGGAAGTACTACCTGAAGTGTTGGTGTTGGTACGTGGTGGTGGAAGTGCCGACGACCTCGCGACCTTTAATGATGAACCACTTGTACGGGCGATTGCTGAGAGTCGTATCCCGACGTTGGTTGGAGTAGGGCACGAAGTCGATACGACATTGGTCGACCTGGCGGCTGACGTGCGGGCGGCAACGCCAACGAATGCTGCCGAGATACTTGTTCCCGACAAACGAGAGATTATTCGCAGTGTTCGTCAACAAACCAGTTCGCTAAGTTTCGTGATGACCCGAGCGATTGATCAGTATTCACAGCAGACGCGAGAAAATCTGGAAGCCGCTTTTCGACGAACCCGTGAAAAACTTGATGATACATTTGAAAGACTAGGTGTGCTGCGCGTTGCGATCTCTCAACTGAATCCAGAAAATGTATTACAGCGGGGCTATGCATTGCTGCGTGGTGACCAAAAAGTCGGTGCATCAGTCGAGATCGAAACATTTAAAACAATACTTACAGCGGAGGTAAAAGATGTCAGAGCAAAATAAATCAGTCCAAGAAAAACTAACTGAACTTTCCGAATTAGTAGGCTGGTTTCAGGGTGCGTCATTCAAACTAGAGGATGCCCTCGAAAAATTTAAGTCAGCCGAGAAACTAGCTGACGAGATCGAAAAAGATTTGTCGAAGCTGAAAAACGACATAAAAGTCGTTAAGAAAAAATTCGATAGCGAGACGTAGGTGATTTGGTTTTGGGTGTTGATCGTTATTATTATGGCGTTTAGCTTCGGCGCGTTTTTCGGTGCGCCGTATGTTCCGAGCCAGCGAAGGTATGTCAGACGAGCCTTTGAGAAATTATATCCATTAGGTAAAAAGGATACATTGATAGATATTGGCAGCGGTGATGGCATGGTGCTTCGCATCGCCTCGAGTTACGGCGCGCGGGCAATTGGTTATGAAATTAATCCACTTCTCGTTTTTATTTCGCGCTTGCTATCCCGACGACATAAAAAGGTGAGTGTCGTGACGGCAAATTTTTGGCGCACAAAACTACCAAGCGAAACAACGGTGGTCTATATATTTTCGGTCAGTCGCGATAGTAAACGCCTAGCGAAATTTATTCAACGCGAAGCAAATCGACTGGGACGTCCATTGACCTTACTATGCCATGGTAGCCCACTGAAGGATCGACCGGTCAGCAGGGCACTCGACGCCTATACACTGTACGTGTTCCGTCCTTTACAGCCTGAACAAGCACAAGTATAATGACTGGTATATGAATCCATCTACGGGTATGCCTCAAATGCCAATGATGCCGCAACCACCACGTCGAAGTGTGAACGTTGTATTTATTTTAATGATTGTCTTTATCGTGACGACAGTTATCGCACTTGGCTTCATGATATGGGCGTTGGTTAACTACTTTGATCAAAAGGATAATGTTGACACTAAAGTCGCCGATGCAGTTTCTATTGCTAAAAAAGAACAAGCCGATGCTGACGAAGCAAAATTTCTCGAACGTGATAAGCAACCGAACCGACAGTTTGTTGGTCCGGAAGATTACGGTCGCGTATCGTTTGATTATCCAAAAACTTGGAGCGTGTATGTTGCTAAAGATGCCTCAAATGGGGGAAACTACGAGGCTTATTTGAATCCAGTATCAGTTCCCACAGTACTTCCAGCTCAGCAATATGCCTTGCGAGTAACCATTGAAGAGAAAGACTACGATCAAGTGGTAAGTAGCTACACGTCACTCGTAAGTAAGGGTGATTTGACGACGAGTTCTATTAAGGCTGACGATCAAAATGGCACGCGTCTGGATGGAAGTTTTTCGAAGAACATTCGAGGTTCGGCAGTCATCTTTAAAATTCGTGACAAGACGGTTACGATCCGTACCGACGCCGATACATTCAAAGCTGATTTCGATGCTTTAATTACAACGATTACGTTTAATAAATAATCCAACACGCTCATCTTTGCCACAGTACTTGATGCGGTGGTACTATAGGTACATGACGACCGGAGAGGGGAAGTTAGGGCAAGGGTTTGATCAGCAGGGGTACGAGATCCCTTCTTTGACTGCAGCTGCACATGAGCTAAAAGCGCCTCTGGCACTCGTACGACAGCTGGCTTTGCGCCTCGAAAACACTGACATATCTGACAGCGAGCGAAGTCGTTTGCTTGAACAAATTACCTTGACGAGTGAACGAGCCCTACGTCTGACAAGTGACCTGACACGCTCGGCTCGCCTCGAAGATGCACTCTTTGAATTGGAACCGATTAATCCCGAACAACTTTGCCGTGATATTGTGAGTGAACTGAAACCATTATTTGCTGCTCATGACCGGCAGGTGTCATTTAGCCACCGAACCCACCCGCTATTACTGGTAGCGAATCGGGATTTGCTGCGACGTATTCTGATGAACTTTAGCGACAATGCGCTTCACTATAGTGAACCCGGTAGCGTGGTATCGTTGCAGATCCAAGCACTCCGATCGAGTGGTATGATTCGCGTTGGTGTGCGTGATTATGGTCCAGCACTATCAAGTGATATGTGGCGAAAACTTCAAACGAAATTAGCAAAGGCACCGCAATCAATCCACGCCCGACCACAAAGCAGCGGACTAGGGCTGTTTATCGCCAGTCAATTTGCCGAAGCGATGAATGGGACGATTGGTGCCACTCGTCACCGTAATGGGGCGACCTTTTATGTTGATTTACAAGCATCGAAACAATTGAGCTTATTATGACAAAAGTATTATTAGTCGAAGATGATCCGTGGTTAGCAGAACTAGAGCTCCGGACACTTGAAGAGGCCGGCTACGAAGTGGTCCATGCGCCTCATGCGCCGTCAGCCATTGTAAAGATCGATGACGATAAGCCAGATGTCGTGATACTGGATGTGTTACTAACGGGGGGGACAGCGTTTGCGCTGTTGCACGAACTACAGTCCTATAAAGACACCGGCGAATTGCCGATTATTCTGTGTACGAATATGGCTGAACATCTAAAACTCGAGGATCTTCGTAGTTACGGCGTTCGGCGAATTATAGATAAGAGCAGCATGCGACCCGAAGATTTGGTGGCGGCAGTGCGGAGTATTGAACTATGAAAACCATTCAAACGCGAGCAATTATCTTACGCCGAACAAACTATGGTGAAGCAGATCGAATCTTACAGCTATTAACTCCTGATGGTCGTCGGGCCGTTATGGCGCGTGGGGTGCGCCGCGAGAAAAGCAAACTAGCTGGCGGTATTGAACTGTTTGCAATCAGTGATGTGGTACTGGGTGAAGGCAAGGGCGAGTTGGGTATTTTAACCTCAGCGCGGCTGGTTCATTTTTATCGTCACATTATCGAAGATTATGACCGATTACAATTCGGGTATTTGGCCGTCAAATTAGTTGCTCGGGCAAGTGAAACGGTCGATGAGCCAGAGTGGTACGACTTGTTGTCTGAAATATTTATGGGGCTTGATTCAAAAACAATTGATCTTGATATGATTCAGGCGTGGTTTTATATCCGTTACGCGGCACTACTGGGACACGACTTAAATCTCGACCTAGATATTAACGGTAACAAGCTTCGGTCGGACACCCAATATCGGTATGACGTTGGTGAACAAGGCTTGGATGAGCGACCAGGTGGTGAGATCACGTCCGAACACATTAAATTATTACGCTTAATCTCGACAAAATCACTGAAAATATTGGCTCAAATCGGAGGAGTTGAGGCAATATTACCAGTGTGCTTTACGGTTGCCCGAGAACACGCGGCGGTTAACTAGTCTACAAATGGGAAAGGGGCCCGAACTGCAACTGCAGCCCAGGCCCCGTGGGGTACTTCACTTTCCCAGGATCTTCCTGATCAGGCGCTCGATCGGTGCCGGAATCCACTGCAGGACCCGGTACAGTCGCTCGCCGCCGAACATGATGACCTTAATCTCGAGGGAGCGGGACGTCTGCCCCGTCTTCTTGATTAGG
Source organism: Candidatus Microsaccharimonas sp. (assembly GCA_049304275.1). Lineage (GTDB taxonomy): Bacteria > Patescibacteriota > Saccharimonadia > Saccharimonadales > Saccharimonadaceae > Microsaccharimonas. The sequence continues at coordinate 1,798 of JBAQNZ010000017.1, read as the reverse complement.
GGCAGGATGTCCTCTAGCAGGAGACGGCGCTCGGCCTTGTCCGTGGTCGCCCGCAGTCGCCACATCCGCAGATTCAGCAGATAGGTGAGGTCGGGCGAGTCCTCGCTGGTGATCTCGTCGTCCATCTGGTCGAAGATGAGCGTTGCTGTGCGGTAATCACCGCGAAGCAGCTCGATCCGGCCGAGGTAGGACTGCGAGACTGCCGCCTTCTCGAACTGTTCGAGACGGCTGAGGATCTCCCAGGACTCGAGGAGAAGCTCGTTGGCATCCTCGAGGTGGGCGTTGCCGACCCAGCGAGCCAGCGGGTTGCGCTGGTATCGCATGAGGTACACCCAGGCGCGATCGCGCAGAAGGTCAGCGTGGTGCGCCTCGTTGTCGAGGATCAGCGCATGCACGTCCGCTTGATCGAGCGTTCGCATCGCCTTCTTCAGTTGCCCGGTCTTGGTATAGACCAGGCCGAGCTGGTGAAGGGCGTTGGCCTTTTCCTGCGAGTCCTTGGTGGTCTCGTAGGCGAGGTTGAACGTCTTGATCGCCTGAGGAAAGTCGCTGGTGTTGAACTGGCTGATCCCCAAGGTCATCAGCCCGCCGTACGGCGAGCCTTGGTTCGTACTGGTTGTCATGGTGCTCCGGTTCTCTCGGTGGATGGGTGAGTACGGAGATATTATACATCTTTTGATATGAAAAGTCAATGTTACAACAGAGACGAAGAGGCCCATTGGTAGTGGTTGACTCGTGGTATAATGAACCCAAGTTATGAGTGATCAACATCAAAAAATGGAACAGATTGTTTCGCTGGCGAAACGACGTGGCTTTATTTATCCCGGCTCGGATATTTATGGCGGATTAAGTGGTACATGGGACTACGGTCCATTAGGCGTAGCATTAAAACGAAACATTATGCAGTTATGGTGGAAGATGTTCGTTGACGACCGCAGTGATATGTATGGCATTGATGCGGCAATTTTGATGAATCAAAAGGTATGGCAGGCGAGTGGACATGTTGATACATTTACTGACCCGTTGGTTGAAGACCTTGAAACAAAACAGCGTTTCCGTGCCGACCATTTACTAAAAGACGCGGGTCATAAGGTTGACGGCCTTAGCCTTGAACAAATGTCTCAATTAATTAAAGATAACGATGTTAAAAGTCCGAATGGTAATGCGCTGTCGGAAGTGCGAACCTTTAATATGATGTTCAAAACGACCGTGGGCCCGATCGATGATGATACGAGTATTAGCTATTTACGCCCTGAAACCGCCCAAGGAATTTTCACGAACTACAAAAATGTTCTGGATAGTTTCTACCCAGATTTACCCTTTGGTTTAGCACAGCAAGGTAAGGCGTTTCGTAATGAAATTAGCCCGCGTGACTTTATTTTTCGTAGCCGCGAATTTGAACAAATGGAAATCGAATATTTCGTTGACCCAAGTAAATGGGAAGAGTCATTCGAGCATTGGCGCCAACAAGTCTGGAAGTGGACCGAGGCCCTTGGTTTACCAGCCGAGAGTGTTCACGAATTAGAAGTTGAAGAAGCCGACCGCGCACACTACAGCAAGCGGACGATTGATTTTGAATTTGATTTTCCTATTGGTAAGGAAGAACTACTGGGGCTGGCGTATCGTACTGATTTTGATCTTATGAACATTCAGAATGCGACCGGTAAAAGCATGGATTATTTGATCAAGGGAACAACGACGAAATTCGTCCCTCATGTAATCGAACCATCGTTTGGCGTTGAACGCACGGTAATGGCAGTGCTGAGCGCAGCATACACCGAAGATGAAGTGAATGGTGAGA
>JBAQNZ010000016.1:0-12736 GCA_049304275.1 Candidatus Microsaccharimonas sp. | reverse complement strand
GGGGTAGCCTCTGAATAAATTAATTATGCAGGGCCAAAAACAAAAAACACGAAAAAAACTCCACGAAAAACGATCGTTCCTCGCAGGCGATCGTTTTTATTTACCCCATTTCCCCCATATATAGCGTTTGGAATATACATAGCCGCCCATTACGAGCGGCTATGTATTAATCATGTTGGTGGAGCTGCCGGGTACTGCCCCCGGGTCCGAAAGGTAACCTGTTATTTGTCTACAAGCATAGTTTAGATTACGTTTTAACGACGCCCCTGCCTGAGATCTAAACAAAAACGGCTGGTTTGTCGCGCTGAAAACTGTCCCCTAGTTCCGCAGCTGCCCGGAATAAGGGTAAGTGGCATACTTATAACACCGTATTCTCTATGCTACCTCGAGAATAATCGATGGTCACCTCAATTAAGCGGTAACTGACGCCAAAGAGCGAACTTGGAAAAGTTCAGCAAAAGCTGTGGCTTTACCTTGTAGGTATTCTTTGACTGATGCAAATGTGTTTGCAGTTAAAAAATGCACATTACGTGTGCGATCGGCTTGCAAAATAACCTGTTAATGTCCTCTCGTCGAAGCTATGTCAGCCCCACGACCTTTCTGATTATAGCAAATTTGCTCTTGATTTACTAGTGTAGCTTAATTTAAACTGAGAATATGGTGGCAGTTATTCATACGGTGGCATTGATTGGCTTTGACGGAGCCCTTGTAGCGGTCGAAACAGACGCAAAACAGGGGTTACCTGGCATTCAGATCGTCGGTATGGGTAACAAGGCCGTTGACGAGGCCCGTGAACGGGTCAGGAGTGCGATTACGAACTCTTTACTTCCCTTTCCAGCCAAGAAACTTGTGATTAATCTTGCACCGGCCGAATTACCTAAGGATGGTGCCCATTTTGACCTCCCGATCGCCCTGTCTATCCTCGTCGCTAGTGGCCAGCTCAAACAAACAGAGGTGAATAATGCATTATTCGCTGGCGAATTGGGCCTAGATGGCACCATACGTCCGATCAAAGGCGCCATTAACCTCGCTGAAATCGCTCGAACCTCGGACAACACACGGGTATTTCTTCCCCTTCAGAATGCTCCCCAAGCTGGTCTCGTAAAGGGGATCGAGGTGTTCGGCGTCGCTACCCTTACCGAACTATACCTTCACCTCAAGGGTATCAATCTCCTCGAACCATCCACGTATAGTCCACCCCCATTAAAACAAGCCTCGTCAGCGGTCACCCTCAACGATATTCATGGCCAAGATCAGGCAAAACGTGCCCTCACTATCGCTGCGGCCGGCCGTCATAATCTGTTATTGCACGGCCCACCGGGTGCGGGTAAAACGATGCTTGCAAAAGCACTAGTTGGGCTATTACCACCTCTGTCATTCGACGAACAACTACAAGTCACGAAACTCTACAGCTTAGCCGGCGAGATACAGGGGTCGATCGTCAGCGATCGGCCGTTTCGTGCGCCCCATCACAGCGCCAGTTCACTCGCACTCATCGGGGGTGGCGCTCGACCACGTCCGGGTGAAATTAGCCTTGCTCATCTGGGCGTCCTATTTCTCGACGAAATACCGGAATACGCCCGCTCGGTACTTGAATCCTTACGTGGCCCACTGGAAGATAAAATAGTGTCGATTGCTCGCGCCGGAAGCCGGGTTACCTACCCAGCCGACTTCATGTTAGTAGCGACGATGAACCCCTGCCCCTGCGGATATCTGGGTGATCCGACCCATGCTTGCGACTGTTCACCGTCTCAGATTCTGTCCTACCAAAAGAAACTATCCGGGCCATTATTAGACCGTATCGACATGGTTATTTCCGTTTCAAAGCTTCCAACAACTTCGTTGTTCATACAAAATACGTTGCATAAAAATCAACATTATAAAGTGTTACGGGAAATAACATCTGCACGAGAACAACAAAAACTTCGATACAAAAGTAGCATTTTATACAACGCCTCTTTATCGTCCTCCCAAGTAAAAAACTACACTCGACTTACCGACAACGCCCGTACATTTTTAGTTCAGGCGGCCGAACGTTTACAGTTGAGTGCCCGCAGCTATTTCAAAGTTATCAAGGTCGCCCGGACGATCGCCGACCTAGCAAAACATCCCACCATTACACCCGAACATATCGCCGAGGCCCTGCAATTTCGGACCGGTCTGAAAACGTAACCGTCACCTACCCCTTGTTATCTCTGACGTTTTTTGATAAAATAGCTAGCGAGTAACACGCGAGAGAACAGTACTCATAGGTATATAAGGAGATCACAATCAATCAGTCAATTCGTGTTAACGATCAGATCAGGGCTACTGAACTGCGCGTTATCGGACAAAACGGTGAACAACTCGGTATTTTGAGTCGTGCAGACGCGCTCAAGGCCGCACAGGAAGCCGGACTAGACTTGGTTGAGATTTCTCCAGGTGCCGTACCACCGGTTGCAAAAATCGTCGATTGGGGCAAATATCAGTACCAAAAGATGAAAGAGGCGCAGAAAAACCGCCGCAGCAACAAGGCTGGTGAACTCAAACAAATGCGATTTGGGCTAAAGATTGGACAGGGCGACCTAGAAATCAAGCTTCGCAAAGTACGTGAGTTCTTAACCGAAGGACACAAAGTCCGTATCCAAATTTTTTACCGCGGTCGCGAGATGGCGCACAAAGAGCTGGGATACGTGATGATCGAAAAGATCGCTACCCTTCTAGAAAACGATGCTGTTCTTGAGCATGAGCCACAAATGGCTGGACGCAACCTCAGCGTCGTAATAAGGAGTAAATAATGCCAAAGTTAAAGACCCACAAAGGTACCGCAAAACGGATCAAGATTACCAGTACTGGTAAATTGACCCGTCGTCGTGCTTTTGGCGCTCATCTTCTTTCAAAGAAGAGTAAGAGTCGCAAACGAGCCATTCATACTACTGGTATTGTTACCGGTGGTACCGCCCGAAATATTAAACGAGCCTTAGGAATTTAGGAGACGGAATTTAATTATGCGAGTTAAACGAAGCGTCACCGCACGCGCCCGCCACAATAAGATTTTAAAAGCCGCTAAGGGAATGCAGCACAACCGCACCCGTAGTTTCCGCCTTGCAAAGCAAGCGGTTACCCGTGCGCTTGAATACGCCTACAGGGACCGCCGTAACCGCAAACGCGACCTACGTGCCCTCTGGATCACTCGTATCAACGCTGCCGCTCGCCAAGAAGGCACTACCTATGGTAAGTTCATCGCCGGCCTCAAAGCCGCAAAGATTGAACTGGACCGCAAGGTATTAGCTGAACTGGCTGTTAGCGAACCAGCTGCATTTACCGCGATTGTCACCAAAAGCGTTAAATAATCTCTTCACTCCTTATTATTGAAGCGTTCACCTTAACAAAAAACCATCCTAGGTTTCCATAGACCGTTACGCGCCTTACATACTCATGTATGTAAGGGCTGCACTTCGCTTTTAGTCTATGTCAACCTAGGATGGTTTTTTTGTGAGTCATGTTTATTCAGATTGATAATACCTAGGAATGCTCCTTTGACTGTCCCAGTGAGACTGCCCGGCCTTTCCTATCACCAATTATACTCATGCTATTTTAAAAACTCAATAACTTCACCTTGTTAGATATGAAAATTACCCTTTTCATACGCGAATGTTTCTGTATCGATAGCTTTATCCGCTTTTGCATCACCTCTTCATTCAATTTTGTCCGCCTACTATCAATAAGGATATACCGCGACTGGTTCAATCCCCTCTTGAACTGATTTTCAACAGTACCCCGAGATGAGCCAATTGGGCTCTTAATTTCCCACATCAAACCGTCCATAACGATATCAGCGGTCTTGGTTTTGTAACCTCGCGTTGGGTTCAAGAATTCAACAGTACATCGGTAATGTTTGGCTAATATCCAAGCGACCTCAATCTCGTGTTGCTCGGGATGGGGTTTTATCGTGCTAGAGATAATAACAGCTATTTTTTGTTTCATATCCGTATCTGACTAATATTCACTCATTATACTTTTGAGGTATTAATTAAAAGTTAAATAAACTTCCAGACAAAAAACCATCCTAGGTTGACATAGACTAAAAGCGAAGTGCAGCCCTTACATACATGAGTATGTAAGGCGCGTAACGGTCTATGGAAACCTAGGATGGTTTTTTTGTTAAGCCTATATTTCGCGTTTTATATTAAAAAAATCACCTCCGTAGAAGGGTGATTTTTTAGTTGGACAGTCCGCCTGTAAGCCGGGTTTTGTCGTGGACGACCATCTATCTAGCCCCAAGATTGCTCTTAGGATCAAGCGGGTGACGACCGACGAGCGGATAGCTCTTTTATGCCGATCTCCTTGCAGCTGACAGGGTTTACCTTCTCCGCATGTCACCATGCGACGCTGTGGGCTCTTACCCCACTCATTTCACCTTTGCCCCTTTTACAGGGTAGTTTTGTTTCTGTGGCACTTTCCCTAGGGTTGCCCCCGGTTGCCGTTAGCAACTGTCATTATCCTACGCTGCCCGGACTTTCCTCTTACCCTTTCAGGCAAGCGATCGTCTAACGAACTGCCCGAGGGTATTATATGGTAGTGCTTTCTTTTTGTCGAGCGTGCTCATCGAGGGTCTTGTTGACCATACCGTCAGCTAATTGGTTAAATTCACGCAGGATGTGAGTGAACGTCACCTCATCAAAATTCTTCATTAATTCACGAATTCGTTCATGTATCGGCCATAGCTCACGGTTCTTAATTTTATAGAATCCACGCATTTGATTGACCACCAACAAGCTGTCGATTTTGAAACCAACGCGTTTGTATTTTAGTTCGATGGCCTTTTCCAGACCAATCCGAACGCCGTGATATTCAGCCTGATTATTAGTTGTAATGCCCAAATACTCACCACCTTGCTCAATAACTTCTTGGTTGGCATTTAGAATGACAAAGCCAGCTGCAGACGGCCCAGGATTGCCCCGCGACCCCCCATCAGAAAAGATGGTGATAGCATCTTTCGATGAGTTTTTAACATCATTAGCTTTTACAACACTCAGTGTCTGATCTGTTATTTCTTCTTGCTGTAGGATACCTAACAGTAACTGGGTCAAATCGGTCAATTCATATTGTTGTTTGTTCGACATCGAGTGCCATTTGTATTTATCGTAGTTCCCACTGAGTCGAATCGGGTGATGATCGGGTGTTGGGGTGACGATGTAGACTATCACGGCATACTGAATACCGCGATCATCATGATCGATATAGGTCACGGCATCGAATAGTTGAGTAGACTTAATGTGGACGCCAGCATCATCGTAAAGGTAACGCCGCAGGGCGTCTTCGGGCTGCTCGTTATAGGCAAGCTTGCCACCCGGAAGTTCATATTTTCCAAGGATTGTTGGCCGACCATTGGCACGTCGTAGAACCAGAGCCTTACCACTCTCATTAATGATCGCCCGAACTGATAGACGTTGTTTCATGTTTGTTTAATGATATCTCGTATTGTTTATGCCTATATAATAACAAAAAAATCGCCTTCCGGCGACAAGCAAAATTCTCGGCTATGTATTAGATGACTCGTAATTCAGGTGACCCAAGGGCAGCCTAGGCGTTATGATATTCCCCGCGTTCATGCAAGGTGGTTGACCGCAATCAATCTGCGCACAGACTGACCATTTGGCTTCCCAATCATATGATATCGGAAAATCATATGAACCTAGGTTATTGACCCTCTGGATCCCTCTTATTATACACCCGTCCTATCTAGCTGACACGGAATATTGTCATGAACACGTCCAAAAAGAACTGCATTCCCCCACTCATCAGAGCGGAGATGTAGGGGCTAGCCAGTAGTACAATCGCAAAAATAAAGATAATGCCGTATTGCTCGATGAAACGCATGCCTTTACGAACAAATTCAGGCGCCAGCGCATATATCACGCGCGAACCATCCAGTGGCGGGAATGGGATGATATTAAAGATGAAGAAGCCGAGGTTTACGCTGACAAAGGTCATCAAGATCAAGCCAAGCATGTTTGTCATTGGCGATAACTGCCCCGTGACGACCCAGATACCAAAGAATACAAAGGCGATCAACAGATTTGTCAGTGGCCCGGCGATCGCAATCAGCGCTGCTCCCCATTCTTCACCCCTCACCCTGTCGGGGTTGAATGGGACTGGTTTAGCGCCACCAAAGATAGGGGCACCTACTAACGCGAGGCCCAGGGGAAGAATGATCGAAAGGAACGGATCGATATGCTTTAAGGGGTTAAGTGTTAACCGGCCCTCTCTTTTGGCCGTATCATCACCCAACCAATAGCCCGTAAAGGCGTGCATCGCCTCGTGAAGCGTCATCGAAATCAGAATGACACCGAGGGCAATTCCTAAATATACTAAGTCAATATTCACTTTCTCTATTATAACAGCTTGACTATCAGGCTCAAAAGGGTTAAAATGAGTACCATTGTCTAAGGACGTTTAAGGAAAAGGAAATATAGTAATGGTTGCACGAGACGAACTCACTGGTAAAGGAAAGCAATTTGGCAACAATGTTAGCTTCTCTTTGCGACGCACCAACCGCGTTTTCAAACCTAACCTCCAAAAGAAAACTTTTATGGTTGATGGCGAGAAAGTAACGCTTGTGATTGCCGCAAGTACGATTCGTACACTCAAGAAAAAAGGCATCCTTAAAAAAGGTGATGTTATCGCCTAACACTTGTCTGGCACAAGAAACCTCCGATCTCTCGGAGGTTTTTTATTCTGACGATTACCAACTAGCTGCGGGTAACGTTCACGATGGTCAGTACTGGTGGCAACGCACTGGCCGCCTTTACCTTGTACTTGGTAGTCTCTTCGACCGGCGCCCCGAGTTCTTTGACGAACAGGTCCAGTTCGCCTTGGGGTACTTCATACTTTACGCCTGAATCTGCGTAGTGGATCGGTACGACGACGCGCGGTTCAATTTGACGAGTAATCGTCGCTGCACCAGTCGCGTCCAGCGTGTAGCCATTGCCACCAACAGGAATAATGAGAATATCGATGATGCCAATCCGTTCGAGCTGCTCTTCGTTGAGTTTCTCGTAAATATTACCGAGTAGGGCGACTTTTAGATCACCAAACTGAATACGATACATCGTTGAAGCTTTTGGATCTGCTTCACTGTCCAAGTGACGCTGGGCAGGAATACCGTGGATATCGAAATCGGCAACGCCGTATTCGCCAGGGCTCTCAATCACTAAACGGACATCGTCGCTAGGAATCGCGAAGCGGTCTTCGGTCACAACTTCAATCATATCTTTGACGCTGGCGTCCTTTAGACCTGCCAGTGACAGTTTTGGATCAGTCACGATAGTAGCCTTCTTAGTGGTCAAAATGACAGTATTTGCACCTTTATATTCAATTTCAAACATTCTTTTCTCCTTTACTTACTACTTCTGACTGAGGGCATTATCTTTATCAATGGCAACGGTGTGGGTGCTGTTCAAAATCTCGGTCAGGAACTTATCACGGACACTCAATCGGTAATAGAAATCATCGTACGACATGACCGTGTAGTTGATTTCGCGACCTTCAAGCTTTTCAATGATCGCCATCGCTGCCTTTGCCTTCGCAGCCGGTACCGATCCGACCAGCAGGACATCGACTGAACTGGTTGAGCCACGGACCAAGACACCCGCCAGGATGGCGATACGAAGGCTGGCAATGCCTGCAATGGCGCTCAGGTACTGTTCGTTCACACTCGATTGTTCAGGCGCCAGCGAGGGTGTCGTGGCGTTGATAGCCTCACCGGCAAAGATTGCCCGCAGGGCGGTATAAAATTCGTAGCGTTGGTTTACTTCGTAATACAGCTTGTTATCGGCAGTATCACTAGTGATGACCCCTACTTCTAGCATGTTCGACAATTCACGACGGACGGAATTAATTTGTTCGTCGATCAGACGAGTGATCTCGCGGACATAAAAAGATTGTCCAGGGTGATTCAAAAACAGGTGCAACAATTTCACCCTTGTCTTTGACCCGAACAATGTATCGATCATTCCCTATTTCCCTCGTATAACTTTCGTGTTCTGTATTAGTATTATGATAGCACGCCTACGATGATTCGGTAAGCCTGCGAGCGATGTATTTTTGTGCATAATCAAGGTCTAACCATTTAATATATGGGTTGCGTTTTAGCCATGTCAGTTGCCGCTTGGCCAGTTGCCGGTCGGACGTTTCAAATCGTGCACGTAGTTCAGATTCGGTCATCGCGCCATTCAAAAAATCATGCACCAAACGATAAATATTTCCTGTCATGGCTTCGCTATTCCAGCCATATATTTTGCCCAATGACGTTGCCTCGTCGACAACTCCGCTTTCAAATAAGTGTTCACTGCGTTCGTGAATACGCTCACGCAATATGTCAGCATCTGTAGTTATTCCTACAATGATTGTATGGCGTTGTGGTTCCGTCAACCTCTTAGTGTTTATGCTTTTTTGCTCAATCGCACGAATAACATAACGACGGTTTTTTTCATTTTCGGGTAGTTTTATGTTGTTTTTAAAACAATATTCATGTAATTGCTCAAGGGTTAATTCCTCGAGTTCGCTGCGAAGATCTGCATCGACAGGACCAAATTCATATTCGAAAACGACACTATCGACGTACAGTCCAGTTCCCCCTACCAGGAACGGAACTTTACCACGGGCACGTATATCGGCGATTTTTTCATAGGCATATTCTTGGAAATCAGCGACCGTAAATGACTCGTCAGGTTCCACTAAATCAAGTCCCCAGTGCGGAACAGCAGCTCGGTCGGCAATGCTTGGTTTGGCGGTACCGATGTTCATATGTTTATACACCGTCCGCGAGTCTGCACAAATAATTTCACCACCAAATTCCTGGGCGAGTTCGATCGCCAGAGCCGATTTACCACTCGCTGTCGGACCAACAATCACAATTAATGGGGCTACAGCGGACGCCATCGTAGCTCCTGAAAGTTATCAACAATAAAGTCAGTACAGGTAATCCCCTCGGCTGCTAGATGTTCGGCTTGGACCTTGCGGCCACCGTAGTAGCCACTGGCCAAGCCCCCAAAACGATTAACCAATCGATGCCACGGCAGTTCGGTATCACCGTAATGCGCCATACCGCCCACAATGCGCGCAGCATATGGATAACCGGCCAGCGCCGCCAGATCACCGTAGGTCGTTACCTTACCGTACGGTACCTGTGCCATCAGTTTTTCGACGTCAGCGCGAAATTCAGATGAGTTGTCGCTCATGATCCAAATACTTTTTTAGTTCTTGCCAGTTCGACACCCGAACAAGATCCGGATGATGATCCCCTTCACTCCAGGCATAATTATCATTAAACAGTACCGTCTTTACCCCACCCTCAGCCAGTAAATTAGCATGGGTCGGTAAGTCATCGACAAAATGCGTCAACTCTAACTCCCTCGCAACATCAAGTTTGTTACGCTTGCCAGCGACGTAACCATCAACTGCTTTGAAGTTCGTCATATGCAGTGTTTCGTCACTAAATAGGCCTGGAAAGCACTGGTTAAGCACCCACAGCGTCTCGGCGCGGAGCTCGGTTGAGCGGCCGGTAATTGCGAATAGTTCGTAGTGGTCTTTGATATCACGCAGGACCTCGAATGCTCCCGCTAGTGCCTTGATGTTCTGACGATAATCGGGATGCCTGATCAGCTCATCAACCCGCCCAGTGATATCGTGCGCCGTCGGCACTCCCCACAGGTCGGCGATGGTCATGTCATACCATTGGTGACGCACCAGCGAACTACCGTACAGGCGATTATTAAGCTCAATCACCACATCGACACTGTTTATCAGGACATCGTCGACATCAAAACCAATACGTAGTCGCTGCTTGGTCATTTATAGGGCCCTTAGGTAGTCCGCCAATGCGTCCAGGCCGACTTTTTCCTCACCCGCCTGCGTACGGACGCTGACTTCACGGGTTTCTTTGTCTTTTGGACCGACGATTAGTTGGACCGGGATTTTCATCACCGATGCCTGGCCAATTTTCTTACCCAGTGATTCATTGCGACCGTCGACAGTGTAACGCAGTTCGTTGTATTTGACTGGCTTCATCAAGACGATCTCATCGAGTACTTTGCGGATCTCACCAACGTAGTCTAAAACTGTGTCGTTAATCGTCAAGATACGAATCTGCTCAGGTGCAACCCAGAATGGGAACCAGCCACCGGTATGCTCGATATAGATACTAAGGAACCGCTCAATCGAACCTAATAGCGCACAGTGAATCATGACCGGGCGTTTCTTGTTGCCGTCTTCAGCGGTGTATTCAAGGTTGAATCGTTCTGGCTGGGCGTAGTCTAACTGTACCGTTGCTAGTTGAGTCTTACGACCCAGAGCGTCGGTTGCCATAAAGTCCATCTTTGGACCATATATTGCCGCTTCGCCAATGCCAATTTCATAACCTAGCTCGAATTTCTCAGCGAGGGATTTAATCGAACCTTCGGCCTTGTCCCACGTTTCACGGCTACCTAGATAGTTATCGGCATCATCACGAAATGATAGGCGCAGTGACAGTTTCAAACCAAGGAGCTCGTACATCTGCTTCGCACTGTCGAGGAGTTCCGAGAACACCTCCTCAACCTGATCTTCGGTCGCAAAGACGTGCGAATCGTCTTGGGTAATAGCACGTACTCGAGTCAAACCACCCAATTCGCCGCTCTTTTCATCGCGGTACACGGTGGTCGTTTCGACGTATTTGACCGGTAATTCACGGTAGCTGTGTGGGCGACCAGCGTATAACTGGGCGTGATGCGGACAGTTTACTGGTTTCAATGCCAGTTCATCACCCGATTCGGTTGAGGTAAATCGCAATAATTCAGGGAATTTTTCGAAATGTCCCGAAGTCTTATATGTATCTAGTTTCGCAATATGCGGAATCCAGACCTTTTGATAACCCCTTTCCAGTCGATACGATTGCGCTAATTCGTTTAGTTTATCGCGAAGCACCGTGCCACGCGGAGTAAAGAGTGGCAAGCCAGCCCCAATCAGTTGCGATCCGGTAAATAGGTCCAATTCTTCACCCAGTCGGCGGTGATCACGTTGTTTGGCTAGTTCCAGGTTTGCCAGATAGGTATCCAGTTCTTCCTGGGTCGCAAATGCCACGCCGTACAGCCGTTGCATCTGTGGGTTACCCTCTTTCCCGCGCCAGTAGGCACCAGCCACTCGCAGAAGCTTAAACGCACCCACATCCTTGGTATTGGCCACATGTGGACCACGGCAGAGATCGACAAAGTTCCCATTCTTGTAAAATGATACCGTTTCGACGGCCGCATCACCGTCGGTGGCAATCCCCAGCTCATCTGCATCCAGATCCTTCGCAACAGTCGTTCCTGATCGCTTCAGGTCGTTCAGTAGTTCAGCCTTGTATGGCTGATTATTTTCGTTTGCCCAGTTAATAGCCTCGTCGATGGGCATCTCGAAACGCTCGAACGTATCACCGTATTCGATAATCCCGCGCATTTCCTTCTCAATCTTGGCAAAGTTGTCTTCGGAAATCTTACGCTCACCAAGGTCGATATCGTAATAAAAGCCGTTTTCGACCACCGGACCAACCCCGAATTTAGCCTCTGGCCAGAGGCGCTTTACTGCTGCAGCGGTAATATGAGCCAAACTATGGCGCATTGCGTGTAGTTGTTCGTCGTTCATGTCGCTCTCCTCTTAAAAATTAAAAAGACACACGATGGTCGGGTTTATCGCAATAAATCCATTCATCGTATGTCTCGGGTCCAACCTGGCTGGTCAGACGGTTCCACCGGACTTTTACTCATATGAGACGTTACGTACATCTGCATTCCCACGAGAACTCGGAAGATGGTTAGGCCTCGTCATCGTTCTATCGGCAATTATAGCACGTTTATTGATTCCTGACCCCTATTCTGCTACCATTATAAGGCTCAAGAGTGGCCAATTGGTCATTTATGGGTCCTTAGCTCATTTGGCTAGAGCGCCTCATTGACGTTGAGGAGGTGAGAGGTTCGAATCCTCTAGGACCCACCACCATTATCAAAACCGTCCTTTTAACAGGGGCGGTTTTTGTTTCCCCCCTCTTTTCCAGACTTTTCCACCAGGTGAATATACCACATCTAGCATACGGTATATCACAGACGATATGTCACGTGAACTTCTGTTCCATTGACAATATATGTCCTTTATGCTAATATGAGTGCATGGTTAAGAAACAACGGATAGAAACCATGCATACCAAAACTTCGGCCCTTGATCGATTTACCCTCTCATTCGAGTACGATAAAACCCTCCAAGAGATCAAACGAGACGTACGGATTCGTACGATTTAATTGTTCAATCGGTTATCTATTCAAAGAACCTCCCTTTTTACGGGAGGTTCTTTTATGTATGAGTGTTGTGATGCTCTACTTAGTGGCTTGGCGTGACTCGACAGTCGCAACGGTCGCCTTGGTAGTAACATCGAACTTCGTCAGGTAACGGCCCAGGAACAGCCGTGCTTGGGCGTTTAGGGCAGCAAATGACAGATATACAATGGCTGTGACAGGCATTAGGACCCATTGCAGCACCATTCCGATGGTACGATGGCGTTTATAGCGCAGTGGACGCGGTGGTAATAGCTTAAACGACTGGAACACCATGATGATAATACCTATCAGGGCAATCTGTTGAATCGTGCTAATGACGTCAGGCAATTGGTGCGCTACAACGTTACTATAGGCTTGGCTATTAATCAGCAGTGGTACCCATCCCCCAATTGCGACAATAATCG
>JBAQNZ010000015.1:0-11488 GCA_049304275.1 Candidatus Microsaccharimonas sp. | reverse complement strand
TTTCAGTCGGCAACTCAAATTGTAAAAGATGCGGGTATCACTTTATATCCTGAAGACACAACGAGTTTATCTCGATCGGATGACATTGTCGGTAATGGTGCCGGACTTGAACTTGCTATTGATCGGGCAGTGCCGATGGTGCTGGATCTCTACGGATCGAAAACTAATATCCGTACTCAAGGCGCGACTGTAGGAGCAATGCTAAGAGAAAAAGGTATTACGCTTGAATCGAACGATCGAGCGTCGGCTGATTTGGGGGCGGGTATTGTGGCTGGTATGGAAGTAAAGCTATGGCGTGAAGGCAAGCAAACGATTACCTTTGAAGAAGCTGTACCATTCGAGATCGAAAAGATTCAAGATGCTGATCGCGAAATCGGATATAAACAGGTACAGACGGTTGGTCAAACTGGTATGCGCACTGCAACTTATGAAATAGATATTCAAAACGGTATTGAGGTTAGTCGCGATGAAATCGCCTCTATCGTAACAACACAGCCCGTGAAGCAAGTTGAAGTGACTGGCATTAAGGTACTCCTCTCGGTCAGTTACTCGGCTGACAAGGCAGCAATTATGACAGCAGCCGGGATTGCCCCAAGTGACCAAGATTATGCGGCCTACATCATTAACAATGAAAATGCCCTGTGGTGTCCAATTCGGTGGCAAGGTACAAGCGGTTGCGGCACGTCGTACTATGAAAAGTTTCCCGGAGCCGAGACATCAAGTCAGGTTGGGTATGGACTGTGTCAGTCTACCCCAGCAATAAAAATGGCGACAGCTGGCGATGACTGGCGTACTAACGCAGTGACTCAAATGAAATGGTGTCACGGCTATGCTATAAGTCGATATGGAAGTTGGCAAGCAGCCTATCAAGCGAAAGTGGCTAAAGGCTGGTGGTAGGTCCAAAAAAATCATTGGGACAACATTGGCTAAAAGACAGAGTCGTTCTTGCGGGTATTGCTGATGCTGCCGAAATCTTGCCGACTGATACAGTGCTAGAAATTGGCCCTGGACTGGGAACATTAACGAGTGAACTACTACGACGCGGCGAAAAAGTTGTTGCGGTAGAGCTAGACGAAGAATTAGCCGCAAAACTACCTGCGCAGTTTCCGGGTAAAAACCTCGAAGTCGTCAATGAAGATATCCTAGAATACGATTTAAATGTGTTGCCAACCGGGTACGTTGTCGTTGCTAATGTCCCCTATTACATTACGTCTAAAATTATCCATAAATTAATGACGAGTGTGAACAAACCGCACCGGATTGTCCTGCTTATTCAAAAGGAGGTTGCTGAACGATTGGCTGCTGGCCCGGGTAATATGAGTATCCTAGCAATTAGCGCCCAGATATACGGGGAAGTAACGCTTGACCAAGAGGTACCAGCCGAGTTCTTTACCCCACCGCCAAAAGTCGACAGCCAAGTAGTCGTCATTACGACGCACGCGCAACCTCTCGTTTCGGACGACGATGAAAAGAAATTCTTTCGTCTCGTCAAAGCAGGTTTTTCAGCCAAGCGCAAGAAATTGCGTAGCAGTTTATCGGGCGGATTGGGGATGAGTAAGCCGAACGTCGAATTGTTATTGAAACAAGCAGGTATCGACCCAGAAGATCGCGCTGAAGCGTTATCTATCGAGGATTGGCAACGCCTAGCGAAAATTGCTGTCATATAGTGCTCGTGCTAAAATAACGGCATAATGCAACGACTATTTGTCCGCAGTCTTAAACAGGGGTTCACGATAGTTGAGTTGCTCATTGTCATTGTTGTTATCGGCATTTTAGCGGCAGTCGCGATTGTCGGATATGGAAGTATTCAAAACGGTGCTAAGGATAAAACTGTATTGTCCGATGGTAAAGGCGTTGCTGCTGAGGTAGCACGCTACATGACAAAAAACGGCGGTGCATACAGCGCAGTCCTTGATTGGGATTCATCAGTATCGACAAATCCAAACATCGACTTTTCACCATCATCAGGAAATGTTGTAACGGTAGGTATTGACGTATACGGTTCTAGCTACTGTATTAAGGTATATAACCCCGCAGCATCTACATACAATTCCCTCGCCACGGCATATACAGAGGGTGAGTGTGAAGTACGTTGGAGTACTCTCGTAGGAGGCTCTAGTAGAAATTGTGCTATTTCACGGGGTAATACGGCTTACTGCTGGGGTACTAATACGTATGGCCAACTTGGCAATAACTCTACGACGAACTCTGCAATTCCTGCGGCTGTCTTAACTACTGGGGTGCTAAGCGGTAAGACTATAAAATCCCTTACATTGGGGTATCAACATACCTGCGCTATAGCGTCTGATGATAAAGTCTATTGTTGGGGCCGCAATAACTATGGTCAACTCGGAAATAGCACGACAACAGACTCGTCAGTTCCTGTCGTCGTCTCAACTACTGGTGTGCTTAGTGGTAAGACCATAAAATCACTAGTAGCAGGATTCGCTCATACCTGTGCACTTGCAACAGATAGTAAGGTGTATTGTTGGGGCTATGGGTTTTTTGGTCAACTTGGCAACAGTTCAACAGCTAACTCTTCTGTCCCGGTTGCGGTTTCAACCAGTGGAGTACTTAGTGGCAAGACGGTAAAGAGTTTAGAGAATGATAGCGATAGTGGCGATACTAACTGTGTCATAGCGTCAGATGATAGGCCATATTGTTGGGGTATAAACACATTTGGGATACTAGGTAACAGTTCGACCACAAACTCTTCAATACCAGTTGCCGTCTCAACCGCTGGGGTACTTAGTGGTAAAACGATCAAGAGCTTAGATGTTGACGATGAGACTGCCTGCGCAATAGCATCAGATGATAATTTGTATTGTTGGGGTAGGGGTGAAAACGGGAAGTTAGGTAACGGAACGACCACTAACTCTTCTGTTCCTGTCGCCGTTTCAACCGCCGGGGTGCTAAGCGGTAAGACGATAAAATCCGTCTCGGTCACTTATGGCCACATGTGTGCCATAGCGTCTGACCATAATTTGTACTGTTGGGGCCTTAATAATTATGGTCAACTTGGCAATAACTCGACAACAAGCTCTTCGCTACCTGTCGCCGTCTCTACCGCTGGGGTGCTTAGTGGCAAGACTATAAATCAGGTGGTAAATAGTGATTATATTACTTGTGCACTTGCCTCGGACGCTAAAGTTTATTGTTGGGGTAATAATGAATATGGCCAAGTTGGTAATAACTCATACACCAATGCCTTAGCTCCAACTGCTGTCTTAACGGATGGCGCACTTAATGGCAAAACTATCAAGTCGCTGGTCTATGGTTCTGGTTTCGCTTGTGCCCTCGATTCAGATAGCTATGCGTACTGTTGGGGCGACACCAGCAGTGGAGCACTCGGCAATGGTTCAATGTCGAGCTCTACTTTTCCCGTTAAGGTCGTGACGCCGTAACACATAAAAATAGCGAGGGTTCAAGATTGTTGAACTACTTATCGTTATTGTTGTCATCGGAATATCTGCCTACGCTGTGCACACCTGAGTTATGACATTAGGAAATACAGCGTACTGTTGGGGATTGGGTGACTACGTAAGAAGCAGTAATAATACCGAGACTAAGACATTAGCACCAGTTTAGACAATTACTCCTTTCTAGCTACATATGTTAACACCTTACAGTCTGCTATAATGATGTCAAATGGAAAAGAAATTATACATTGCGACTGCTATTCCCTACGTCAACGGGACACCGCATATCGGCAATGCGCTTGACTACCTGCTAGCAGATATATGGACACGCTACCAAAAGCAAAACGGACATGAAGTCCGTTTTCAGGTAGGAACCGACGAGCACGGCAATAAGATCGCTGGTAAAGCGGCCGAAGCGGGACTCGACCCAAAGTCATATACTGACAAGATGTATGTCAATTTCGAAAACTTGATAAAGAAAGTAGGCGCTAACTACACCGACTTCATCCGAACCACTGACGAACACCACGTTGCATCGGTTCAGTACATATGGCAAAAACTCTTGCCGTACATTTATAAGGGGAAATATACTGGTTGGTACTGTGTTGGGCACGAAGCCTTCTTTACTGATAAGGAAGTTCAGGCAACCAACGGTATCTGTCCTGATCACCAAACGCCATACGAACAGGTGGCCGAAGATAACTACTTTTTCAAAACGAGTGCTTTTACGGACAAAATCAAATCGGCACTAAGTGATGGTTCAATGGTTATTACCCCTGATTTTCGAAAGCTTGAATTCCTTGAACTCATCAAAGACGGATTGCCTGATGTCAGCGTGTCCCGACCAAAGAAGAGCCTTAGCTGGGGTATTCCGGTCCCAGGCGACCCTGAACAGATCATGTACGTGTGGCTGGATGCGCTTGCGAACTACATCACGGTGCTTGGTTATCCTGATCGTCCCGAGTGGCAGCAATATTGGCCAGCGGATGTCCAGATTGTCGGTAAGGACATCCTTCGTTTCCACGCTGGTATTTGGCCAGCGATGCTTCTTGGTCTAGGACTGGCACTTCCAAAACGAATCTTGGCCCACGGATTTGTCAACGTCGGTGGTTCAAAGATGAGTAAAACCGTTGGTAATGTGGTTGATCCAAATGAAATTATCGATAACTACGGCCTCGATGCTTTCCGCTATTATTTCTCGCGCCACATTCCAACCCTGGAAGACGGTGATTTTACATGGGAAAAATTTGAAAATGCTTACAACAATGAACTAGGTAATGACCTTGGTAATTTGATCTCTCGTGTAGCCAGTATGATTACCAAATATCAAGCTGGAGTAATTGGTGAGTCTGCCCAAACCGAGCATGACATGAGCGCCTATCACCAAGCAATGGACGCACTTGAATTCAATCGAGCTATCGATGAAGTCTGGAGCATGGTACGCAGTTTGAATCAATACATCGATAACGTCAAACCGTGGGAAGTCGCCAAGGGAATTGGTAAAGACCCCGAAGCTGAATCACATTTGAGTGAAATTCTAGCCCACTGCGCAGGAGCGTTGATTCAAATCGGTGACTTGTTAATTCCATTCCTTCCAGGAACGTCTGCAAAGATTTTCGAAATCTTTGAAAGCGGCGTCATTAAAATGCCAGCGACAGTCCTTTTCCCAAAGATATACCTCCATACACCTGCACCGACGAACGCTAAAAAACCCTAATATATTTCGGGTGGGGGAGAAACAATGTCTCACTTCGAGCGAACCATACTTTCCACCTCTGAAGAAAAGCTGACTGGTTCTTCGATTGTTTCAACCTCTGATAGTGATCGGGTCCGTATTGATGTAACAGAAGTTGAAGAAGGAACAATTCGTTACTCTGTAACGAGCCGACTTGAGCTGGGTCGTTCGGCGATCACGGCAATTATGGCAACACCCGTGTATTACTCATCAAGTGACTGGACAGAGGTAAGAGACGGACTGCGTGATATTAGTTACCCTAGTCGTCGAGTCATACGTGCATCGAGAAATTCCGAAAAGCGAACCCATCTTAAAAATATTGGTCCAGCGTCTCGTGAACTGGCTGATATCATGACAGGAAACCAAGCCTACCAGACACAGACGGCGAACATACCTATTTTCACCGTGGGCGAATCGCTTGATTATGCAAACGAAGAAGTCCTTCGCCGTACCAGTGCAGGTAAGTTGGTATTACTTCTTAAAGGTATTGGTGTGGATGCGGCAAAAGCACGTCAGCTTAGTGAATTCGCTTACTATAGTGGTCAATCCGAAGATGTCGTGAAGGAACTCCAAGCTATCACAGGACTGGATGAAGAAAGTATGCACAAGGCAGAGAACAGCGCAATATTAGAACAAATCGATCGACGCGTTTGGGCAGAACTGGTTCATCGTCTGCAAGACTCCATGTTCATGGGCTTTATGCGACAAGCAACATTCGAGGACGGTACTCTTCATTATGGTGGAGACGACGCGGGAATTTTTATTCTCGAGAAAGATGTTCCTAAGAACATTTCAGAATCGGCAAGGAACGCTTCGGTTGAGGTTGGACGTAAAATGCGAGATCCAGATCGGGCAACGAATCGTGATCGCTACGAAGTAACGTTTCTTACAGAAGAAGCAAAGTTGCTTGCTCGGCCACGACTTGTTTGGGAGGTCCGCGATGGAAAACGTGAACTAGCCTTTCCAGTTCGAAATAAAAAAGACGAGAGTGAACAGGTCAGTCGTCCAAGTAGTATGCTTGGTGCGGCTTTGGCTGCAAATTACGGTCGATTTAAGTACGGCATTCCCTATGCGAGAGCCCTAAGTAATCGTCTGTTTCCACGAACTCGTTGGTATTCAGATAACATCGGTACGAGAACCCATGGCGGTGCTGGGATGCTTCCTCTTGTGATAAATCATCATCAAGCAACATTGATGAGCGATGATTATTTCACTGCTATCGAAGAAGCGTTAGAATAGATCTATGCTTGTCGATACCCACGTCCATATTCACGAATCTATTTTTGAGCTTGATGCTATAGAGGCGATAGATCGAGCACGTGCCGATAATGTGACCAAGATCATCTGTATTGGCACTAGTGAAGAGAGTTCGCGACAGGCGATTGATTTTGCAAACGGAAAAGAAGGGATATTCGCCTCTATTGGTGTTCACCCCCACGATACGAAGGACGGCTATGCCAATATCGATGCGCTAGCGGGTTCAAGTGACAAGATTATTGCTGTAGGCGAGATTGGCCTCGATTACTTTTACACGAACAACCCAAAGGAAACCCAGATTGCCGCACTCGAATCACAGATCAAAACGGCACTGGCGCATGATTTGCCGATTATTTTTCATGTCCGCGAGGCTTTTGATGATTTTTGGCCGATATTTGAAAAGTACAAAGGCATTCGTGGAGTCCTGCATAGTTTTACTGATACACAGGCCCAACTGGAGAGGGCATTAGCCCATGGTTTGTATATCGGGGTGAACGGAATTAGCACCTTTACCAAAGATGAGGCGCAAAAGGCTATGTTTGATGCAATCCCACTCGATCGACTGCTATTTGAAACAGACGCTCCCTTCTTGACACCCAGCCCCTTTCGTGGTAAGATAAATGAGCCAGCATTTGTGAGGATAGTGGCTGAATACCACGCCGAGCGCCGAGGCATTTCTGTTGAAGAAATCGCCAACGCTACCTCTGCAAATGCGCACGCATTATTTGCGATCTAACACCAACCAAATCACACGAGTATGACAATGACTGATCCGGCCTCACGTGCCAGAAACGATATGTATGTCCGCCCGGCAATGCCTGCGGATGATGCTCCTGTAGTCGAAAATATTGATCAAGAACCACCGGTATTATCTCCTGAACAACTCCGTCAGGACCGTGAAAATATCGACGAGGAAATTTCTCGTCTTGCACTCAACGCATCGACCCCTCTTTATTTTGAAACAGCTGAAACTATCAGGCAGCGCGAACTCGAGCGTTCTCGACCACATCCACATGTTGTCGAGCTCGGTCGTATTAGTGACACCTTGAACCAGCTTCGTGACCAAGCATATGCCAAAAGCCGCGCTTCAATCCTCAATATCGGGGGATTAATGGAACGTGCGGGCATTATTGTTTCTGATGAATTAGATGTCTATAAGGCGCGTCAAGCCTACAGCGATCCCGAAGCAGAAGTAAGCCACGAACTGTTTTTGGATCAGCCTGCTCGACCACAGACAGATACATGGCAATTATACGAAAGTAACGGTCGCTGGGTATGGCGCAAGTTTAACCAGTCCAACCCTGGGCAACCATATGAAACAGCACACTACACACTCTTTAATCACGGTGCACAGCGAGCTATCGTTCGACCGGGCCAAGAACAGACTCGATATGTTGACGTTGATGAT
Source organism: Candidatus Microsaccharimonas sp. (assembly GCA_049304275.1). Lineage (GTDB taxonomy): Bacteria > Patescibacteriota > Saccharimonadia > Saccharimonadales > Saccharimonadaceae > Microsaccharimonas. The sequence goes on along the minus strand of JBAQNZ010000015.1, from coordinate 3,669 downwards.
ACCGAATTACTCGCACTCGTCCGTTATGCGCAAGATCTTGAAGTGTTGCTTGCAAAAAAAATCTATATGCGCGACCAACTTCGTCCACCGAAGCACCGACGTTAACCTCTGAAATGGTATAATTAAACAGTGAACGACGAGGTATATTATCTTGATCATGCGGCCGCGACGCCACTTGATCCGAAAGTCTTGACGGCTATGCAGCCGTATTTTTCTGATGACTTTTATAACCCGTCGGCGCCTTATGCACCAGCGGTGAATGTCCGCCGTGCCTATGATGATGCCAAGCAGACCATCGCACACACTATTGGTACTCGTGGTGATGAAATAGTGATTACTGCGGGGGCAACCGAATCAATTAATCTCGCTTTTAACAGTATTGGTGGTGAAATAGTCACTGCGAATATTGAACACCATGCTGTATTAGAAGCCGCAAAACGATTTGATCATGTCATTGTAAAAGCCGATGAACGCGGATTAGTTTCAGCTGACGTCATTAAAAAAGCGATTACCTCGAAGACTCGACTGGTCAGTATTGCTCTGGCAAACAACGAACTTGGGACGATTCAGCCACTTCGTGATATTGCGCAGGTAGTGCGAAATGAACGGGATGCACGCCTCGCTCGCAGTGATCATACACCGATTTATCTTCATTCAGATGCCTCACAAGGTGTCGGTCAGTTAGATGTCAATGTTTCTCGATTAGGCGTTGACCTGTTGACGTTAAACGCGGCAAAAGTATACGGACCAAAACAGGTCGGATTATTATGGGCGGCGAGTCACGTTGTCCTCTCACCGCAAATCGTTGGGGGAGGTCAAGAACGCGGCATACGCAGCGGTACTGAAAATGTCGCTGGAACGGTTGGGTTTGCAAAGGCGATGGAGCTGGCGAACGAACATCGTGGCTATGAGTCAAAGCGCCTCGCAAAACTGCGGGACGATTTGCAAAAGACATTACTAAGCGCATTTCCAAAGGCCGTTGTATCGGGACATCAAAAACACCGCCTGGCCGGACACTTGCATATATCATTTCCGAAACTCGACGCCGAGCGAGTTCTATTTGCTTTGGAATCAAAGAACGTATTAGTTGCGACAGGGAGTGCCTGTGCAGCAAACAAGGGAACCAGGTCGCACGTGTTGACTGCAATTGGCCTGAAACCAGAAGTTGCCGACGGAAGCCTGCGTATGACTTTGGGGCACTTATCAACGGAAGAAAATATCAAGCAAGTCGCATTGCTGATTGTCGAGGCGATTCAGAACGAATACCAGCGAGTAGCGCGATGAAGTACTGGCTGATAATTATCCCCGCACTGATCATTGGCTTTATTATCGCTGTTAGTTTGTACCTTCAGCCGAACGATTTTGTTGGATGTCCCGACACACCGCAAACCGATATGACTCGATGCAAAAAAGCTGATGCGATCGTTGTCGTAAGTGGTGGCGATACCCAAGCACGAACTGACGAAGCGATTAAACTATTTAATAACGGCTGGGCAGGTACGCTGGTGTTATCAGGTGCTGCCCAGGATAAAACTGGCCTCAGCAATGCTGCCGCTATGCGAGTACGGGCGATTGTCGCTGGTGTCCCAGCCGAAGCCATCTATATTGATGAGCTATCCGAGACAACCGAAGAGAATGCAGAGAATTCTGGTGTGATTTTCGAGGAACACAATTTTGATCACGTCATTCTCGTTACTTCTGGCTATCACCAAAGGCGTGCACTGCTTGAGTTTGAAAAGAATACCGGTTCGATCGAAGTGTTTAACCATCCAGTTCTTTACGATAAAGATTGGTCGTTTTGGTCATGGTGGCTGTCGGCGCGAGGTTGGTGGCTTGCGGGTGGTGAGCTAGCGAAAGTGATCGTTTTCTACGGTCAGAGGGTCTTTTAATGATAAAGGTATATGTCGGCATGAGCGGTGGCGTTGACTCGTCACTTACTGCGGCTTTGTTGAAAGAACAGGGTTACGAGGTCACCGGTGTCTATATGAAAAACTGGACCCAGGATTTGCCTGGTATGAAATGTCCATGGGCAGATGATTTAGCTGATGCAAAACGTGTTGCGGTGCAGCTAGGTATCGATTTTAAAGTCTTTGATTTTGAAACTGAGTACAAGCACAAGGTTGTCGATTACATGATAGACGAATACAAACGTGGTCGGACGCCGAATCCTGACATCATGTGTAACCAAGAGGTAAAGTTCAAGTTGTTTCTTGAGACGGCCCTTGAAGATGGTGCTGATATGATTGCCACTGGGCATTATGCTCGGGTTGAAAATGGCGTACTCAAACAGGCGGTTGATACGAATAAAGATCAAACCTATTTCCTGTATCGTGTCACCAAAGAGGCATTATTAAAAACACTCTTCCCGTTAGGTGAATATACGAAACCAGTAGTCCGAGAGATGGCAAAAGAACGCGGACTGTACACGGCTACAAAAAAAGACAGTCAAGGAATCTGTTTCGTCGGTCAAATCGGCATTCGTGAATTTCTGTCTCAGTACGTTGAACAAACCGCGGGGCCGATTATCGACAAGCAAACCAACAAAGTACTTGGTCAACACGACGGTGCAATCTTTTATACGATCGGACAGCGACATGGCCTCGACGTTGGTGGGGGACTGCCCTACTACGTCGTTGGTAAGGACATGGAAAAAAATGAAGTCTATGTCACGACCGATCTTAACGACAACACATTATGGAAACCAGAGATTACGATTACGTCAGTTCACTGGATTGATCAGGTACCGACTACTGACACTGTAACAATTCGTGTTCGTCACCGTGCTGGCTTGGTATGGGCAACAATTCGTCATAAAGGTAATGACCTCGTTTTACACCTTGAACACCCAGAACGTGCTATTGCACCGGGACAATCTATTGTTCTATATGACGGTGATATCTGTCTGGGTGGCGGTATCGTCAACTAATCAAAGAACGCTTTGGGCATTACCACTCACACCACAGTTACCGCCCCAACTCGGGGCGGTATTTTTTATGGCAAAGGAATACATAATCTGATAGAATAACAGAGATGAATGCTCAAGAAATTCGTAACTCGTACTTAGAGTTCTTTAAAGAACGTGGCCATGCCATTATTCCCCGTGCTAAGCTAGTGCCGTATAACGACCCCACAACGCTTTTTACCGGTAGTGGGATGCAACCACTCTTGCCATATCTTTTGGGTGAACCGCATCAAGACGGCGTTCGTTTAGTCGACAGCCAAACGGCACTCCGCGCACAGGATATCGAAGACGTAGGAGATAATCGTCACACCACCTTTTTTGAAATGCTCGGTAACTGGAGCCTTGGCGACTATTTTAAAGAGCAACAAATTCGTTGGTTCTTTGAATTTCTCGTTGATGTTGTCGGCCTGGACCCGAACAAGATCTACGTCACCGCTTTTATTGGTGATAAAGCACACGGTATTCCACGCGACGACGAAGCGGCAAATATTTGGCAGAAAGTATTCGAAGAAAAAGGAATCGAAGCCAAGATTGTTGAAATTGGTAGCCAAGCTGACGGCAATGAACGGGGTATTAAACCGGGTGAACGTATTTTCTTTTATGATGATGACGAAAACTGGTGGAGTCGTGGCGGTGGTCTCGACAAGACCCCTATCGGTGATCCATGTGGTCCTGATAGTGAAGTCTTTTATGATTTTGGTCCACAA
>JBAQNZ010000014.1:0-2639 GCA_049304275.1 Candidatus Microsaccharimonas sp. | reverse complement strand
GTTATAGTCATACGGTATTTCCCCAGGATTACTTTTTTCAATCATAGACTAATAGGGGTATCGAAACAATACGTATAATTAACAACTGTTTAAAATAAGGCGTATTTAAGCTTAGTGTTTGTGTGCTTTGATGTGTTTGTTATAACCCACTTCGTAATCACGAAGTTGGGTAAGGTTCAAGATTGAGAAAATTAATGTCACGAGGTTCCAGAACACGCCGATCACCAATGTGATAATGACGAGCGTTCGTGCGACGTTCGGCGCTGGGTGTCGAAGGAGTGTCGCCCCAGAGATAATCAGGTATATGTGGGGCAAGATAAACAGAACGAGCGTACCGACGCCCATCAAGAACATATACGCAGCATCTTCACTGGTTTCGCTGGCCATCATTGCGATAGTACAAAGAGCCATGAACAGTAGTCCAAAGAATGCTCCCATTGAACCAAACACTATTGAGAGGATGCCGTTTGTACGCAGTAGGTTTGCTGCGCGGTCAAATAATACTTTTTCGTAATCAGTGTGTTCTGTCATATAACTCCTTACATCACCACCCGACGGGGTTGTTTAACTTTTGTTGATTGACCTTGTGGGATGATCATCTTGGCTGCACGTTCGCGCAGGTCGAGAGCTAAAGCTTCTTCACCTGTACGCTCGTAAGCTTCAGCTAAGATGGTCAGTGTCTGGGGAATTGGGTCGAGCTCGACGGCACGCTCGAGTGCATCAATCATCTTGCGATCATGACCTAGTTTTTCCTGGACTTTGGCATAGGCGATGTGCCTTGAGGCAAGGTCACTATCGATGGCAAGAGCCTGCTCAAAGGCAAGGGCTGCCTTCTCATAAGCTTGGGTCTCGAAATAAATTAATCCGACGTTATGAAGGCTACTGGCGCTTGGTTCAAGTGATTGAGCGATCTCAAAACATTCAATCGCTTCCTTGTATTGCTGCTGCTTTGCATACAGAATACCAAGGCGATTGTAAGCGCTGGCGTTACGTTCGTCGACTCGCAGGATTGTGAGAAGTGCCTTTTCGGCCCGCAAATACTTACGGTCGACCAAAGACGTCTGAGCAATTGACCACAGTTGGTCAAGTTTATCAGAAAGTTTCGACGGAAGATCACTCACGACTTCACCGATGGTTTGTCGTTGGTAGATGGCCCAGGCGCCGAAAAAAGCAATGACAAGTAGTCCAAGCATTTGTTTAATTATACCATAACCGAGGCCAGCTGTAGGCGGATGTTGCCATTTGCCTCTATGCGGTCGTATACCTTTAACACTTCATTAATCTTTGGAATAAGTTCAGTTTTACCACTCTCAATATTCTGTTTCAATAGTTTTAGCACGTCAGCAAGCAACAGTAACGCATTGTTACGATTATCTTTGTACGCTTGTGCGATTTTCATGCGGTCATAGGCAGAGCCTTGCAGATATTGTCGAGCACTCCGTACGATACCAGCGCGTATTTCAAAATACTCATCATCTGTAATCAGGTGGGTCAGTTCACCAGGTAGGCCGCTGGCCATAAATAACAGTTGGGCACGTTTTTGAACACTGGTGACGTTATTATCATCGAGAATCTTTTCGGATTGCTCGGCCGTAATAGAACGTAGTTCAAATGTTTGAGCGCGGGAATGAATAGTCGGTAGTAATTTGCTGGGGTCATTCGCGACTAATATGAAATGGGTATTTACGCTTGGTTCTTCGAGCAATTTCAAAAACGCATTTTGAGCCGGAATGCCCATCTTTTCAGCGTAATTAATAATGATTACACGATGTTTTAGCTCGGTCGTTTTTGTCCACTCATACAAGCGTCGGATCATTTCAATAGAAATAGAGCCTTTTTCGACGTCCACTACTTCATCTTTTTCGGGATCCAGTACGACAGGGATCGTATCCATTGCTTCTGAAATGGCAAAGGCAATTGTGTTGAGTCCAAATCCATTTGGTCCTGTCAGCAATATGGCTTGGGGTAAATCATTCACAAGAGCGTCGTATTGGCGCTGATCACCCTCATGCAGGACGACGTCAATCAAGAGTTACTCCGGGGAAACGTTTGGTGAATTCAGCTGGAACGGGTGCTGAAAAGACGCTTCGCTTTGAAACAGGAATCGTAATTTCGAGTTGTCGCGCATGAAGGTACAGACGGTCTACATTCTTTGCGATGCCATAAATACGATCACCGGTGATGGGTGTATTAATATATTGCAAATGTACGCGAAGTTGATGAGTACGGCCAGTTTTAGGAGTGAGTTTCACTAGTGATTGAGTACCGTTTGATACTAGTACTTCGTAGGTAGTCTGTGCTTCCTTACCCGCTGGATCAACTCGGAAGGTACTTGGAGCGGAAGGGTTACGTCCGATAGGAAGGTCGATTAAAGCATGTTCAACCTTAGGAATGCCATCAACAACCGCCAGGTATTCTTTTTTTGTTTTTCGATCAGCAAACTGTTTCTTTAGCATCACGGCGGTCTCGTCATTACGAGCGCCAATAATGACGCCACTGGTATCACGGTCGAGGCGATGAACAATACCAGGCCGGGTTGTTTCAAGGGCGTTGGTGGTATACCGACGGAAAAAGTCAGCAACCGTGAACTCGTCATTCATCGCACCCTTGCTATGGGTCAATACGCCGACAGGTTTATT
>JBAQNZ010000013.1:0-20329 GCA_049304275.1 Candidatus Microsaccharimonas sp. | reverse complement strand
CGTACTTTTCGGTACTTGGTTTTCTTTGGAAGTAACATGACTATTCGCTCCTCTCACCCTTATAGATCCACACTTTGACACCAATGATGCCAGCAGGAGTCTGTGCACGTGCGGTGTGGAAGTCAACATCAGCACGAAGCGTGTGAAGTGGAACCGATCCTTCGATCGTACGTTCGCGACGTGCCATTTCTGCGTTATTCAAACGTCCAGCAACTTGGATACGAACACCCTTTGCACCGGCAGCCATCGTGTTTTGCGCAGCCATTTTGGTAGCACGACGGAAATTTGCACGTCGTTCTAGTTGGTGAGCGATGTTTTCAGCAACCAATTTTGCTGACATGTCTGGGCGTTTTACTTCTTCGATATTGATACGAACCGGAAGGCTGGCGATCTTTTCGAGTTCATTCTTGAGCTCGGTAACACCAGCACCACCACGACCGATAACGACACCAGCTTTGGCGGTGTGAATAGTTACGGTGACTAGGTTAGCTGATCGTTCGATTTCAACGCGAGCAATCGTAGGACGAGAAGCGAAACGTGCTTCCACGTGGTCGCGAATCTTGATGTCTTCGATCAGCAGGCGGGCGAAGTCTTTCTTGCTTGCAAACCAGCGAGAGTCCCAGTTCTTGTGAATCTGAAGACGGAAGCTAGTTGGATTTACTTTCTGTCCCATTATTTCTTCTCCTCTTTTGCTTCAACGGCCTTAGGAGCATCCTTTACTGGAGCTTTCTTTGGCTTAAGAGCACCAGTTACTTCAACTAAAATATTCGAAGATTTCTTTTGGAATGGAAGGGCACGTCCACGGCTAGCAGGTTTAAATCGCTTTAAACGAGTACCGGTAGTGACTGACAGGGTAGCGATAACGAGTGTCTTACCGTCAAAGCCGTGATTGTTGACTGCATTTGCAGCAGCACTTTCAATAGTCTTTAACAGTGGTCGAACAGCTCGTTTCGGTGTGTGATTCAGGATAACGATTGCATCAGCGACCGATCGGCCACGAACTAGGCTAGCAACGAGGCTGACCTTGCGTGGTGTCTGATCAACGTTCTTTGCGTACGCGCGAACCTTGTCAGCATCAGCAATGCGAGATTTAGTAGTGTTTGGCATATTACTTTACCTTGCCTCCGTGCTTGCGGAACTTACGAGTTGGACTAAACTCACCGAGTTTGTGACCGACCATGTTCTCTGATACCAGCACTGGAACGTGAACTTTTCCATTATGGACAGCGATCGTACGACCAACCATTTCAGGACTGATAGTACTGGCACGTGCCCAAGTTTTGATAATTGTACGGTCTTCGAGGCTAAGCGCCGCGACTTTCTTCGCGAGCTTGAAGTCAACGAAAGGACCTTTTTTAAGTGACCTACTCATTATTTCTTCCTCTTCGCGTCATGTCGCGACTTTACGATTAATCCGGCAACGTCTTTACGTCGCCTGGTTCGGTACCCAAGTGTCAGTTGACCCCATGGAGTACGTGGTGCTTTACCAGTACCATGACGTCCACCGTCACCACCACCGTGTGGGTGATCTGCGGCGTTCATTACAACTCCACGAACACCTGGTCGAATACCCTTGCGACGATTACGTCCGGCAGATCCGATTTTAATGTTCTGGTGCTGAACGTTACCGACGACACCAAGTGCAGCGGTTGCTTCTAGGCGGAACTTACGAACTTCACCAGATGGCAAACGCACTTGTGCGTAGTCACCCTCTTTGGCCATAAGTTGTGCCTTTGTACCAGCAGAACGTACCATTTGAGCGCCCTTGCCTGGATGCATTTCGATCGCATAGATCTGTGAACCGACAGGAATGCGCGAGAGTGGCATACGGTTGCTTGATTCGATAGGTGCTTCGTTACCACTAGTAATGACTTTACCGACGGTCATAGATGTGTCAGCAAGGATGTAGTGGTACAGACCATGTTGGTCTTTGACACGAGCAATACGCGCGCTACGGTTTGGGTCGTATTCGATCTGTTCGATCGTCACCGTCAAACCATCAGCGAGGTTGTGATTCATCAAACGGTAGTGTCGTTTAACACCACCACCACGGTGACGAACGGTAATTCGTCCCGAGTTATTGCGTCCAGCATTCTGCTTTTTGCTTTTCAGCAGGCTTTTTAGTGGCTTACGAGTAGTAACCTCACTAAGATCCTGCGTAGTCATACCACGGCGGCCTGGAGTAGTTGGATTGTAGGTTTTAATCGCCATTATTTCTTCTCCTCTTCTACCGGTTGGTCAAAGACGCTAATTGCATTTCCAGCGGCCAAAGTGACATATGCTTTCTTGCTATCAGTACGGGTTGTCTTACCTGGGTAGCGGTTCTTTCCCCTAGAGAATCGAATTGCTTTACCAGATTGAACGAGTGTTTTGATAGCGACAATTTTGACACCATACTGTGTTTCAACTGCTGATTGGATCTGTTGTTTATTAGCAGAGGTAGGAACAGTAAATACATAGACGTTCTTTTGGCTCTGTCCGTACGCTTTTTCAGTCGTGACTGGGGTAACGAGAATAGACATATTACGCCTCCTCCTTAATCAACCAGCTCTTCAGTGTAGGGATCGAAGCTTTCGATAGTAAAATGTGATCAGCATTTAGGATGTGGTACACACTTAGGTATTTCGTGCTTACTAGTAGGACGTTCTGTAGGTTGTTGGTTGCTTGGATGAGTAGTGGGGTTTTGTCGTCGACAACTAGCAGAACCTTGCGGTTGAGCTTGTTATCAGCAAGGAATTTCGCCATGTCAGCAGTCTTTCCAGTAGCGACAACGTCTTTTACTTGGATCTTCTTTGCTTCGCTTGCGAGGGTAAGTGCCTGCTTGATAGCTTGGCGCTTGGCCTGGGTCGAGATTTTCTTCTTGTAGTTTTCGTTACCAAGAGGTCCGAATACGATACCACCGCCACGCCAAATTGGGTTACGGATAGAACCGAATCGAGCACGACCAGTTCCTTTTTGCTTCCAAGGTTTACGACCACCACCGCTGACTTCACCGCGGGTTTTGGTAGTTGCGCTTGCAAGGCGGCTGTTTGCAAGATATGAATCGTAGGCAAGCTTCAATAGTACGTGATTTTTAACCTCAACAGCAAAGACTTCTTTTGGAAGTGCGGACGTAACCACCGGTGCTTTAGCGCCGGCTTTAATATCATTAATAGCCATTATGCTTTACCTCCGATAACGATCAGACCACGCTTAGGGCCTGGAACGGCTCCGCGCAGACCGATCAAGTTGTTTTCAGCATCAATATAGCTGACGACTAGGTTTTTAACCGTTACTTGATCGTGGCCCATACGGCCAGCCATGCGCTTACCCTTAAAGACTTTTTGTGGATACATCGATCCGATTGAACCAGGCTTTCGGGTATTACCCTTACCACCGTGAGACTTTCGGTGACGCTCAAAGTTATGACGTTTAATATTACCCGCGAATCCTTTACCTTTGCTCGTGCCGGTCGCATCAACTAGTTCGCCTAGTGTAAATGCGCTGACATCGATCTTACTTCCGACCGCTAGGTCTTCTGGTAAATCTTCAACGCGGAATTCCCGAATATATTTCGGGGTGACTTCGGCTGTCTTTACGTGACCAGCCACGGCCTTGCTCAGGTTCTTACCCATCTCAAATCCTACTTGGACTGCGTTGTAGCCGTCGGTGTCGACAGACTTTACCTGAGTCACAGTCACAGGACCAGCTTGAATAAGCGTGACAGGAACTGCCTTGCCATCTTCGCTGATGATTTGGGTCATACCAATTTTGGTACCGAGAAGTGCTTTCATCGCCTTCAAACTCCCACTTAAAATTCTTGGTGGGAGGTAGTATCTTTGCCTAGAATCTTTCGATTCATCGTCGCCGACTTGCCAATTCACCAAGAATTGTTTTCTATTTCGTAATAAAGTTACCCGCTTAATGTACCATACTCGGGGTGAAAGGTCAACATTTCTCACTCTGTGTAACCCTTACCACGAAATAATGCTTGTGTTTGTTTCGTTTTTTGTTCATACTACCATTAGATAAGCTCATAAATGAGGAATACAATGGTCACTAAGAAAACTACAGCAACAAAGAAACGAACCACAGCAAAGCGCACATCGAAAGCAACGAAAGCACAGCCAATCAAGTCTTTCCGTGTTGCAAAAGAACCAGTACCGTTTACATCATTCAAGATTACTCGCCAAACTGTCTATTGGGTTATATTGATATCATTTATCATCTTTACCCAACTTTGGATCCTTCGTCTACAAATGGATGTCGCGACCCTCACCGAGCAGCTGAGCACCGAACAAGAATTTTAAAATATTGATAGGTACTAAAAAAAATAGCCTCCCCTGGCGGGAGGCTATTTTTATTGAACCCGTGATTACATTCGGATTTCAGCATCAACACCAGCTGGAAGGCTGAGGTTTTGCAGACTGTCGATTGTTTTTGGCGTCGCATTAGTAATGTCGATCAAACGCTTGTGAATACGCATTTCGAACGTTTCACCGCCCTTTTTGTAGACATGCGGTGATTTCACGACCGTAAACGTGCTACGGCGAGTTGGAAGTGGTACAGGACCAGCAATGCTGGCACCGGTACGGATTGCCGTGTCGATAATTTGTTTTGCTGACTGGTCGATGACCTTGTGGTCATAGGCCTTCAGGCGGATGCGAATACGCAGGCCTGCTTCTTTTGGTGCTTCTGCCATGAGAAAGAACCCTTTCTTGTGTCTGCCCAGTAACCTCTGCTCGAATCGGTGATATTCACGTCTGGCCGAGTTCTCTGGAACGATTAATAATACTTGAATACTATAGCATATTTTTCAGTGTTAAACAAAATACCTCCGGGAAATCGGAGGTATTTTCGTGTCAGATAGTTAAATTATTTAACGATCTTTGTAACGACACCTGCACCAACGGTCTTGCCGCCTTCGCGGATTGCGAAGTTAAGACCTTGCTCCATAGCGATAGGAGCGAGCAGTTTAACGATAAAGGTAACAGTGTCACCAGGGATGACAAGTTCCTTGTCAGCCGGAAGTTCAACTTCACCGGTTACGTCAGTTGTACGGAAGTAGAACTGTGGTTTGTAACCCTTGCTAAATGGAGTATGGCGACCACCTTCCTCTTTCTTGAGGATGTAGACTTCAGCTTCGAATTCGGTGTGAGGAGTGATTGAACCAGGTTTAACGATAACTTGACCGCGTTCGATTTGTTCGCGCTCAATACCACGAAGGAGGAGTCCGGCGTTGTCACCAGCTTGTCCACGGTCGAGATTCTTTTTGAAAGCTTCGATACCAGTAACGACTGATTTCTGTGTGTCTTTGACACCGACGATTTCAACTTCGTCGTTGATGTTGATCACACCAGTTTCAATACGACCGGTAGCAACCGTACCACGTCCCTTGATTGAGAAGACGTCTTCGATTGGCATAAGGAATGGCTTGTCGAGGTCGCGAGTTGGTTCTGGTACGTACTCGTCGAGTGCTTTGACCAGTTCCATGATAGCGTCTTCGCTGGCAGCGTCGCCTTCAAGAGCCTTGGTAGCTGAACCCTTGATGATTGGAGCGTTTTCGTCGTAACCGTTCTTTGCGAGCAGTTCACGAATGTCCATTTCAACCAGTTCAACCAGTTCAGGATCAGCAAGGTCCATCTTGTTTAGGAACACAAGAATCTTTGGAACACCAACTTGGTGAGCCAATAGAACGTGTTCACGAGTCTGAGGAAGTGGACCATCGTTTGCGGCAACCACGAGGATTGCTCCGTCGATTTGTGCAGCACCAGTGATCATGTTCTTGACATAGTCGGCGTGACCTGGCATGTCGACGTGTGCGTAGTGACGGTTTTCTGATTCGTACTCTTGGTGAGAGGTAGCGATGGTAATACCACGTGCGCGCTCTTCAGGTGCGTTGTCAATTTGCGCGTAGTCAACTTTTTTGTTGACGTCGCTAGGAAGTCGCTTTGCAAGTACAGCGGTGATTGCTGCTGTCAAAGTTGTTTTACCGTGGTCAACGTGACCCATGGTTCCAACGTTAACGTGTGGCTTGGTTCGATCGAAATCTGCCATGTAGTTTGTATCTCCTCTTAATTATTTCGCATAAGAATATAGCCATCTCATGACGTATAAGGGTAATTATACAGGTCGTTCAACGTTTCGTAAAGAGGTAACTTTGGGACTGATCGGTGCCCGAGCCATGTCGACGTTCCATATATCAGGGGAACGAATATATTTGCTGTATAGACGAGACTGGATGTGCCTAAACGACTCGATGTGCGAACTTTCTGACTTTACTAATAGTCGTATTTCTTCTAATCTTTGAGTGTCCTTCTCGCTAAAAGATTGTTTCATACGCAGGATTATCTCATCCATGAATATTTTAAGGGATTCGTAGGCGTACCGTATATCTGTTTGTGAGTGACGCGAGACCTCTCCGTGGAACAAGTCACAGCGAACGCTATACCAATAGTCTATCAATCCTTTCCAATCATGTACGTCCAATGAAATCTGACTCATAATTGGTTTCAGCCCTTGTAGTATCCTGTTATGTTGATAGTCATCCCACAAGATGAATCGTTTTTTGAGTGCAACAATTGCTTCTTTATCATTTGAATACCCCGTTACTCTTCGGTACCATGCATTATATGAAACGTAAAGATTCATGTATAAGTTTTCGTAGTCGATGGTCGAGCGATCGTATTGACGGTATATGACCGATTTTATCATGTTGTCCTGTTCGGTCATGACACAGTCCCGATCTTTCTTTCATCATGCTGATTGGCGATAGATAACGAATGGACACTTACGAGGAGTAGTTGCGCGGTTAATCGTAGATCTCGAGCAAAACTCAACTCGAAAGTAGTTGGCTCTAGATCGTAGTTATGACGACAAAATATAACATATATACCACTCGCTTTGTCCGTAACGATATCACTAAACATAGTCCGAATCAGGAACGATGGATGCGCAGAGTTATGTATGAGTACTGAGCGTTTTGATAATAACCGTTTGGCACCGTCGACCGTGATATAGACCAACGATCGTTCTTTTGCATGGCGGTGATCGCTTATCAGGCCACTTACTTGATCAGCGTTTTCAATCGTGAGTTGCTTTACACTCAACGGATACCGACTAGCGAGCTCGAAACAAGCAAGAATCTGTCCCACCCTCGCAGGGCCAAGCCCAACAATTAATGATAATTGGTCAAACGTGGTGCCACTGCCAAACTTAGAGAGTAATCTCGTCACTCGTTTTGCAATCCGCGCCACACTCACCTGTGCATTTCCACTGCCGATGATCAGCTGGAGTAACTCTGCATTAGTCAAAGAGGCTATTCCCTTTTTACGCAACTTTTCTCTCGGTAGATCATAGCTCACTAAGTCTTTCATACTCTTAGTCTATGAAAGAAATATGTCCTTTAAATGAAATACCGCACGGTGAGGTGTGGTATTTTCTTGAACTATGCTTTGTTTGTTCGCTTTTCAACAATCTCTTGCTGAACGTTTGGCGGTACTTCTTCGTAGGCATGTAATTCCATGGTTGAAGCAGCACGACCGGTGCTCATTGAGCGAATGTCGTTTGTGTATCCAAACAAGTTTGAAAGCGGGACAAAGGCACGGACCAGCTTTGCGCCACCAGGAATGTCTTCCATGGCGTCAATGCGTCCACGACGAGCGTTAAGGTCACCGATGATGTCACCCATGAACTCTTCAGGCATTGATACTTCAACCTTCATAACAGGTTCAAGGATAACAGGTCGTGCTTTTGGGATACCTTCCTTAACCGCCAGAACACCAGCAAGGTTAAAGGCAAGTTCACTCGAGTCCACATCGTGGTAGCTACCATCATAAAGCGTCGCTTTGACACCAATCATCGGATAACCGGCCAGAACACCGCCATCAAGCGTATCATGAATACCCTTTTCAACCGGTTTGATGTACTCTTTTGGAACAACTCCACCCTTAATTGCGTCAACGAATTCAAACCCAACACCAGATTCGGTCGGCTCGAAACGAATCCAGACATCACCGTATTGGCCACGACCACCAGATTGCTTGGCGTGTTTACCTTGTGCTTCGGTCGTACCACGAATGGTCTCACGGAAGGCTACTTGAGGCTCACCAACGTTGGCTTCAACGTTAAATTCACGCTTCATGCGGTCGACGAGGATTTCAAGGTGAAGCTCACCCATTCCAGACATAATCGTCTGTCCTGTTTCTTCGTCGGTATGAATACGGAAGGTAGGGTCTTCTTCGGCCAGTCGTTGCAAGGCAACGCCCATCTTTTCTTGGTCTGCCTTTGTTTTTGGTTCAACAGCAATCGATACAGGAGGGTCTGGGAATTCAATTGACTCAAGAAGGACTGGGTTAGCAGGATCGGCCAGTGTGTGACCTGTGAACGTATCTTTCAGTCCAACGACAGCCGCGATATCACCCGCGCCAATCATATCGATGTCTTCACGCTTGTCGGCGTGCATACGAACAACACGACCAATACGTTCTTTTTCACCGGTTGTCGTGTTAAGGACATAGCTACCAGCAGTTAATTTACCGCTGTAGACACGAACAAAGATCAAACGACCAACATAGGGGTCAGTTGCAATCTTAAATGCCAAGGCAGAAAGTGGTGCATCTTCAGATGGTTCACGTTCAACAATGTCACCAGTTTTAGGGTTAGTAGCTTGAACAGCTCCCTTATCAAGTGGGGATGGAAGATAGTCGTTAATAAGGTCAAGAACCTTTTCAACAATCACACCACGGCCGTCACCACCAGTAACGAGGTAAAAGTCACCAGCAAGGACACGCTTGCGCAGTCCGCGCTTTAGGTCTTCGATAGAAATAGATTCTTCACCTTCGTTTAGGTATCGTTCAAATAGCTCGTCTTCAGCTTCAACAGCCGCTTCAACCAATAGGCTACGAGCGTTCTTAGCTTTTTCGAGCATATCAGCAGGAATTTCACCAACAACAAGTTCGTGATCTGCGTAATCGGTGTACGTGTAAGCCTTCATGTCGACGAGGTCGACAACACCGTTGATGTCTTTTTCGAATCCGATAGGAAGATGGATAGGAAGCGCATGCTTTGAAAGACGAAGGTGAATCGTATCAAGAGATTTGTAAAAATCGCCACCAATTTGGTTGATTTTGTTGATAAAACAGATACGAGGCACGCCGTACTTGTTAGCCTGGCGCCATACTGTTTCAGACTGTGCTTCAACGCCCATTTTTCCATCAAAGATCGTCACTGCACCGTCGAGGACACGGAGTGAACGTTCTACCTCAACGGTAAAGTCGATGTGACCCGGGGTGTCGATGATGTTGATAGTGTGACCCTTCCAGCCTGCGGTGACCGCAGCTGATGTGATCGTGATACCTCGTTCTTTTTCTTGAGCCATCCAGTCAGTTGTTGTACCATCTTCAGCGCCGGTACCTTTAACAACACCAATTTTGTGGTTAATTCCGGTACGATAAAGGATACCTTCGGTCGTCGTCGTTTTACCCGCATCAATGTGCGCGATAATTCCAACGTTTCGGAAGTTTTTTAACTCAACAGTTTTCTGGGCCATATAGCTCGTTTTCTCTTTCCTTAATTATTTTTTGCCATAAAAAATAGCGCTTTAGGTAAATTATAACAGATTGGTGCCAAGATTACTAGTAGGTCAAAAGAGGCTTAATGCTTCAAACCGGTAATATCTTCAAAGGCAAATATGTGCATCCTCGATGTAGTTGGAGAGATCTTTTCTTCCAAGATAATTGATGCGCCTGTTGGATCATCTTTAGAGGTTGGGAATTGTATGTCCCATACCGTTCCGTGCACTTCACCTATGACCGGAATCGGCTCTTCTTCACCTTGTGGGATGAAGCTAGCGCCGGCAAGTTGCAATGTCTTGCCTAGCGGCAACACTCGTAGGAATGATTCTTGTACAAGTTCAGCCAATTCAGGGGTATTCTGCGCAATGATTCCACCTAAACGACCAGCTGATTTTAAATGATCAATATCTGGTATTGGGACAAATTCCGAGCTATGCGTCCTCTTCAACCCTTCTTGAAGTATAGTAAGTCGTTTGTAAAACCTAGTTTGCATGATGCCTGTCTGGGATATCTGATATTGGAATCTGTTTTCTTTACGTACGTTATGAAGAACAAGGCTTTGTATATCGACCGTGTCTATTTCTGCAATATAAGCGGGCCACATTTGTACTTGTAGTGCATCAAAAGGAGAGTTTACGGTCGTGACGTTCTTATATTGGGGTTGCCCCGCCCTAATAATATATCGAGCCTCGAGTGAATGAACGCCTGTTGGAAACCCTTCTTCATCCAATTCGCTGACTGGTCGCACATGTATCATCTCGATAACTCCGAAGCGAGTATCAAAATTTGGCACGGGTCGGTAGCCCGCTTCAACGTCAAGTTCTACAGAAATTGCAAACTTTGTATCTGTCGTCGGTTTGACTTCAAACTCAGTATCTGGCTCGAGAATACCATCGCCGGTAACAATAACCGGCATACGGAGTCGCTCCATATGGTCATACAAGCTACTAGAAATGACAGTAGTATAGGCATCTGCTGCATCCTCCGCTTCTTGAATAGTGGCGAACTTTTTTGATTTTGCTTCGATTGCTCGGTGTCGTAATGATTTAAAATAATCCTCCAGTGCCAGCTCACCACTATACATTTCTTCAAAAACTTCAGGTGTCTTTATCTGTGGTAATTCTGACCGATTTGGTACATAGGACGTCATTACGGTCCTACTTCTGTAAACAATCGTGGATATTCTGACATAAACCGCCCAATGCTCGAACGGCAATCGTCAAAATAAGAATCGAATATTGTAATGTATTTAAGCGGAACGTAGTATCGTTTTTCATCAGCATCTTCAAAAATCAGTGCAGGTTGAAGTGTGTTTTTATATTCATCGACGCCATGTGCATCGGTCGTGTAATCATTTACCAGTAGAACACCACTCACGCCACCAGTTGCCTCAAACGATTTCAAGAATAGCGTATGTTCTGATGCACCACGATGAATATGAAACTCTTGGCCTTCGATCTCGAAACGCCCTTCATCATCCACTAGTGTAGCGAGAATTTGAACAAGTGCATCCTGACGTTCATCGTTATTAACGACTCCTTCGTGCGCAAGCATGGTCGTCATAACTGCCCCAATCTGTCTGAGTATTGGTGCATTGAGCATTTCATTATTTTCGGCGATGCTCATAAACTCTTTCAGTAGATCGTGGAATGCTGGATCTTCGATATCGGTTAACCGCTTAAACATACGTCCCATTTCACTTCCGGTCTCGATCTCTGCAGTTATCTCTAGCTCTATCGCGATATGTGATGTTTCAATTGGCGCACTGACAACTAGTGAGTGTTCACCTTGGTCGTCAATCTCTGCCTGAAGGTTATAGACTAGCGTACGCAGACCATTAACTTCTATCTCGTTGACCCCCAGAAATGTTCCGACAACCGTCTTCTTCTGCGAGAGTGTCTCGTCATTTAGTGGAGTGAACACCCCCTCAAAGTCATAGCTTCCCCACATCATCTCATCTGAACTAATCTGTACGATATCACCCACAACCTTGTGTTTTGTCAGCTCTTCATTTAGCTCGGCGATCATCACCTTTGCATTTTCGTCGTCGTATACGTCAGCTAGTCGCTCGGCAACAACTTGAATCTTGGCGGTGATTTCGGGTCGGAGTGGAGTAAATAGACGGTCGGTTTTTGTAAATTCCATGGTGGTCTCGCGGAAACAATTAGTATTTAGAAATTATAACACCTTATGCGACAATGTCTACTACACCATCTAGAATCATTTGATCAAGTTCCGCTTGTCTGCGTAATGTTGATGATATCTCGTGAGCAATATTCATCATATCTTGAACGTTTCGTAGTGGTTTACTATCGTACTCAATGACTTGGAATTCACTCGGCCCAAGGCGGGCACGTTCAAATACAGCCGAAAAACTATCGAACGCGAACTCTAGATCGAGCTTTTTGTCTTCGCGAATTTCTGCTTTTGTAGCCAAAAATGGTAATTCTCCATACAGTGCCGTTAGTTCATTATTAATCCGTAGTGTCTCACGACCTAAGAATAAAGGATGATTTGCAATGGTACGCATTTCAAGAGCAAAATCTTCTGCCTCTCCGAAATCGTGTTCTGTTTCTTCACCTACCGCATCTGGTGGAATAGTAAACTCGTGTATCCAGTTATGTGCAATCGGTCTGATATTCGTTCGAAGTGACCCACGATTACGAAAACCGTGGCTATCACGGGGATGTGGCCAATGAAGGTGATGATTCGATCGTTTCTTTCGTACTTCCAGTGCCTGCCAATCATATCCAGGAATAACCGAATCCCTGGTCATGAGCATCAATGCCGGCCTATCCACCAGCTTGGTTACCGTATTAACTGGTGTTGGTTTACGCCCTTCTTTTTTAGGGTCGTATACGCGTACTTCTTCTGGAGGGAGGAATGGGGTTGGTCCGGCAAAGTTCGGCTCAATCCATTCTCCAGCCATGCTAGTCCCCGATCACCTTTCCCCAGGTGAAAACAAACTGAAATGTTTTTAGACTTTTGTTTGTTTTTGTTCCCATTTGTCCTTGTTATACATGAGCGGAATGAGGTTGTAAATAGTTTGCAACAAAAAAGTCCGGAAATTCCGGACTTTGATGTGTGCGAGAGGTGTTAGCCCCTTGCAAAGTGGGCGAAAGCACGGTTGGCTTCGGCCATTTTGTGGGTGTCTTCTTTTTTCTTGAAAGCGGCACCGGTTTCGTTGTACGCATCAACGATTTCAAGTGCTAGACGCTGCGCATAAGGAATACCCTTACGGCCACGTGCAGACTGAACTAACCATGAAAAGGCATAGTGCAGTTGACGGTGACCAGCGACTGGGAATGGAATCTGGTAGTTTGCCCCACCGACACGACGAGACTTAACTTCGAAGTTAGGTGAAACATTCTTCAGCGCACGTTCGAATACTTCCAGTGGATTTTCACTGTCGAGCTTTTTCGCAGCCGTTTCAAGGGCTTCGTAGACAGCACGTTCAGCGATCAGCTTCTTACCATCAAGCATAGACTTGTTGATAAGGCGCTGTACTAATACGCTTTGGTATTTGCGGTCTGGGTTCAGACGGCGTTGGAGGCTAGCAGTTACTTTACGTGGCATGATTACTTATCCGCTTTCTTTGCACCGTATTTAGAACGGCCTTGTTTACGGTTAGCAACACCTTGAAGGTCAAGGGCACCACGTACGATGTGGTAACGGACGCCTGGAAGGTCAGGAACACGTCCACCACGAACCAGCACAACGGCGTGTTCTTGGAGGTTGTGGCCTTCGCCACCAATGTATGCCCAAACTTCTTGACCATTCGTCAAACGAACACGAGCAACCTTACGGAGTGCCGAGTTAGGCTTTTTTGGCGTTTTGGTCGTTACTTTGATACAAACACCACGCTTTAGCGGCGAATTCTGGTCATAGTAACGAGTCTTTAGCGCGTTGTGAATACGGCCAAGCGCAGGAGATTTGCTCTTCTGGTTAGCGGTCTTGCGTGGCTTGCGAACCAATTGGTTGATAGTTGGCATGTTTAAATAAACTTCCTTATATGAACATTTACAGATTAATTTACAGCAAGAATAGCTGCGTTTGCCTTCTTGGATCAGCATTCCATGAAAGCGGAGTTCATCCTTCCCTGTGTCTTGTACACGTTTCACAAGGTGATGAACGGAAACTCACTCGTTATCTTAACAGATATGGCGGTGTAATTCAAGTAACCATCATTTTCTACTAAACTATCAATAACAAACAGTAGTCGTACAGTTACCATTCACAATTGCAAATTCATCTACCCAAAAGCTCTTGCCTATGACCGCACCCGTCCCAGGAGCATATACAAAAAAATTGACATTGGCATTACTCGTTGTCGTCACTAAGCGACGTAGCTCAACCCACTGACCAGTCACTAACGTTGACGAACTGTAGCCTGAAATATTCGCAAGGGTAATACCCGTAGAGGATTGTGCTGTCATACCAACAGCTATAGCGAACCCTGCCTCAACCCACACTTTGGAAATAAACGTGTACGTACCTCCAGGCAATATAATGCTTTGATACAACCCTGGGTTGATTGCGGTACTTGAATTGACGAGTACTCGTCCCGATCTTACACCACTAGATACTTGTATATCTGATTGAAATCTCACACTTCCGCTTCCGTTATTCGAGTAATTAGCGATGTTTGGAGCGGTTTCTATACTTGTACTTGCGTTTGCCGTTCCCGTCCATGCATACGAAAAATCTCCAGAGGCCGAGCTTGCTCCTGAAAACAAGGTTCGGTTCGCATCGTAACTACCAATATAAAGATCCCCGTCGGATGCTTCGAAATAATTACCTACTGCTTGAGGACCAATGCTAAAGTAGATTCTTGCATCACTGCTCAACGCACTGGGATCGGGGCTAGAAACCGTGATCCAATCATCATATACTGTCCCCGCTACTGCCGTAATGTTTGATGTTCGACTGCGAGCAAGAATGGTAAGCGTTCCGGTCGTTGTAGGTGCGCCCGGCGTACCGATCGTCATACCATTGGTCGAAGCGGTTATCCGAACGCGATAAGTTACTGGATTATTAGCGCCAGCAGTTATCAAGGCGTTTTTTAAAATACTTGTGGATGGTATCTCAAACCCGCCACCGCTCCCGCTGTACGTCGTCCAAGTGCCTCGGCGGGCTTTCCCAGATTGTGACCAGCTAGCAACTGGGTTAGTCTGTGTCAAAGACTGAGAGGGACCGGCATAGAAGTTCCAGCCAGTTGCACCCTCGGCCCTCGGATCGACCAGCAGGTTCGTTCGAGTGGTAACGAGGCCAGATGCCGTTTCAAACGATCCATTTGTTGCAAGATTAGGTGCTAAGCCACCGTTAGATGCATGCCCTGTACATGCGCCTTCTGTAGGTGTTGTATTCGTCGTGTTATTCTGAAAATAAGAAAGATTTTGAACGGTTATCGTCAGGCAG
This sequence comes from Candidatus Microsaccharimonas sp., assembly GCA_049304275.1. Lineage (GTDB taxonomy): Bacteria > Patescibacteriota > Saccharimonadia > Saccharimonadales > Saccharimonadaceae > Microsaccharimonas. The sequence goes on along the minus strand of JBAQNZ010000013.1, from coordinate 5,357 downwards.
TAACTCTTTGTCGTACCCGTATTGCTCACGCTATATTGGTACGACGTATCGCTACTGTTAATAATACCCAGGACCGCCAACGTTGTTGGATAAAAATCGTTGTTTTCGGTAGCATAATTAACGATTTTTTTTGAAGCTGACGAAAGGCCCGATTTTACTACAGATACCTTTGTCTGATTCGTCACACCGTTATAAGCGACCACTGTCAGAGCGGCCAAAATACCGATAACAACGATGACAACCAATAACTCAACGATAGTAAAGCCGAGTTGCCTGATACGTTTCCTCACGAATAATACCCCTTATGTTTTATATTCTAACAGACGTGCGTAAAAACACCCTACTTAGAGAAGGTACTTATAAGTTCTATCTCAGTCAGTCAGACTCATCCTCGCTCACCCTGACAGGGCTTACATCCATAGCGGTCATATACCCCGCTTTAAGAGTGAGTTCTGATTCCATGAATAGTATTCCTGCTAGCGAACCCAGTACCAAATAATTCCTGGGTTTGTCGCGCTTGAGCCTCCACTTCGCCATGGAGCTGGCGAAAAAGAGCCACTATAGGATACAAGCGTCCCATACCAACTCGATGTACTAGTTGAAGTGGTGAGCAATCTGGTCGCATCAAGCATATACGGCATGACATTCGTCGGAGCACTCGCACCGTCAGCAAAGTTCGTATCAATCGTCCAGCTACCACTATCGTACTGTTCGATGTTCGTCGCATTTGCTGCTCCTGGATTCGTCGTTGACGTGAAACTCAACGCAAACGGTGCTTCCCACACCCCACCCCAACGACCTATCTCTGCCGCATCAAATCGATAGCGAAGATTTCCGCCAAAGTTAGTTTTAATAGTGTCTGCTCTGCTGACGATTGAATACTGAGATGAAATCGAGGGTTGTGATGTGTTGACCGTAAGAGTCTTTGTGGTATCCCAAATCGAGTACGGTCCTGGATTCGTCATAATCAAAGTCCAGCCCCCTCCAGATGTTTGCATATCACAATATACTCGGAATGCAATCGTTGATGGTTGTATCCAATAGACTCCGGTACCCTTAGACCCTCCGACTTGCTGTATTTCATAACACGATTTTAATGCGCAACTCCCAGGCAAGACCTTCCCTGATTCATCTACATAATAACCATCTCCTCCATTCGCTTGAGCGGAGAAACAGTAGGAGGCGGGCGACACCGAATTATCTACCTGATATGAGAGTGTGTTATTAGCAGAAGTAATGCAGAGAGCCCCAGCCACAGGTGTAGGACAGCTCGTGATCGAAGATGGGTATGTTTCTGTCGCTACTTGAATTTGTGCTATTTTGATTTTCTTCTGTGCGTTACTGACATCTGCCTGTATGCTTGCTGTTTTTGCTCTATTCTGAATGCCGTTATAAGCAACTATGGTGATTGCCGCCAGAATACCAATCACTACAATAACAATTAACAATTCGACAATCGTAAAACCAAATCGTCTGGCGCGTCCTATCATTAGTGATACCCCTTATGCCTTTATTCTACCAGACATACATAAAATACCCCCATTGGAGGGGGTATTTTATAAAGAGCTGCGTGCCTAGGTAGCCAGTTCGAGGTCTTCGGCGATACCGGCGCTAACGTCTTCGTCGGTGGTGTCGAGTGCGATCGCACTAGTGACACCTGTACCAACTGGGATTTTGCGTCCGATGATCACGTTTTCCTTCAATCCGTGCAAGCGGTCGATACGACCACTCACCGCAGCGTTGATCAGGACACGAGTAGTGTCTTGGAACGATGCTGCTGATAGGAAGCTATCAGACCAGATTGAGACCTTGGTGATACCAAGCAGCAGCTGGGTGAAAGCGATAGGTTCTTTGCCTTCAGCGGCCAATACTTCGGTTGCTTCCATCACTGCAGCACGAGACACGATGTCTCCGGTCACAAAGGCACTGTCTCCTGGATCTTCGATCTGGACACGACTAAACATTTGTCGAACGATGATCTCGAGGTGCTTGTCAGCAACGTCTTGACCCTGTGCAGCGTAGATACGCAGGACTTCGTTGATAATGTAGCGTTGTGTCGCTTCGATACCCTTGAGGCGCATCAGATCGTGGAGGTTCAGTGATCCACCGGTCAGACGGTCACCGGCTTCAACCGTATCGCCAGATTTGACGACAAGTTGCATGTTGCCAGGGATTTCGTAACGAACTGGTGAGCTGGCGTTTGCTGCCAAGATAACGTGTTCGTCAGTAATTTCGACGACGCCGTCAAATGGTGCAACAATTGGCTTTGATTCACTTTCGCCACTTGCCAGAACATCTCCCACCTTAACGTTGCTGCCGTTCTTGACGCCCGCGGTGCGACCCTCAAGTGCAATGCGCTCAACGTGTCCCGCTTCTGGAGTAACTTGGACGATATACTTCTTACCATCTTCCCATTGCTCGACAAGACCAGTGACTTCGGTAACGTGCGCCTGACCCTTAGGTGAACGAGCTTCGAACAACTCTTCAACACGAGGCAGACCTTGGGTGATGTCACTTTCCTGAACTCCACCTTGGTGGAAGGTTCGCAGTGTTAACTGTGTACCAGGTTCACCGACTGATTGCGCAGCGATGACACCCACTGGTTGAGCTTTGGCGACAAGGACGTTCGTCGACATGTCGATACCATAGCTACTTTGTGGCACACCACGAAGGTTCTTGGTTGAAAGGACTGAACGGATCTTTGCTTCGGTGATATCTTTATCAGATTCAATCGATGCAGCGATATCGCGAGTAATCAACTCACCGGCTTTGACATAGCCACCGATGTTTTCTGCAGCGAATCGTCCGTATAGACGGTTGCCGAAGTCAATCATGGTCAGTTCAGTTTCAGATCGGTAGATCGTGAAGCCTTCGTCGTCGCCAGGCGTGTCTTCAACGGTGAAGACGTCTTGCGAGACGTCAACCAGACGTCGGGTCAGGTAACCAGAGTCGGCTGTCTTAAGCGCAGTGTCGATCAGACCCTTACGTGAACCACGGGTGGCCACGAACTGCTCAAGTGAACTCAGTCCCTTCTTGTAACTTGAACGGATTGGAAGCTCAATCTCACGGTTAGTTGCGTCAACCATGATACCAATCATGGCGCTGGCAAGCATAACGTTTGAGATGTCACCACGAGCACCAGAGTTGACCATGACTGACACGCTGGTGTCCATGCTCTTCAACTTCTCTTGGAGGAACTCGGTGATGTTACGGACCACACCACGCCAGGTTGAAACGGTCAGACCGTATCGCTCTTCTTCGGTGATCAGTCCTTGGTTGAACTGTTCGCTAATCAAAGTGGTTTTTGCGTCACCTTCAGCGATGAATTCAGCTGTTTCTTCGAATTCAATGTAGTCATCTTTACCAGTTGATACAGCAGCAACGGTCGCGAATCGGAAGGCCATGCCTTTCATTCGGTCAGCAGTGTGAGCAGTTTCCTGCGCACCGTAGCGTTCGAACACTTGGTTCAAGACACGCTTGAGCTGTTTCTTGGTCTGGATGTTGTTGTCGTATCCAAAGTCAGCGGGCAGAATTTCGTTAAAGAACACCCGTCCCAGTGTTGTATCGCGAATTTCACCCTTAGTGTAGACACGAATTGGTGACTGCAACTGGATGTGATGGTTCTCGTAGGCCATTTCAGCTTCATAAACAGAGCTGTAGGCTTTACGTTCAGTAGTTTGTGCGCTTGGTTTTTCGTAGGTCAGGTAGTAGTTACCGAGGACAACGTCCTGTGCGATCGAAAGCACTGGCGCACCATCAGCTGGTTTCAAGAGGTTAGCAGTTGCACTCATGAGTGTTCGAGCTTCTTCTTGGGCTTGGCGTGAGAGTGGCAAGTGAACGGCCATCTGGTCACCGTCGTAGTCGGCGTTGAAACCGTTTGCGACAAGTGGGTGCAGTTGGATTGCTTTACCTTCGACCAATTTTGGCTGGAAAGCCTGGATAGACAAACGGTGAAGTGACGGTGCACGGTTCAATAGAACGTACTTACCAGCAATCACAGAGTCAAGGGCGTCCCAAACCACTGCTTCACCAGCTTCGATCAAACGAGTCGCACTACGGATATTGTGAGCGTATTCTCCGTTAATCAACCAGTGGATCACAAATGGCTTAAACAGTTCGAGTGCCATCTGCTTTGGCAGACCACATTCGTCAATCTTTAGCTTTGGACCAACCACAATGACTGAACGTCCCGAGTAGTCGACACGCTTACCCAGCAAGTTCTGACGGAATCGTCCTTGCTTACCCTTGAGCATGTCGCTAATACTCTTTAGACGGCGACGTCCACCGGTTGCGTTTACTGCACGGCCACCACGGGCAGCACTGTTGTCAATCAAAGCGTCAACGGCTTCCTGCAACATACGCATTTCGTTTCGACGAATCACTTCAGGAGCGTTTAGCTCGATCAGTTTCTTCAAACGGTTGTTACGGTTGATCACCCGTCGGTACAGATCGTTGAGGTCGCTGGTCGCAAAACGACCACCGGTCAACTGAACCATCGGACGAAGGTCCGGAGGAATAACTGGTAGAACGGTCAAGGTAAGGCTGCTTGGCTTGATACCAGCAGACTGCATGCCTTCAAGGACCTTAAGGCGCTTCAACAGTTTCTTTTCGCGTTGTCCCTTAGCACCAGCGACTTCTTCGGTCAGTTCAGCGATCAGTTCGCTAAGGTTAATACCGTCAAGAAGGGCTTTGAGGGCAAGGCCACCCATACCAACTTCTGCCAAGTCTTGGTAGTCGTCTGGGAGGTTTCGGTAGTCAACTTCAGAGATCAGGGCGCTCTTTACAAGGCTTTCAAGTTGAGTCTTCTTTGCGAGGTAGCTTTCGTTCAAGTCTTCGGTCTCACGGGTCATTGCTTCGGCTAACGTTTTAACGTCAGCACTATTGCTTTCGTTTTTGCCTTCGGCAAGGGCTTCAGCCTCTTTTTCGTAGCGAATCTTGATGGCAACACGGCCAGCTTCAGTTTCAGCTTCCAGGTCAGCCAGAATTTGGTCTCGTTTCGTCTCTTCGACCTTCAGAATGACGTAGGTTGCAAAGTAAGCGATACGCTCAAGGTTTCGAACCGTAATACCGAGTAGTAGTGACATTGCAGAAGGAGTACCACGCATAAACCAAATGTGCGCAACAGGGCTCGCTAGTTGGATGTGCCCCATTCGCTCACGTCGGACGATAGATTTGGTCACCATGTCACCATTCTTGTCGACAGCAGCTTCGCGAGAACGAACACCCTTTAGTTTGTTATCATGTGGATTAATATCCTTAACTGGACCGAAAATTCGCTCACAGAACAAACCATCTCGCTCTGGTTTTTGAGTACGATAGTTAATCGTCTCAGGCTTGGTGACTTCACCGTGACTCCA
>JBAQNZ010000012.1:0-10821 GCA_049304275.1 Candidatus Microsaccharimonas sp. | reverse complement strand
TTATGAACTCTAGCATCAGAGAGTCCTATGTACGTAGTAAAAATGCCAAGCAATCAATCAAGGATGGTTTTTCATTGGGCGCTAAAGTCGTCACCGCGGCAGCAATCATCATGGTATCGGTTTTTGGCGGTTTCATGTTCAGCAGTGACGATATCATCAAGCAAGTCGGCTTCGGACTGGCATTTGGTATATTGATAGACGCCTTCCTTGTCAGAATGCTGATGGGACCGGCTATATTGTCACTATTGGGACACAAAGCCTGGTACATGCCCAAGTGGCTCGGCAAAATTATCCCGCGCATCTCTATCGAGGGTAAAGAGTAGGGAAAACGCATGAGCCCCTAGTGGATGAGCTTAGAACTTTTCTGGTTACCAGCTAATCGGTACTTCATCAGGTTCGACAGCGGGATTCTTGTCATCTCCTTTTGGGCTTGTTTTGTCTGCTAATTGTGCAACCCGTAACAGTTTTTTTTCTATAGCACTTCGCTCACTTCCGGGGTCACTCAGTTGTTCAAGAAGTTCATCTGTTAAAACTATTCCGTCTGCACCGTCAGGAGGTGTCGGGCCGTGTTCATATGTCATGACATAAATATAGAAGCATTTATAACACAATGCAAACATAAGAGCGTCACAACAGCCCTTAGTCAATGAACTTAGAACTTTAGTCTAAGTATGGACTCTCCGATTTATCAATAAATCGTACATGACTCTCATTCTCTTCTTTGAAGGCTGGTGTCACCGTTAAGACCATTTTCATGGCGCCAAAATAATGAATCCTTGTTTTTGGAGGTATAACAATGAGGTCTGTTACTCCAGCTTCAACCTTCTCGTCATTAAGTACAAATAATCCATTACCCTCATAGATATAGTAGGTATAATAACTTTCCTTATCAGAAAATTCTTGAAAGTGCCCTTCTTCTACAGATACATGAACAACATTAGCTTGCGCGACACCTTCGTTATATACGGTTAAATCAATGCCGTGCTTGTTAATCTTTGTTGCTTTATCAGCAGTGAACTTATATTGAGTCATGTAGATATCATAACAAAAAGCCTCCAAATTGGAGACTCTTATCATCATGCTTCCACTTGGCAGCCCTTAGTCTACGAACTTAGAACTTTAGTGAATTATGAGCATCAAAAAACTTCTTAGCAATATCTTCTTTTGTTAAGCTTTTGTAATCTCTGAATCTTACTAATGGAAAACCAGCAAGCTCAAATAATTTATTTACATTTTCATCACGCTTAATACGATCTGGAGTATCGTGCGTTGAATCGTCCAACTCTACGGCATACACCGGTTCAAGACTCGTCTTATCACAAAGAATATAATCGACGGATCGGCGGTTAATGATCTGAAATGCTAATTTGTGATATCTTCCGTATGTTTCATTTTTAAATAATGCGGATAGATGGATTTGTGGGAAAATATAGTATCTATCGCCTGCTACCTCCACGAGTAACTTATAGAACTCTTTTTCTGATTTAGTAATAAACTCTTTTTTACGACTGTACTTGTACTGAGGAGATAATTTCTGTTTTCTATCTTTCTTGTAGTCTTGGTATATATACTTAGCAGCCGCAAGAATTACTACAATGATGACGATTACAATAAAGGCTTCGGTCATAACATAATGTTAGCATAACCATGATGAGCCGCTAGTCGACGAGCTTCGAACTTTTGTTGGGGATGGTAACTCGAGAAAACCCAAGTCTTCGTACAGAGTCGATAAATTCGTCTACTTCTTCAGTCTTAACGACACCTGTTTGTCCTAACGCCCTACGTCTTAGTGCGCTCACTACCCGCTCTCGATACGTTAGATCAGTGCCTCTCGTTTCTGGCGTGCTAGGTATTTCTGTAGAACTCATGTAGACATCATAACAAAAAGCCTCCAAGCCTCCAAATTGGCGACTTTCTGACTTAAGCTTATGCTTGGCAGGGGCTAGTCGATGAGCTTCGAACTATTTCTTTCTGAGAAAATAGAATATAGCCAATACTAAGGCGAGATCACAGATCAAGCCGTACAATGGCCTTACGTAGAGAATTCCAAACGGAGTTCCGACGAGCGACAGAGTTGTAAACACGTATGCAATCGTGGCTACAACCCAAGCCTTTGGATCTTCGGATTTTGGTTGTTTACGTAATTTCAGAATGATCATGCTGGTCGCAATGATATCAATGACTAACGTGAGCCAAATGGCAGCTTCATTACTGCGAGTTATAACCCAAACAATGATTGTTAATAGCGCAAGAGTTAGCAGTAGCTTATCCCATTTTGACGTGTCACGGGTGCCGTACTTAAGGGAGAGAAAGAATATCAGAAGGCTGCCGATAAAAAATGTAAGAGTTATTAAAACAGATTCTCTACCCCCTTCGAAATACTGGGAGAATAGGACAATCCCGTTCATGATAACGAAAATCAACCAACTAAATTGATGGGGTTTTGTTTTACCTTTCAGTATTGCGATGACATATGGAACGGTCGCGTATAGTCCGAGAATAGTCGCCAGGATGCCCATTATTAATGTGAACGTCATATGTTAATCATAGCAAATAAAAACAACCCGACGTAGAGTTGTATTTAAGCATAAGCGTCTTGGCAGGGGCACGTGGAATCGAACCACGATCTAAGCTTTTGGAGAGCTTTATACTAACCGTTGTACTATGCCCCTCTGATGAGTACGCTCGGCATGACAGTTTGCACACACAACTTCACACTTAGCAAGCTCAGCTTCTAGTTTACCATGGTTATTATAATTCACCAGGGTTGCGATAGCATACTCTTTGTTCGCTATGTGATCGAACTGCATGACGTAGTATGGATATTTAATTCCACAATCATGACACGGAATATTCTTTCTTGATCTAACGAAATCTCGCATTCGTATTTTTGCTGAAACCGCATTATCAATGTATTTCTGTTTATTTTTAAGATAATGTTTCCTCCTACTTAAAACTTTACGCGCATCGAACGGGTTCCTATAAGCCATGATCTTATTTTAGAAAAATGTTCTTAAAAACTTTTTACGTATTGTAACTATTATTCATCAATTACATCTGATACCATAAGTGTAATGCAATGGGAAATAAGGTAAGGGTACACGTGGTGGGTTCTTGGTAATGAATATTTTGGTAATTAATGCTGGCTCTTCCAGTATTAAAACCGTGCTGTATACCCTTCGTGAAGGGTCTCCTGAACGTATACTGACCTGTAATGCGGTGAACATTGGCCAAGGACGGGCATCAATCGATGTCGTTGAGGATGAAACCTCTAGTACCCCTGCAGTGCTTCCCGACCACACGACAGCCTTATCGACTATCCTTACTACCATCGGTCGATCAGTTGCTATGGAGGATATCTCTGTCATTGCGCACCGCGTCGTATATGGGGGTGAAAAATACTACTTACCCACTGACATTACAGACGAAGTCGTACAAGATCTTCAGTCGTTTAGCAGTATCGACCCGCAACACGCCCCGTTATCGTTGTCTATTATCACGTCGTTACAGCAGCAATTTCCTAACGCTCGTCATGTTGCCTGTTTCGACACCGCGTTCTTTCATGATATTCCTGAAGTGGCTCAGATAGTCCCTATCCCCCACACGTACCGCAAAAAAGGGATTCGTCGCTACGGTTACCATGGGCTTTCATACCAGTATTTATCCGAATCATTTGGTGAGCTTGCTGGTGAAGAGGCTCGTCGTGGTCGTGTTATCTATGCCCACCTTGGCAGTGGCAGTAGTATGATGGCCACCGTTAATGGCCAGCCTATCGATATGACGATGGGTCTGACGCCTTCTTCTGGCCTAGTTATGGGCTCTCGCTCGGGTGATATCGATCCGAGTCTCGCATGGATATTGGCAAAACAGTCTAATGTTTCTATTGATGACTATCAGCGTATAATAAACCAAGAATCTGGGCTACTGGCCGTATCTGAATTTTCTACAGATATGTATGCATTACTCCAAAATCAAACTTCAAATCCAAAGGCGGCACTTGCCGTTGAGTTGTTTTGCTACCAGGCACGTAAAGCCATCGGATCGCTCGCAACTACCATTGGTGGACTCGATTCCCTTATTTTTTCTGGTGGCATGGGTGAACAATCAGCCGAGATACGCCGTCGCATATGTGAAAATCTTGAATTTCTTGGTATTACTATCGACTCTGATGCTAATAAACGTCATGACCTGCTGATTTCCTCAGGTGGAAGTCGGGTGGGAGTCCACGTACTGCCTACCGACGAATCACTTGCTATCGCTCGTAACATTGTAACAACCACTAATATAGACAAAGGATAGGACATTATGGAACACACCGAACTACCACTCACTGACGACGAACTATACGCCATTAATGCCTATTGGCGAGCTGCCAATTATTTGACTGTTGGTCAGATTTATCTGTGTGATAACCCCCTCCTGAAAGAACCCCTGCAACTGAATCACGTTAAAAAACTATTGCTTGGCCACTGGGGAACAGCGCCGGGTCAGAACTTTATTTATGCTCACCTCAACCGTGTCATTAAAAAGAATGATCTGAATATGATTTATATCTCGGGTCCTGGCCATGGTGGCCCAGGCGTCGTCAGCAATGTGTACTTGGAAGGAACATTTAGTGACTATTATCCTGCAGTGACCCGCAATGAGATGGGTCTAAAAAAGCTATTCCAAATGTCGTCATTCCCAGGAGGCCTTTCTAGCCACGTTTCACCACAAGTGCCGGGTTCTATTCATGAAGGTGGCGAATTAGGGTATTCGCTCAGCCATGCGTTCGGTACAGTCTTTGATAATCCTTCACTTATCACGGCTTGCGTCGTTGGCGATGGCGAGGCCGAGACGGGCCCACTTGCCACTTCGTGGCATTCAAACAAGTTCCTCGATGCGAAAACTGATGGTGCGGTACTGCCTATTCTTCACCTTAACGGATACAAGATTAGTAACCCGACTATTCTGTCGCGTATTGAATCAGAGGAATTAGACCAGTTATTCCGTGGCTATGGCTGGATGCCCTACTACGTTGAAGGTGACGAACCAGAACGAATGCACCAATTAATGGCAGTCCAGATGGATCGTGCGATTGCTCGTATTAAAGAAATCCAAACTAATGCCCGCGAAAATAATGACACCGTTCGCCCACGTTGGCCAATGATTATCTTTCGATCACCGAAAGGGTGGTCAGGCCCTGACTATATTGATGGTAAAAAGATTGAGGGTAACTTCCGTTCACACCAAGTACCCCTTGCTGTCGATGCGGCACATCCTGAAAACCTCGAAATCCTCGAGAAATGGCTAAAAAGTTACAAACCTGAAGAACTATTCGATGAACACGGTGCCGTCAAGCGTGAAATTACCGATTTAGTACCATCTGGTGATCACCGCATGGGGTCGAACCCGCACGCAAACGGTGGTAACTTACTTCGTGAATTGCGTATTCCAGATTTTCGTGACTATGCAGTTGATGTACCATATCGAAGTGTCGCTAATGTTGGTAACGTTCATGCGCTTGGTCCATTCATTCGTGACATCATTGCGAAAAATGAAGATCAACATAACTTTAGGGTGTTCGGGCCAGATGAAACCGTCTCGAACCGACTTGAACATGTGTTTGAGGTTACCGATCGCCAATGGCATGGACGTATTATCGATAGTGACGAGTCGTTAGCTATTCACGGCGCAGTGCTCGATTCGATGCTCAGCGAGCATCAATCTCAGGGATGGTTAGAAGGATATCTGTTAACTGGACGACATGGCCTGTTAAATAGCTATGAAGCCTTCATACGTATCGTTGACTCAATGGTCAGTCAGCACGCAAAATGGATCAAGATGTCATCTGAACTGCCGTGGCGTAAGGAAATTTCATCCTTAAATTACTTGTTGACCTCACATGTGTGGCGCCAAGATCATAACGGTTTTACACACCAAGACCCTGGCTTCATCGATCACTTGGTGAATAAAAAGGCATCGGTGTCGCGTATTTACTTACCTCCCGATGCAAATACGCTTCTTTCTGTCATGGACCACTGTTTACGCAGTCGGAATTATATTAATCTGACGATTGTTGGTAAACATGATAGTCCGCAGTGGCTATCAATGGAAGAAGCTGTTGAGCATTGTACCAAGGGTCTTGGCGTATGGGATTGGGCAAGTAATGATAATGGTGAGGAGCCCGATGTTGTCATGGCCTGTGCAGGAGATGTTCCAACGCTTGAAACACTCGCTGCTGTGTCTATACTGCGGGCGCACTTACCTGACTTGAAGATTCGTGTTGTTAACATTGTCGACCTGATGCGGCTACAACAAAATACTGAACACCCACATGGGTTGAGTGACCCTGACTACGATGAAATCTTTACGAGAGATAAAGAAATCATCTTTGCTTTCCACGGCTACCCATGGTTGATCCATCGTTTGACCTATCGCCGAGCAAACCGGAACTTGCATGTCCGTGGTTACGTTGAAGAAGGATCGATTACGACTGCTTTTGATATGACCGTACGAAACAATATGGATCGTTTCCACCTCGTCATGGATGTCATCGAGCGCACAGGCATCGATACTGAGGCTGCTCAGGATCTGAAAGTGGCGATGGAAACAAAATTAATCGAACATTCACATTTTATCAATCTGCATGGTGTTGATATGGCGGAAATCAGCGACTGGAGGTGGCAATCATGAACGTAGTTGTTGTTGGTGGCGGGTTTGGTGGTGTCAAAGTGGCACTTGAATTAAGCAAGCGTCAAATCGGCCGTATCACTTTGATCTCGGACGAAACGTATTTCCTTCATCACGCTACGTTGTACGCCACTGCTACGGGCAAAAGTACTTCAGAATCAGTCATTCCGTTAAAAGACATTTTTATAGGTCGTTCAAACGTTACCCTCGTCCAAGACAGTATGACTTCGATCGATACTGAACGTCGACTGGTCGTTGGGGCGAAGAATCAGTATCACTACGATGTCGTCGTCATTGCTATCGGCTCAGTGACGACCTTCTTTGGTATCAATGGTATGGCTCAACACGCCTACGGTATTAAGTCAATGGATGAAATCGAGAAGTTCCGTGAACATATGTATCAAGAAGTTGTCGAGAAAAAGCTCGATAAAGAATACTTTGTTATTGGTGCCGGTCCGACAGGTGTTGAACTAGCCGGTGCATTATCTGAATATCTGAAGTACTTGATTTCGGTTAACCGCCTCAAGCATTCAAGAGCCAGCGTCACTCTGGTCGAGGCAGCACCTCGGATTTTGCCCCGATCATCCGAAACGGCTGCAAAGATTGTCATGAAACGTCTGAAAAAGATGGGCATAAAAGTCCTGACAAATCACAAAGTCCAAGCACTCGATGAACATTCGATCACTATCGAGGGAAGAAAAGTTCCAACAACGACGGCCATATGGACGTCGGGCGTTGCAAATAACCCTTTTTTTTCCGCACATGATCATCTGTTTCATCTTGCTCCGAATGGTCGCGTAAATGTCAATCCATATCTGGAAGCATTGCCGAATGTTTACGTTATCGGTGATAACAACACGGTGAAATTTAGCGGTATGGCGTGGCCTGCACTTAAACAGGCTGACTTCGTGGCAAAACATGTATCACGAGTAGTGACGAAACGTCCCCACGCCGCCTTTCGCCCTCATTCGGTCATGTCTGGACTACCGGTGGGCGATAACTGGGGCTATGTTGAGTGGCTGGGTATCTATCTCGCTGGAAGGCCCGGTGCATGGGCGCGACGCATGATGGAACTGTATGATTACGCACAGCTACTTCCGTTCAAAACTGCGCTTCGTGTTTGGCGTGCACACGATATTGCTGAAATTGACGAAAAATAATCTGTTATTTTAACCAATTGTACTGTTGTAAAAGCATAAGCTTACACCTATAATTGGAAATGAAAATCTGACAAAAATAAAAGGAGCTGTCGACTAGCCGATTGGTTGCTCGTAAACTGGGGTATGAAAATTTTGATGTTGGGCTGGGAGCTACCGCCGCACAATAGTGGTGGGTTGGGTGTCGCCTGCTATCATCTGTCCAAAGCGCTCGCTATCCAAGGTGCGAGTATCGACTTTATCGTGCCCTACTCTGCTAAACATGAAAACATTGATTTCATGGACGTCCATAGTGCAACGAAACTGTCACCTCTTGAACGTTACGGTTTGGGTGCCTACGACAGCAAGTTCTTTGAAGAGATCGACCAAGAACAGCTCGATGATGTCAAAGATATCCGCGGAGTCCAGCGACAATATACAAAGTTCGTCGAACAGTTCGTTAAAGATAAAGAATTTGATACGATTCACGCCCACGATTGGCTGACAATGGAAGCGGGTATCCGCGCCAAAAAACTAACAAACACACCACTTATCGTTCATGTTCATGCGACCGAGTTTGACCGTGCTGGCGGTAATTCAGGTAACCCTATCGTTCACGAAATCGAATATCAAGGTCTGATGGTCGCTGATCGTATCCTAGCGGTCAGTCAAATCACCAAGGATATTATCGTCGGTAAGTACGGCATTCCCGAAGACAAAGTCGAAGTTGTCCATAATGCAATCGATGTCGATAGTTTTAACGACGGCTACACCTACGATGAACGTACCTATCGTTACCTCGAGGGTCTCAAAAGTGAAGGGTATACGATTATTAGTGCGGTCACTCGCTTTACGATCCAAAAAGGCCTTGAACATCTGGTACGTGCCACGGCAAAAGCGGTCGAGAAATACGATCGCATCGCCCTATTGATGGCTGGTGACGGCGAACAACGTGATGAATTAATCGAACTAGCCGCTGAACTGGGTATTTCTGACAAAGTGTTCTTCACGGGTTTTGTACGCGGCAAGCAGTGGCGCGATGCCTACAGTGTATCAGATATCTTTGTCCTTAGCTCGGTCAGTGAGCCGTTTGGCCTCACCGCCCTTGAAGCGGCGCACCATGACAACGCCTTGATCATCACTCGCCAATCTGGTGTTGGCGAAGTCCTTAGCAACATCTTCAAGTACGATTTCTGGGACGTTAACCGTCTGGCAGATGAAATTGTCGGTATTGCTACCTCTGATGCACTACGTGACGCGCTGAAAAAGAATGTAGCGATGGAATACGCTCAAGTATCATGGAATGATGTTGCAAAGAAATGTATGGGATTGTACAAGGCGATACAGTCGACAGAGGTGGTTTTGGTATGAGCAAACGTGGTATAACTCTCTATCTTCACGTTCATCAGCCGCTTCGTGTCCGCGAATACACCGTATTCGACACTTCAATCGATCACAACTATTTTGTAGAACCAGACACGCTGAGTAATCGAAATAATGAGAAGGTGTTTAAAAAAGTTGCTGAAAAGTCATACTATCCGATGAATGATCTGTTGTTGAATCTTCTCAATAAACATGAGGATTTCAAAGTGTCATTGAGTATCACGGGCATCTTCATTGAACAGGCCGAACAATGGGCACCTGAAGTACTCGCAAGTTTCAAGCGTTTGGTTGATACCGGTCGTGTCGAGATTGTCGCTGAGACCTATTATCATTCCCTCGCTTTTTTCTATAGCCGTAGCGAATTCGAGCACCAAGTTGATGCGCATAAAGCAAAAATTAGAGAAGTATTTGGCGTTGAAACTAGTGTCTTTCGAAACACGGAACTTGCGTATAATGACCAACTGGCGCAGTGGGCAGATGAGGCCGGCTATAAGGGCATTTTGGCTGAAGGATGGGACCCGATCCTTGATTGGCGCAGTCCTAACTTTGTCTACCAGCCTGAAGGAACAAAAAATATTGCCCTCTTACTAAAGAACTACCGATTAAGTGATGACCTAGCCTTTAGATTCAGTAATCGAAACTGGCAAGAATGGCCACTGACTGTTGATACATATACTTCATGGATCGACAAATCAATCGATAATCAACCGCTGGTTAACTTATTTATGGACTATGAAACTTTTGGTGAACACCAATGGGCTGACACAGGCATCTTTGACTTCTTTGGTGAGTTTGTTGAACGATGGCTATCTGATGAAAACAATACCTTCTACACCGTGTCTGAGGCGATTGATGCGAATAAACCTGCTGGCGTTATCAGTATGCCAGCGACAGTTACGTGGGCTGACAATGAACGGGATCTGTCAGCGTGGGTTGGAAATGATATGCAACGTGAAGCCATAGGCTATCTTTATGCGCTTGAAGAAGATGTGCTGCGTACCGATGATATTGATTTGATCAGTGATTGGCGACGTTTACAAACATCAGACCACGTGTACTATATGTGCACCAAATGGTTCGCTGATGGTGACGTTCATGCCTACTTTAGTCCCTATGAGTCACCATATGATGCGTTTTTATATTATATAAATGCTATACGGGATCTACGCTGGCGTCTCCACGAAACACACAAAACCGGAGGTTTGCGTGGCTAGACCCATCGTATTGGGCAACGGTGAACTTCATGTCGGTCTCAACAAATATGGATTAGTGCATGATTTCTACTACCCTTATGTAGGGTTTGAAAATCACGCCGCCGGTGAAAACCTTCGTCATAAAGTCGGGGTATGGATAGACGGCACGATGAGCTGGTTGGATGATGATAAGGGGTGGTCTTTTAGTTTTCGTTATCCTCACACTGCCTTGATCGGCCATACCTTAGCTACCCATAAAGTACTTCAGATCGTCTTGGAATTTGATGACTGTGTCGATGCCGACGTCAGTCTGTTCATGCGTAATATCCACGTCGTCAATCATGCCGATACCGCACGAGAAATTAAACTATTTATGTATCAAGCATTCGCGATCGGTGATTCACGCAGTAATACTGACACGGCACAGTACCTGCCAG
>JBAQNZ010000011.1:0-14712 GCA_049304275.1 Candidatus Microsaccharimonas sp. | reverse complement strand
CGAGAAAATATCATGGTTATGGCTTATTATAGCTTATTTCTTGATAGCAGCGAGGATCATTGATGCCATGTCATGAGCTGCGTTGGGTTTTGAAAACTTGGCAAATCGTTTAGCCATAGCTTGGGTTTCATCTGGATGATCAAGTAGCGAGGCAATTTGATCAACTAATAGTTGTGGCATCTCGACCATCGCTTCTTCATTCAACACTGCTACCGCCCCCGCTTCTTCATATACCACTGCATTCTTTAGCTGGTGACCACCCGTTAACTTGGCGTTGGGAATCAAAATTGTTGGCTTTGCCAACGCAGCTAGTTCAAGAATAGTCGTCGCACCAGCCCGCGTCACGACGACGTCGGCCGCCCCTAGCAAGCGGTGCATGTTGGTCACAAATGGATACAACTGAAATTGCTCGCTATCGGTAGGGACGAGGGGACGAAGTTCATCATACTGCCCTGCCCCAGCGACCAATACAACCGATCCTAATTGTTGTAATCGATTCAACACTCTCGCTACCGTGTCATTGATGCGTTTTGCACCTAATCCGCCACCCGTAATAACGATGAGCGGACGAGAGGCGTCAATCCCCCACTCTTGTTTAGCTGTTTTTTGTTCAGATGCGTTGTAGGGATGAAAATCAGCTCCGATAGGAATACCTATGTATTTTGATTTCGATTTCGGATACGGATAATATTCCAGTGGCGCCCCTGTCGCAATCGAGGTCGCCCACTTTGACAGTACACGGTTTGTCAGTCCAGGATGAGCATCTGAATCGTGGATCACTAGTGGAATCCGTAGTAAATGTGCCGCCAATCCTACTGGTAAACAGACATAGCCTCCCTTGGTGAAGACGACGTCTGGTCGCCAGATTATCAGTTTAAAGAAACTTTGAATAAACCCGAACGCCACGAGGAAACTGTCACGTAGATTGTGCAGCACCAGCGAAGGCCACGTCAGTTGCTGCCAAATCGTCAGATGGTGATAACGACGGAATTTACCGGCAAAAATCGTTTGAATCGGAATATCAGGATCAAACGCTTCGACGATCGAACGCGCTTGGGGCGCAAATATGCGATCACACCAAAAACGAAGCTCTACTCGGGGGTGTTCTTTTTTAAGTTCTTTAAGAACCGCTACGACTGGTGTAACGTGTCCGCCCGAGCCGCCGCCCACTGCCAGAATTCTCATGTGAGCTCTCCTTTATTCGTGATGAATGAATCGTGTACCGTGAAAGTTGGAATACCAACCCTAGCGCTGCGGTAATAAAGATCATACTGGTTCCGCCAAAGCTCAGTAGTGGCAAGGTGATGCCTGTCAGCGGAAAAATACCGATCATTGCCGCTATATTCAGAATAACATGCGCACCGAACCATCCAAAGACACCAGCCACTAGTAGTTTCAAACGAATGTCGACCAAGTGATCCATTACCTTGAGTAATCGTAGTAATAGCGCCACAAATACCGCCATCAGCGCCAATAGCCCAACAAAGCCAAATGTCTCACCCATGATGGCAAATACCGAGTCATTAATCGCTTCTGGCAAATAGCCCGTTGCTTGGACGCTGTTTCCGATGCCAACGCCAAACAAGAACCCTGTTCCTAGGGCAATTTTTGCATGCTGAATGTGATAACTGCCCGCATCATCGGTCGAGGTATTGTCTCCTTTTAGATAGGTCAACACTCGATCAATACGATGAGGTGCGCTGACAATGAGGACTACCCCAGTGGCCAGCACCACTCCCAGAATCGTCAGACCAACTTTCTTACTAATTCCCCCGACAAATAACATCGTCAGAACAATTGCTGTCAAAGCGATGCCGGTCCCTAGGTCTTGTTGAATCTCGACAATAAATAACAGCGAAATTGCCGTCATAAACCCTACGGGGATCAAGGTTTCTTTCAAACTATTAACCTTGCCTTCTTTTACCCTTGCACCAAGGAATACAGCTAAATACAGCAGTAATCCGAATTTTAGAATCTCGGCTGGTTGCAGACTTCCCAGTGCGCCCAAATCAAACCAACGCGTTGCTCCGTTGACGTTCGCTGCAATCCCCCAGCCCGCTGCGCTGGCGACGGCAAGTAACGTACAGGCCGCCAGACCTATTACGAGGACCTTTAGGCCGTGTTTAATCACAAAACTATACGGAAGCGAAGCCATAACCGCAAACGCACCTAGGGCTAGTAACAAGCTGGTTGTCTGCTTAATAAAGAAATAGGTATCAGAATAGTTACTGCCCACCGCATTATTCAAGACATTGGCACGCTGTGGCCCAATCGCATAAATCACCACCAACCCCAGTAACATCAATATGCCGGTATACAGAATAATCATGTAATCCGGCCGGTGACGTCGAACGACGTCGGTGGCCTTTTCGCGCCACCCTGGACGCATCTAGATGGTGCCCCCTGTCAGCGCAACCATCACGCCAACGAATGAACAGACCGCTGCAACAACCCAGAAACGCATCGTCACCTTAGTTTCAGGCCAGCCAATGGCTTCGAGGTGATGATGAATTGGCGCAGATATGAAAATTTTTCGCTTAAATACTTTCTTACTAAAGATTTGGATCAAGCTCGAACCAGCCTCAAGGACAAATACCAATCCGATAATCGGTAATAGAAACAGTGAATCAGTCAGCATTGCCACCACACCTAACGAAGTTCCGAGGGCAAAGCTTCCCACGTCACCCATAAAGAAGCGAGCCGGATAAATATTGAACCAAAGATAACTTAACACTGCACCAACAACAGTAAAACAGAACCCAGCCAGCATTGGGTTACCTTGTAGCAAGGCTATAACACCGAAGCTTCCAAAGGCAATCGCAGCTAAACCACCAGCAAGGCCATCTAGGCCGTCGCTAATATTTACAGCATTCCCCGCCGCCACAACCACAAAGGCAAAGATAGGAACGATCAACCAACCAAGTGCTAATTCACCGATGAATGGAACGTGTACCGTATCAATCCCTAATTTCGCAAAGAAGAACCAACCCAGAAATAGGCCGATGGCAGTAATCATGAGGAATTTCAGGTTTGAACGAAGGCCAGCCACACCCTTACCTAGTCCACGAATGTTAATAATGTCGTCGATCAATCCAACCACCGCTCCGCCCGCAAGCGCAGCCAATGGCAGCCAGGTCTCGGCGCGATCCAGGTTAAAGAGTAACGTAACGACCGCTACCGCTGCCACAAAAATAGCCCCTGCCATCGTCGGAATATTTCGTTTAAACTTGTCAGCATGTAGTTTGGTAAAGACGGTTAATGCCTCACCGGTTGTACTCTCGGTACGTTGACGCTTCCAAAACTTAAATCGATATGCCACAAAAGTGTAGATCGGGGTCAGGAACATCGCTAACAAAAATGCGACGACGCTGAGAATAAACGTATTAGATAGCTCATTAGTTAATGTTTGTATGACGGGGTTCATATTATCCTTTCGGTTGGATCTTTAAATAATCGAGCATCCAGTTAGAAATATCAGTAAAAATTGGGAGGGCATCACGAGCACCTTGGAACTGTTTATCTTTGCCTGACACTTGTACCATTATGACATACCTCGGCTGATCGCTCCCACCATATCCTAGATATGTCCCGACGGTCTCTTTATCACTATATTGCCCATCGATAATCACCTGCGAGGTACCGGTTTTTCCACCGACATAATAGCCAGCCTTGTCGGCCCCTGGGAATGAACTAGAACGAGCAATATACGTCATCTCACGGATTTGATCAGAGGTCGAGGCACTGACTACCCCTACCTTAGCGGGGGCAGGATTTGATTTCTGTGTATAGACGCCTTCATCACTTATCGTCCCATCAATAATCGTCGGCGTGTAGTAACTACCTCCATTAATAATGGCGCTAAACCCAGCCGTAACCTGGATCATGGTTGCATCCAACCCCTGCCCAAAGGCCATATTCGAATAGCGCACGGCATTTCCGTCGGCTTCATCAGGCGAAATAACGGTTCCTTTCGCTTCATTCGCCAGCTCTACCCCTGTTTTTTCACCCAACCCTAGACGATTATGAAAGTATTCATACATGGTGTCGCGAGCTGTTTTTGTAATCTCTTTACCATCACCTAGTCGCTGTGCGACCGTAACAAACCCTGTGTTAAGTGACCACGTCAGCGCAGTCTGAAACGTAATAATACCAGTTTTACCTTTTGTTGCGTTCGTTATCGTTCGGTCATCAACTGTAATGTAATCCGTATTGTTATAGGTATCACTGGCTTTTACTACCCCTTTATCAATACCAGTTGCCATCGTAAACGTCTTTACGTCAGATCCCGGCTCGTAAGGTGCCGAAATAGTCGCATTATTAAAGACCGCTGCGTCCTCTACCTTGTTATATTCCGACGGTTTATACGTAGGCAGATTTGCCATCGCAAGAACTTTCCCCGTTTGCGGATCCATAATGAGAACGCTGCCGTACTCAGCCCCCGTTCGCTGCAGTCCCGCCACTAGTGCTTGTTCGGCATGCGATTGAATATTACGATCAACCGTCAGGACGACATTCGTTCCGTTCTTCGCAGGGGTACGAATATTATTATCGCCGATCGTCAGAGGAACTTTACTGACATCCGTAATAGATTCAAGTTGCCCATCAACACCCTTAAACTGTTCGTTCATCTTTTGTTCGATCCCGTAGTTACCCTCGCCTTCGGTATTAACAAAGCCAAGGATCTGCGCAGCCAGTTGGCCTTCCGGATACACCCGTTGGCTCACCGCCTGAAAGCCAATTCCGTGCAATTCGGCTGCTTTGATTTTGTCAGCTTGTACACGGGTAACTTTGGTCGCGATAATCTGATAGCGCGTCTCTTTTAAATCAAGTAATGTGTCGAAATTAGTCCGTAGGTTACCGCCGGCAATCTGCTTCATCGTCTCAACCACTTTTGGTTTGTCATCGATAATCGCTGGGTCAGCAAAAACAGTGTATATCGTTTCGTTCATCACCAATTGTACAGTTTCGTCACCGTTTTTTGCGAAAATCAGCCCGCGAGAAGCGGGTATATTAAATCGACTATATTGTTCTTGTTTGGCCAGCGACACGTAGTAATCGTGTTGGATGACCTGTAAATAAAATAGTCGCCCGACAAAAACGACCATGATAGCAAATATCACCGCCGCTAGAACGCGAGATCGACTCCCCTTTAGCAGTTCTAATTTCATAATATCTATTGATTTACGTACTTAGTACTAGAGGTAGTCGTCATCTCACGAGCAACACTGGAGTTTTTGACCGTCTCGAGCGCCGTCAGGCGTGCGTTTTCGATCTGCAAATCACTCTTTTGATCGTTCAAATCAGCGATTTGGCTATCAATCTTTTGTGATTCATAGTCGTATCCGGTTGCACGAGTAGCCTGGGTGAGGTAAATGAGTCCCAAAACGGTAATCATTAGCGCCACCAGGACGGTGTGTGCAACGGGTCCGAGTTTCACAGAGGAAACAAAGCGGTTCGTGTTTTGATTGCGTGACCAGTTTTGCTGGCGACGACTGGTATAGTACGTGTTTGATTGGTATGACATTGTGGTGGTGTTTGTTTTGCTTTTTTATGTTTGGTGCTCTTGTCCCCTGGACGCACCGCCCAGAGGACAAGGACTCTTTTTGGTTTTGTTACTTTACGCGGACTGCGACGACTTGCGCCTGGTCTACGTATTGTACGTTAATGTGAATTGGCACGGTGTTCTGCCCCTTCTCTTTTTATTTTTTCACTGCGACTCGTAGCTTTGCGCTGCGAGCACGCGGATTGTGAACGTCTTCGGTGGCTCCTGATACCGGTTTCTTGGTGATCGGTGCAAGTTCAGCCTCTAGGCCGGAATCGAACTGATCCTTTAGATACCGTTTGACGAGACGATCTTCCAGACTATGGAAACTAATGATGCCGACTCTTCCCTCTTTCTTTAAGAGTTTAGGAAGCTGCGGTAACAGTCTCTGTATCTGTCCAAGTTCGTCGTTGACAGCAATGCGGAGCGATTGAAAGGTGCGCGTGGCGGGGTGGATTCGTTGCCATCTGCCACGATGGTTTTCAGCTATCAGTTTGGCTAAGGATTCTGTACTTTCAATTGGACGATGATCGACGATCAGCTGTGCTAAGCGGAGCGATTCTTTGTACGGTTCTTCGCCGTAGTCGTGAATAATCTCTGCGAGCTCTTTTGCTGAACTGCGATTAATGAGTTCGGCGGCAGTCATTTCCTGTCGTCGATCCATTCGCATGTCGAGCGGACCATTGTTTGTAAAAGAAAACCCTCGGTTGCCCTGATCGAGCTGTGGTGACGACACCCCCAAATCGATCAAGATGAGATCGAACTGCGCTCCTTCTTCGATGAGCTGGTTAGCAGCTGATTCGAAATCGGTATGCAGTAAGCGTGTTCCTTTCGACGCGTAGTCTGACAAATGCGCAATTGCATAGTCATCACGGTCTACCAGAACGCTCTCCTTAAAATTGTTCGTTTGCGCCAAAATTGCAGCCGCGTGCCCGCCGTATCCTGCAGTCAGGTCGAGATAATTCTCGCCCGTATGCGGATTTAGCAATGCCAGCGTCTGTTCAAGTAGCACCGGAACATGATGTGGTGGATGTTCTTTACTCATAACCACCCTATTATACATAGGTTGGCTTCGAGATCACCTAACTGATAGTCAGGCTGTTTGTTTTCGCAGGTGTGTTTGTTTTTAAAAGTCAGATCTAGTTATATGGGGGTTACTGTAAAAGCAACTCATACCCGAACCAGATCTTGTTGAGAGACTTATGTGAGGTGGAGTTTTGGGAGGTGTGTTTTTTAGGGAAGGTACACCGACTTGTTTTATGTGTCGTCGGAATCCACGCCTCACTACCAGATAGTTGATCTCGAGAGTGTTTCTTGTGTTTATTTGTTAAAGAACCGACATATATTCAGAAAATAGTGCCTTACTCTGGAATCATCAGACGCCAGTACGCCCCCGCCCGCACAGCTACGATGTCACGATCAATGCCCGCATACTCTAAGAGATGCTGCTCGATAGTTATTCGCCCTTGCTTTTGGTCGAGATCTGCTTCGGTTTTACCACGGCGAAATTGGACGTTCGTATCGGCAATCATCTCATCAAGAATACTGCCCGCAGCGCCAAGTGCCGGTTCGACTTCCCTCTCCCAAATATTTTTTGGGTAAAGGTGAAGGTAACGACCGAAGCCCCGGGTGAGTACGACACCAGATAAGAATTCTTCTCGAAGTTCAGCCGGAATCGTCAAACGACGCTTATCGTCTAATCTTCGTTCAAAATAATCTACTTGTGCCACTGTTACCTACCCTATGGGATGTTTGTAAGGTTATTTTTTAATGTATGATGTTTGTCTTAGTGGGCTCTTTTTTCCACTGGCCTCATCATACTACCCACAAATACCCACTACAACCCCCAATTTTGACAATAATAATATTATCTGTCGATTTATCCACAGAACTGCGGATAAGTTCTTATGCTTACAGAGGTAAGAAAACCACACCCCTGATGTCAGAAAGCGTGGTATTTTTGTCTCTATTACTTAGCTGTTGCGCAGGCGTTTAATAACTTTACCGAACCAGATCGCACTTGGGCGCAGGGTTCGTTTGTATGTCTTTGTATCAACTTCGACCAAGCCAAAACGTGGCCAGTGTCCATACGACCATTCAAAGTTGTCGAGCAGGCTCCAGTGGATATAGCCTTGCAGGTCAACACCGCGCTTCATAGCAGCTTGCATTCCACTAAGTGTCTCGCGCAACCACCACTCGCGGTGTTGGTCTTCTGAATCAGCCACCCCGTTTTCAGATATGATGATTGGTAATTTATATTTCTCGTAGATGCGTTCCAGCACCAGTTCAATGTCACGCGGTGCCATCACCCAGTTCAAGTCATTCAAAGGGGTTTCAGGGTTGTGAACACGATAGCCAAACACCCGAGCCGACTGGTAGTAATTGACAGCCAGAAAATCACACTGCTTTTTCACACGGTTCAAAAAGTAGTCGTCTTCGATGTATTGAAAAATATGAGCCGTCAGACGGCTTAGCCAAGCATTATCCCCCGCATAGACAAATATTGAATGCTTTGCGACCGATACTTTGAACTTGCGATTTACTTTGTGGATCCGTTTAGCAGCTCGGTTATGTGCGGTTGCTAAATTATTAAATACTCGCCACGCTTTCCATAAACCGCGCTGCGCTGGGGGCCACATCTGCATGACGTAACTGATTGAAGTATATACTTCGGGTTCGTTAATGGTAATAATCCGACGCATGTCTTGGCCTAGTTCAGCGATAATTTTGTCAACAAACCGGGTGAAATATTTGATGTTAGCACGCTTTTCAAAGCCACCCATCTGCGCAAACCACACCGGTAAAGTAAAGTGAAACAATGTCACTATCGGTTCGATGTCGCGATGCTTTAATTCTTTTAGATACTCTCGGTAATACTCGATCGCTTCGGCGTTCCATACCCCTTCTTGAGGTTCGATTCGTGACCATTCGATACTAAATCGAAAAGCATTCATATTCATTTGATCAAGGAAATCAAAATCAGTTTTGTAACGATTATAGTGGTCAGACGCCAGCCCCGATACATAGTTACGCGGGTCCTTAGCCTGTTCCTCAATGCGTTCCCAACTTCCGTATTCGCCGATGTGATATTCCGCTTGGGCGGCCAAAGATCGAGCATTCTCTAGCTCCCACACCGACCATTGGTTGTGGTTGCCACCTTCAACCTGATGCGCCGAAACCGATGCACCCCATAGAAAGTGTTTCGAAAAGCCGCTACTCGGGTCTTTTTGCTCGTTAGCCATTATCTTATTGTACTACGTCTTCCCCGAAGTGCTTTTGCAGCCGTTTTATGATTGAACCTTCGTGACGCCCGAGTGCCTTACTCAATTTCTTGATCGATGCCCCGTTTTGGAAGGCCTCTTTTAACTCATCATCCTGGGCTTTTTCCCATGGACGATAAGCATTTGGATACGATTCACGCATTTTATCAATTTTTGCAGCCCAACCCGATGCTTTTGGTGTATTGACGGGAACATCACCGCGTTTTGCCGCCTTTATTTCTAAGGATGCGAAGCGTTTGGCATCCCCCGCTGCTTTTGTTCGTAGGAACTCGTCGATCATCCGCGCATCATCACTCACCTTCAATGCCATCTTATTTAACCCTGTTAAATACAGGTTGTTCAAATTTTTTACTCGGCTTAGAGCAACATATCCCATACCTTCAACGAATGCTTTTCGTAGGTCAATCCGCGCCGCATCGAGGGTCATCCCCTGTGACTTGTGAACAGTGATTGCCCACGCTAAACGCAGTGGTAATTGAGTAATACTGGCCCGTTTTTTATCGCCATCGCGAAGTTCCCAAGTATCCGGAACCATCGAGACCGTCTTGCCACTCTTAAACTCAACCAGCGGGTAATGAGTGTATGGTTCAAAGTCGACGACCGTCCCGATACTGCCATTTACGTATTTTCGATCTGGACTATTCTTCACCGCCATTACCAAAGCACCGATTTTCAGACGTAATTTCGCTGGCGCCAACACCGAGCGCTGTAATGATTCGATGTAGTTCTCGCCGCCGGTCGTCGACTGTTCATATTCGACACTCTCGGTTTCCAGTTGATCGAGTTTTAGCTGATTAATACTATCGACATCAACGTTAACTGTATGAAGTTCAGTTAGTTGTTCTAGGTCATCAGGAAACACTTCCGTTCGAGCTAGCAATGTCTCGGCATGATGGCGACGTAGTTCACCACCACGAATAGCATTTAGGATATCCAGCAAAACCTCATCGTCCTGACGGTGCTGTTCTTCTAAATAACAAATCACTGGATCAAGTTCTTGCCACACATTTGATGTCACCACAAAGCCACCTGCTCGTGAATCACCCCTGTTAATTGGAGGGAGTTGGAAAAAGTCGCCACTCATGATTACTTGTATGCCGCCAAACGGTTCATCGACTTTACGGACCAATCGACAGACTTCGTCGACCATATCCAAACGAAAATCATGTAACATACTAATCTCATCGATAATCAGTACATCCGTCTTTTCGATAATTTCTTTGCGACCCTTCGCGAGGTGTTCGGCGAAGCCGTTCGGAATTGAGTCGAGTATGCCGATACCAGCCCAGCTGTGAATCGTCGTTCCCCCCAAGTGTGTCGCCGCCAACCCTGTAGTCGCCGTGACCGACACATGCCTACCATCCGCCTTGGCGAATTTCACGAATTGATTCAATACAAAAGTCTTGCCGGCACCTGCTGGTCCGGTTAGTAGCACGCTCTCCCCCGACAGCATAATCTCGAGTGCTAATCCCTGATTCATTATATCTATTATAGACTGCCTAGGTCAGGCCGTCTATCCGCGTGGCGGCTCACCCTGGGGTTCATCGAGGGCACGCTTACTTTTTATCTCGTAGCGCAGGCCAGTAACGTGACTAGTGATGTAATCTTCGTTAATCAGGTTCACGAACATGTCCAAGTCATTTCCATCCATGATGATAATCGACCCATCGTCGTCGGTCATAAGTTCTAGTTCCATTTCATCGGCATAATCGATAGCCTGTTGCTGGGTTACTTTCCCAACTTCAAGTTTCTGTAATTTATTCACGGCTTTTTTACGTTCACGGACCACTGTTTGTAGGTCGAGGCCGTCTGGGAAACTTAGTTTGAAATGTCGTTCGATTTCTTTTACTTTCTGATCAGCCAATAGTTGCTTTTTGTATTCATAATTAAATAAACGCTCAAACTTACTTTGATTAAAAATGAAAATATCTTTATCGACGATCAAAACCTGGCTATCGGTTGGCACTTTCCAGCCGAAGTCAGCTTTAAAAGTATCGAATTTACCATTCTTAAATTCCCACGATGTTGCACCGTGTAACATTTGTCCCGCGCTCACTTGTTTAATGACGTAGAAGAACTTCGACGCGTCATTCTTGTGACTAAAGCGAGCAACAATTCCTTTTATACGTTTAAAATCATGTTCGTCATCGGCGAATTCAACAATCGTGTCACGCTCATGCTCGATCAAATTAATCAGGGTCGTCGCATGAGTTACCTTTTCAAGTTCAGTTCGTAGCAACACATTGTCTTCTTTTTCGGTCAATTCATAGTCACGCACAGATAGG
This sequence comes from Candidatus Microsaccharimonas sp., assembly GCA_049304275.1. Taxonomy (GTDB): domain Bacteria; phylum Patescibacteriota; class Saccharimonadia; order Saccharimonadales; family Saccharimonadaceae; genus Microsaccharimonas. The sequence goes on along the minus strand of JBAQNZ010000011.1, from coordinate 3,604 downwards.
CCTGTTCCCGCACCTAATTCGATTTGACCCACCATGTCAAAAAGAAATAGCGGCTTGATCTGCGCATCCAATTCATTTCCCAGCGTCGTTGTATACGGTGTGTAATTTTTATTAAACAAAAAGAATTCAACGTCTAGGTCATGTTTTGCAGCGTCAGTAGTATTCGCCCATAAAAAGATATCGGTCGGCTCTAGCGTCGGTGTGTTTTCGTCTTGGTCCATGTTTCTCTTTCGTTTAAGCAACAGGAATTACTATAGTCCGCCTAGCGAAGCGAGGCAATGATAAAAATAACAACTATTTTTTACTGGCGATTCTTTTTTTATATTCAGCCGCATTCATCCAGGTCGTATGGTCACTGACACGGCTTGGGAAAAGAATACCACTTAGATGATCGGTTTCATGTTGAAAGATGTGCGCAGGAAACCCTTCCAATACCTCGTTGTCGTGCAGTATGCCATGCTCGTCATAAAACTTCACTTTTATCTTTTTGTAGCGATCAGTCTTGGCGAACACCGGTGAATTCACCGTTCCAAAACTTAAACAGCCTTCCCACATCCCGTCTTTATCACCAATGCCCTCAATAACTTCTGGGTTGATAATTACTTGCGTAAATGTTGTAGCATTTGGACGAGCTTTGGTTGGTTTGATATCAATCACACTGATCGCCAAGGGAACATTCAGCTGTGGTGCAGCAATACCAACCCCTAGTCTCTTTTCTTTGAGCGTCAAACGCATATTACTAATAAGATCTTGGATCTCTTTCCCCATAATATCAGTAACTTCAACTAACTTCGCTGGCTGTTGAAGGATGGGGTTACCAAATTCAGTACGTTTGAGTAATTCTGCCATCTTATACGCTATCTGGATCGATGTATCCGTCTAATCGTTTTGTACGGGCATGATTCGCCCATTCATCGGCCATCTCGTTGCCCGTGTCGCCTTCGTGGCCACGTACCCACATCAGCGTTGCTTTTGATTTTCCATAGACCTCATAGGCGTCCTTAACAAGGTCGAGGTTTTTAATCTCACCGCCTTTTTTCTTCCAGCCTTTTTCAGCCCAGCCTGGTGCCCATTTAGTGATAACGTTAATCCAGAATTCACTGTCAGTATAAATCTGGCATTCTTCTCCGTTAGCATCTTTCATGGCTGCAATTAACGCACATCCTTCCATGCGGATATTGGTTGAAGTAATGTCGTGTCCTACAATCAAAGGTTGCATGTTTTTGATAACGGCAAACCCGCCCGGACCCGGGTTTGGGCTACAACTGCCGTCAGTATAGTAAATAGTCATGAGGTTATTATAGACTACGGATCATGAAATTACGGCTCATCGACTACTTCGATGCCGTTCCAAAAAGCGACGTAGTTTGAAAAGTCCTGTTTGACCCTTTCAATTGAGCCATCTTTCGGTACGGGGTAGTACCAGGCGCCAAAGAGATTCCGGTGGCCATCGACAACAACGTCGTAGTAGTTGGCTTCACCTTTCCATACACAGGTCGTGTGATGATCACTATCTTCAAAAAACTGCCAATTTAGTTTTTTCGGCGGAAAATACCAATTACCTTCGATACGGATTAATTCCGAGACGGGCGCTTCCGCGATCGTTTCACCTTGCCAGACTGCTTTCATTACGCTGGCCACACTCCGATGATCAGCGCCATTATCTCGATCGTTACTAATTCGTGGCTGATGCTAAGAAGTGTCAATTTTTTGCGTCGACCCTCGAACGAGTCATGCATGTGAATCCGAGCAGCCGTAAAGCCAGCCCACAGTATCAGTCCTGTCCATAATGCAGACTTTAAGAAGTCACCGGCAAAGTAGTTAGCAACGATCACCGTAAAGATCGCAAGGACCGTCGCAGTGACAGCAGATCCAATAAACGCACCTAAGTACGTAAGGACCATCTTCGTACCCTTAAAGTTAGGGTCTTTTTTAACTTTCGCAAGCTTCGCCCACGCTTTACCAAATAAAGGACCGTACCAAATGCTGCCCACTACCATCGTTGAAGTCGCCGCGAGAAGTACCGCAATCCAGTTAATTTCTACACCCATGGAAACCTCCTATTTATGCGTTTAGTATGCGCTTCGTGAGATGAATTATCAATATTAGAGCGGAGGCCCGATAGAGCTGGAGTTATTAGCCGTCCCATTCCATGCCCATCCCTGAGTACTACCATCGGCATAGTCATAGACTGTCGAACCTTCGGTAAACATAGTGTTATCGATAGTGATAACACTTCCAGAGTTTCCTGTCGCAAGGTAAAAACCAATATTTATCTGTGAGCTATCGACGACGCCTGTTGTTGATATTCTTGTAGGCGTATTCGCAGAAACCATGACCGTCTGACTGAAGATTGCAGTCGAGGTAAGGTTCCGACGCACGTCAATACGTATGTTCTGAGCAACAGATGTCGTCACAGTCGCAGACACAGTATAGGTATTTCCGTTAACGACGGTTATAGGCATATCAGTAGTACGGAATGCGGCAGCATTCGTGTTATTTCGCGTACCGCTAATGACCCACTGGCCAGACACTTGGACACGACTGATTGGCAGATCTGATGTGTTACTCGATACCCACCCAGTAATATTAGAGGTTACGCTTGGGTTCTCAAGGAAATTGGTAATCGACGGCTCGCCTGTCCAAGCCAGCCAGCTCGTATACTGCATACCCGTCAGATTTCCTGATCCCGGTACATAGCTTGCATCAGCACCCGTACAGGTAGTCGACCAGTTTGCCGTCGTCGCATTCCATGTCACCGATGCCGTATAATCACTGATACCTGATTCACTTTTTACCATAAAACGATTACCTGAAAGTGACATAGCGACCACCGCATACTCTGTACTCGTTGCGTTTACACACACGTAGAGGTTTGCTTTATTAGCGGTGTAATAAGAATTTTGATTAAGTTTCAAACCTAGCGTCGTCAGTTCTGCTGCGGTGTCCGGAAATACACCCTCATTATCCAACGCATACTGCTTAAACGCATCGTCGATATTCTGTAAATCAGATTTTACACTGGCGTCATGAGCATTATTTTGCACCGCACCATACCCAACGACAAGAATAGCGGCCAGCACCGCAATAACGACAATGACAATCAACAGTTCAACAATTGTAAAGCCGCGTCGTCCTGTGCTCACTATCTAGTCCCACCCTTTCATAATCACTATTATAACTCGCTAATAGGAATTCGTTTTTGTTCAGTCGTATCACGGTCACGAACAGTCACTGCATTATCTTCCAAAGATTCAAAATCAACCACCACACAGTACGGCGTTCCAATTTCATCTTGGCGGCGATAACGCTTGCCGATATTGCCGTTATCGTCCCACATTACATTAGCGTATTTCTTTTTCAAGATGTCGTACACTTCGCGGGCTTTTTCAACAATTTCAGGTTTATTGCGAACCAGTGGCGACACGGCGTATCGAACTGGCGCAAGGTGTTCAGGAAGTTTCAAAAGAACTCGCATCTCACCATTCACTTCATCTTCGGTGTATGCTGCGCTCAGCACTGCCATTACCGTGCGTTCAACGCCAAACGATGGTTCGATTACATGAGGGACGAATTTCGTCGTTGTTCCCTTGATCAAATAATC
>JBAQNZ010000010.1:0-37988 GCA_049304275.1 Candidatus Microsaccharimonas sp. | reverse complement strand
AAAAACCTAGGTAGCGAAGCAGTATTTGTGACAGAGTGGCCAACCAGCGAAATGAAGTTCTATCACAAGATTTCCGACGAAAACCCAGAGCTTGCCGAGCGGGCTGACTTGATTTTCCGTGGCGTTGAAATCGCCACCATCAGTATGCGCGAACACCGCTACGATGTGTTGGTTGAACAGCTAAAGACAATTGCCGGCGGAGATCCTGAAGCTGAAGGCTTCAAGTATTACCTGCAGGCATTCCAATATGGCCTGCCAGCTCATGGTGGCTTTGGCTTAGGGCTGGAACGTCTGACACAAAAGGTTATCGGACTAAGCAACATCAAAGAAGCCAGCCTCTTCCCGCGTGACATTAACAGGTTGACTCCGTAACAAGCGTATAATAAAGCCTATGCAACCCGAAGAACAAACACAAACAGAACCCGAAACACCCATCACTCAACCAGAAACCTCAAAAACGGGTAAGAAACTGCCAAGACAACGACACTATCTGGCAACGTTCTTTATCAGTTTTATGTGGGGATCGTTCGGTATCGATCGTATGTATATGGGCTATTGGGTAACAGGTATTCTTAAGTTCCTCACCTTTGGTGGACTAGGGCTTTGGACGCTTGTTGACTTTGCGCTTATTTATATGGGCGCCATGAAAGACAAGCAGGGACGAGAAATGCTTCAAGCAGCCGAATACAAGAAATTCGCTGCAAAAACAGTGCTGTTCTTTGCGATTGGCTTGGGGCTGATCATACTTGTTAATGGATTGCTCATTATTTACGGAGTGACGCAACTCATTACTAGTCTGCAGGACGGGAGTGGTTTGCCTGGTGGTATCAATCTTGATCAGCTTCAAAGTGGTGGGGTGGATCAAAGCCAAATTGACAGCCTTCTCAATCAGTAATTACACCGTCGGTTGATTGTCGAGTGAGTGCCACACATACCAACTTGCAACCGACTCGTACGGGTGCCATTTATATTTCTTGGCTATTTTTTCTATGTCTTCGGGTGACGGTTTATCTTTCAAATCATAGAGTTTAAAGATGCCATTTTTGATCCCTAAATCACCTGTCGGTAAAACATCGAGTCGTCCCATACAAAATAGCAGGAACATATGCACGGTCCAAACGCCGACGCCTTTAATTTGTGTTAACTCTGCGATTACCTCGTCGTTTGATAATGTATCCAAATGATCAAACTGGACGGTTCCTTCGATAACTTTGACAGCGAGGTCCTGAATATAGGTTGCTTTTTGTCGAGACAGTCCTACGGACCGGAGTTCTTCTACGTCCTTTTCTAGAATCATCGCTGGAATTGGGAAGTCACCACTCGGGAATAGTCCGAGGAATCGATTCATGATCGTTCGTGCGGCTTTGACACTAAGCTGCTGGGACACGATACTCTCAACGAGTTCTTGATAATAGTTTTTATGAGGGGTGATATTTGGCAGGGGTTCTAGGGCAATAATGGGACTCAGAATAGGATCGTGGTCCTTTAGGTATTCAGCAGCACGTTTCAGTGTGACAGGCGAAGCAAGTTCCACTAATTTTCCTTGAACCATGCCGAGCGATACTGCGTTCTCACGTCTGCACCTTGGCGGTCCAGCGTCGTAGGGTCATGGATCAAAAAGAAGAGATCGAGGATAACATCACTGGGTATCACTGATTCATCAAAAGTAATCTGGGCGGCCTCGGCGTGCCCGGTATTGCCACCAGCTACCTCGTAGTAGGTAGGGTCGAGCGTTTCTCCTCCGGCTAGCACATATGTTGTCATACACTAATTATACCCCTAAGAGGTATAATGGGCTCATGAAGACAATTCCTCAACACACCTTTGCATTTCTTGATTCATGGCTCGAGTTTCGCCGTGGTTGGGTAAACGTTCCTGGGTACAGTATCGCGATCGCTAAGAAAGGCAAGATCGTCTTTAGTAAATCATACGGAGTTGCCGATAAAGAGTCGGGTCAAAAGCTAACTCCGCAGCACATCTTTCGTGTTGCTTCGCATTCTAAAACGTTTACCGCAACGTCAGTCATGCAACTCGCTGAGGCGGGTAAGCTTCGCATAGATGATCACGTGGTCGATTACCTCGACTGGCTCAAAAAGCACAAGGACTCTCGCTGGAAAACAGTTACCATTCGCCAATTACTTTCTCATGGAGCCGGAATTATCCGTGATGGATCAGATGCTGACTATTGGCAACTGGTAAGGCCATTCCCTGAAATAGGCGAACTTCACGATGCCGTCCTGGAATCAAAACTGATACTTGATCCGAACGTGAAATTAAAATACTCGAATTACGGCTACGGACTACTGGGTGAAATTATCGAACACGTTAGTGGTGAGTCATATGCTGATTATGTTACCAAGCATATTATTAAACCGTTGGGACTAAAAAATACGTATCCCGAGTTTAGCGAATTAATTCGCAGTCAAATGACCAGCGGATATAGCCGAAATAACCAAAGAAACGAATCAATAAAGTTACCTCAGGTTACTACCAATGCGCTAGCAGCGGCCACCGGTTTTTGTTCCACTGCCGAAGATCTTTGTTTATATATGTCAGCCCAGACGATAGGCACGGGAAAACTTTTGAGTGATGAATCAAAGCGCGAGATGCAACGCATGCAATGGGTTGCCGAGCCTGAACATGAAGGTAGTTATGGACTTGGTTTCGAACTCGACAGGTACGGTGAACGTCCTATGTTTGGACATAGTGGGGGATTTCCAGGGTATGGTTCACGAACGATGGCACACACTGATGATGAATACGTTGTGTCCGCCATGGTAAATAGTAGTGCTGGGGAGGCTGGATCGATGGCAAAGGCTATTACGGCGGTTATCGATAATTTAGGGGACAGCGAACCAAAGAGGTCATTACTTAAATTTGAAGGTCGATTTGCTGATTTTGGATCGTTTCTTGAAGTCGTTGTCAAAGGTGATGAACTGGTCCTTCTGTGGCCAAACTGGTGGCAAGTGTTTGAAGAAACCGAACCACTTGAATATATCGACAAGTCGACGTTAAGGGTTGTTCATACAAATAGCTACTACTCACCGGGTGAAACTATCAAATACACGTTCAAGGGCAATAAAATCGATCATATCGTTAATGCGGGAAGTACGATGTTTCCTTCTGTGACTGGTGAGATTCCTGAACAAGTATGGAAAAAGCTGACTTCCAAGAATTAATCTGGCAAAAGGCACGCGAACTATACCGACCAATGCCTTGGCGCGACACGACTGACCCATATTTTGTATTGGTGAGTGAATTGATGTTGCAGCAAACTCAAGTCGATCGGGTCATTCCAAAGTTCAACGATTTCGTAACGAAACTCCCAACCATCGATGCACTTGCAAAGGCGAAACTCGCAGAGGTACTCATAGCGTGGAGTGGACTTGGATATAATCGTCGAGCAAAGTTCTTGCATGAGACAGCACAGAAGGTAGTGGCCGACTTTGATGGTACGATTCCCGACACGCTTAATGACCTTGTGAGCTTACCTGGTGTGGGGCAGAGTACAGCCGGGGCAATCCTGGCTTACGGATTTAATCAGCCAGTCGTATTCATTGAAACCAATATTCGGACAGTCTATTTTCATCACTTTTTTGGTGATCAGACAGAGCTAAGCGACAAAGATTTATATAAAGTAGTGGAGTCTACTCTCGATCAAGAGCATCCGCGTGAATGGTACTGGGCGATGATGGATTATGGTTCATTCTTGAAAAAACAAGGCTTGGGAAGAATCGATCAAAGCCGGCACTATAAAAAGCAATCACCATTTAAAGGGAGCCTTCGTGAAGTGCGAGGCGCTATAGTGGGGGCACTAGCGAAAGGGCCACTCACGGAAGGGGTGTTACGGACACTAGTGCCTGATGACGAGCGATTCGAGATAGCCCTCACGGCATTACTTGCCGAGGGCCTCATTATAAAGACGTCTGAACAATTACATTTACAGCGATAAACGGTATAATAGTCAAAGATGAAAATGCCTAAACGACTGGTTATTATTGGAGCAATCGCCGCAGTGGTGTGTTCCTCAGCTTCATTTAACGGAGCTTCTGCCCAGACTATTCTTACCGAAGAACAACTACAACGTATTAGCGCAAATTGCTTGTCTATCAAAAATACACTGAATCAGCTTCATGTTAGTGACGCCCTTCTTAGGGTAAATCGTGGCCAGATTTACGATGCTATGGGCGCAAAACTTATGAACAATTTCAACAGTCGACTAACGAGTAATGGCAAGGACGCCAAAGGTCTTCAGGCGGTCACATCGGGATACCAAACAACTCTCGACACATTTCGTAGTGACTATCGAGAATACGAATCGAAACTTTCGGTTGCGATTAAGATTGATTGTGACAAGCAGCCTTCTGAGTTTCATGCAGCGATCGGAGATGCACGGGCGAAACGCACTAAGTTACACACCGACGTTTTACGACTACATCAGTACATTGACGACTATCGTTCAGGCGTCAGTGATTTCTTGATTAATTTTGAGCGTACTTCTGGAGGCAAGTCATGAACGACGAGCCCGATATCACTCAAGCAGATGAGGAATTAACATTTTGGGGCCAGCATCGATTCATGCTACTCGTTGGTATGACCATTGTTGTTGCGATTATTCTCGTTGTCATTAGCCTGGTCATTTATAACGTCAGTGGTTCGGCTCAACTCGATCTTAGTCGTCCTGGCTACACTTCAGTGAGTGGTCAGGTGAATCGTACCGATGATATTGATAGTTATAACGCATCAGGTCCAGTGAATAAAACGACGATCGACGAATTTACAAAATTGTATGACGCTCAAGCGGCGAAAGCCAAGGCTGTAGACGCTTTTAATGGTGACCCGCTCAATCCCGAGGTGCTTGAGTTTGGCGTTAGTGGTACTGAGTAGGTCAATCATTCGACGTAACGATAGTAGGGCCAAGGGCACGTTTGACACTTGCTTTGGCTAGTTTTCGTCGCTTTGATGCAAGAGCCTGATTCTTAAATTCAGGTTCTTTCGTCACATCACGTCCGAACCATTCAGGTGGAACAAAATTTGCTGCGGCTTGTAACTTTTCTTCCAAAGTATCACCGTAGAATTCAACTTCTGCAACAATCAGTCCGGCGTTCACTTCATCAATATAACGATCCACTGAAATCTTATATTGCCCAAACGGAATATCGACACGGATTTTTTTGAGCATATCAGAGTTGGGGTGCTGTTCAAGGTAGGCATCGAAAAGATCCTCTGGGATAGGTCGCTCGTTGATGGGTTCATCGCGCACAAATCCTTCACCAGTCTTCATATTCATTGTGTGAGTAACATCGCCACTCATATCTTCGATGCGACGGAGCCGGAGTTCGGACTTATTCTTTCCGATTGCAACATATACTTGGTCAATCGTAACGGCAAGTTCTTCAGGAAGTGGTGGCAATAGCGCTGGATCGATCACAAACTTCAACTCTACTTCAGCTGAATTTTCAGGTGGAGTAGCGAGTGTTTGATGTTCAACGCTTTGAACTGGCATATCTGGTGTAACCATAACATCTCCTATTGTAAGTTAAATCTGGGGAACTGAAAGCTTAAGCATCGAGATTTGCAAACGCAAGTTCGGCTTCTTCTTCAAAGAGTTCGAACAAAAGTGCCTGGGCTTCGACGATTTCGGGAAATTCGCTGTATTTAGCACGAATTCGTGCGTGTAGGGCGGTGTGGGTCTGTAGAAGGGCCTCGCTATCGTGGACGCCGTAATCGACCTTCAGCATTGTAATGCCGTCACCCAGGATGTCGACCAATACAGGCATGAGTTTGTCGACTGCGCGAACGAAGCGCGATTCCTTGTCAGCTTGAGCCTCGTAGGCCATTAGTAAGCGACCTGTATATGGTGGCAGACTAGCAACGAGACCAGCGAGTGCTTCGTGTTCGGCTTTCTCTTTTGCGGCAAGTTCTTCGGCGCTAATTGAAAATGTTGCCACGTCGTCAGTAATGAGTTCGACTAAATCATGCACTCCACCATATTGGTGAACTAGTCCTGGATCTAGTTGCGGATACAACGCGACGGCGAGTTCAGAGGCTATCATCGATAACATAAAACTATGTTCAACATCGCTCTCGTGCCGGCTATCTGCGTAACGCGGCACACGTTCAACCCGGGCAAATTCCATACTGACTCCTGCGAGGTGTAAGGCAGTTGCTGCAACGCATTGTCTGACGTCTTGCCGACTTTCTACACCGACTCCCTCGATGATCGGTAGTTGCTCAAGACTTACGGTTGATAATCTTTCCATGAGTTACCCTCCTTGTCGCTGTGATTATTATTTACAGAGACATTTTCATGGTATTTTAGATAGTAGGTTAGCGATAGAAAGTATAATTTGAGTCAAATATGGTTGAGTCTACATCTTTAAATCATCACATCCAGCGCCATATTATTGACGTGTTGATGTTCCAAGAAGTCGCTCGCTTTCGCGATCTCCGTCCACCAAAAACTGATACGAATCTATTTACCTATCACCTAAATACACTCGTAAAAACAGGGATGGTTTCAAAAATCGAAGGCAGATATACCCTAAGTACCGAAGGTCTGTCATATGTCGATCGCGTCAGCACTGAAAAGAAGGCCATTCGTACACAGCCAAAAATTATTAACATGTTGTTGATTCAAAACAGTGACGGCGACGTACTACTTCAAAAGAGAAATAAACAACCATACATAAATATGTGGACTTTACCTTACGGCAAGCTACACATTGATGATAGGACCTTAAAACAGGCTGCCCAGCGCGAAGCGAAGGAAAAATTGGGACTAGAAGGTCAAGAGTTAAAGCATATAGGTGATTGCTATATACGGGTTAAAACGGCCGAAGGTATTCTTTCGACGACTTTGGCTCACGTCTTTAGTTTTAATCGTGATGATATTAAGATAAGTGAAGAGATCGTCTGGGCACGACCACATAAACTTGATCAGTTCCGACTCGCACCTGCGGTTGAATCAATTGTGGCTCGTGGGTTCTTTAACGACCCCTTCTTTTTCGAAGAGTACGATGTTGACTGGTACAATTAAGTTATGAATTTGAACGAATACCAGCAGTTAGCTAAACGAACCGCAGCCCCAAAAGATAAAGAAAATCATTCGTGATAATGCCAGTGACTTCGATGCGCTCGACAAAGATGATCTGAAAAAAGAACTCGGTGATATCCTTTGGTATATTGCAATCCTAGCGGATTACTTTGACATTGAACTGGATGAGATCTGTAAAAAGAATATCGACAAACTTGCCAGTCGACTCAAACGAGGAACAATTAGTGGCAGCGGTGATAATCGCTAAACTTGAAGTTTTTCTCGTAGCCAGTTATCGATTGTACCAGCACCCATACACAGTACTAGTGCACCATTTGCCCTAGCCGTTTCGATGTCTTGCCATAGCTCGTCGTTTAGATCAGCAATGACAACAGAATCTCGATTGGTGAGGTGTTCAATCAAATCACTGGGCTGCAGTATGGCTTCGTCAGGGTCTTCCCTTGATAAGTAAGTAGGCAACCAGTAAATCGTGTCAGCTAGTTCGAACTGGTCGCGATATATAGCTTTGATACGATGTTGTCGACGGTTTTGGTGCGGTTGATATACCAGTACGACATGATCAGATAGCTCATGGGCCATTTGTAACGTCGCAGCGATTTCTATCGGATGGTGACCGTAGTCACTGTATATGTTATCGGCTAATTTTTGGAAGCGACGATCGGTTCCAGGGAATGAACTGATTGCTGTCGTCACGGCATCATCTTTTGCTAGATGTAAATATTCAATGGCTTTAACGATGAGTGTTGCGTTTCGACGATTGTGTTCACCAGCCAACGGGAGCGCAAGGGGCTTGTCTAATACCCACGCATGCGTTGTATTGGCGTGAATGTAACGAGCGTCGACATCCCACAAAATGGTCTGTGCTGATTGGTCTAAAAAGGTATTAAACGCTTCAATGTATTCTGATTCTTCTGGATAGGTGTCGGGGTGGTCGTAATCGACCGAAGTGATGAGCGATAGGGTGGGTTGGAAGTGGAGAAAGTTGCGGTCGTATTCATCGCATTCATAAATAAAATACTCACTTTTTGGGTCGTACTTACCACTTGGTCCAAATGGAAGTGTCGTTCCGACGGAGTAGCTAATAGGAATGCCTAGCTGTTGCATGGTCCAAACTAGCATGCCAGTTGTCGTCGTTTTGCCATGTGTTCCCGCGATCGCAACCAGTTTCAGATCCTTTTCCTGAATAACATAGGCAAGAAACTCGTCGCGTTTACCAATACGGACGCCCAGTTCACGAGCGAGGAGTAGTTCTGGATGGTTTTCAGGCAGGGCAGCTGTGTAAACGAACCAGTCAATCGGTGACGCTTCATGGCATGCTCGAAGGAAAGTCCCGTCTTGACCAATATTTACCGTTACCCCTTGAGAACGTAGTTCGTCAGTCACAAGAGTCTCTGTTAAGTCGGAACCCATAACGCTATGTCCAAGGTCACGAGCGATCTCGACAAGTGGTCCAATACCCACACCTCCAAGCCCCGAAAAGTAAATATTCATAGCCTTTAGTATAGCACTTGGACCTCGGGGAAGAGTGTGGTGTAATAGAGAAAGTATAAGTGGGCACTAAATAAACATGATTCAAAGAATAATCCACAGTATTTTCAGGCGTCGGCATTTCTGGCGGGTCGCTACGTTTAGTGAGATTGCAGAGCTATACGCCTCACGCATGCTTCGCATGTTAGCGCTTAATATGACGACGGCATTTACGTCGATTTACTTGTACCAGGTAGGATATGACATCTCCTTCATTGCTATTATGTGGGCGATCTTTTTTGGGTATAAGTTCCTGATAGCTATTCCGGTCGCTGCGGTTATTGCACGTATCGGTCCAAAGCACGCCATCTTTGTCTCGAATTTTCTGTATATACCAGCGATGGTTGCGCTGGCGTTATTGCCAACCTTTGGTGTAGTTATGTTGGGCATTATGGTCGCATTTCAAGGTGCATCTGCAATGCTTTATCAGATTGCTTATACGATTGATTTCTCGAAAGTTAAGAGCGTAAAGCATGCCGGCAAGGAAATTGCTTATATGAACATTGTTGAAAAGGTCACCACTGGGCTTAGCCCTCTGATCGGAGGACTCATTGCGTTCTTGTTTGGGCCTCAATCAATCATGATTATCGGTGCACTTTTATTTGCGATCTCGGCTTTACCTCTATTTAAGACGGGAGAGGTTGAACTCCCGAACCAGAAGTTATCCTTTTCTGGATTTCCATGGAATCTTATTATGCGTAATATCGCAGCACAGATGAGTATTGGCTTTGATGTTTTTACGTCGGGTACTGTGTGGACGCTGTTTTATGCGATCACTATTCTAGGGGTGAGCTCAAGCAACCAAATTTATATCGAAAACGGTATACTTCTGTCTGTTGTATTACTTGCCGCTCTGGGATCGTCGTATGCATACGGCCATTTGATTGATCGACGAAGAGGAGGCGAGCTTTTACGGTTTGCAGCGATCGCTAATGCGTTGACTCACTTCATGAGGCCATTTATCGGGTCATCGGTTGCTGTGGCTGGGCTCAATATTGCTAATGAGGCAGCAACCGCTGGGTACTCGATGTCTTATACGCGTGCTAACTTTGATAACGCTGACTTATCGGGTCAGCGAACGACCTATATTGCACTCGTAGAAGCACTTGGTAATCTGGGAGCGGGTATGGCGGCGCTTTTATTGGCGATCCTCGTCAGTCTTATGCCTCAAGATCGTGCCATGGAATATTTCTTCTACATTGCCGCTGGTATCGTCCTTTTGATTGCGACCGCCCGGTTCCCTCTGTACCGCAAGTAGTTCATGGTACAATAAAGCCTAGTAATAAGGTGGGAAACCTCTAAGGAAGTGGCAGAAAAAAGGCAAGTTCGACGAAGCATCAAAGACCTGCAACGTATAAAAACGTGGCAACTATTGATAGTACTGATCCTTGTCGGGTTTGTTGCGGCTACCTTTCTACGTCTTAATAATATTGGGATGGTTGAACGACGTACGGCGGTCATTAATGCCGATCAAGCGAATAACTCGGACGATTTAATTAGAAGATTGTACGATCTACAACAGTACGTCAGTAGCCATATGAATACTGACATGGGGAAGGGTGTATACCTCGAAGCAAGCTATAAAAGAGACAGTCAAAAAATTCTCGATGCTGCTTCGGGTGATCAGAATCCAAATGGTAATATCTACAAAAAAGCCCAAGAAGTTTGTGCACCAAAGTTCTCGGGCTATTCGGCTGCTTATCTCCAATGCACCACTAATGAGTTAGCAAAATATCCAGCCGCCAGTGAGCTGATTGGGGCGGTCAAACTTCCGTCCGCTGATAGCTATTTGCACGTCTATGCATCACCCCTCTGGTCACCCGACTTTGCTGGTTGGTCGGTGTTAATATGTATCGTTCTTATCCTTATGATTTTGGTGCGTTTGATCAGTCTTGGGGTGCTCAAGTTGTTGCTTCGTCGCCACTACCGTAATGTTTGATGTTGACAGCACCCCTAGTGAAGCTGTACGCTTACTCTCGTATAGCACTAATAGGAGGTATAGGAATCTATCATGGCTTACAGTCACACAAACTCAAAAGGCGTTACTTACTACCTACACAGTACTGAAGTAACCCTTCGTGGTGGAAAACCACAAACAATCTACTTCTTTGCGAAGGTAGAAAAGAACGCAAAGGGTGTTCCGGTAGAACTACCAGAAGACCGCATTGTCAAAGAGAACCCACGTAACGGTTTCCTTACTGTTTCAAAGAAGAAATAGTCAGAAAAACCCTATTGCACCATAAGCTGTTTGGCCATATACTAAGGCCAAACAAACAGGTGCCAAAATTGCCCCCTCCCCGGGGGCATTTTTTGTTATTTATCTACTAGCTATCTAACAGGGGTGAGAGTACAATAAGTTCATATGGGAAAGATGATCGAGGTGAAAAACCTCAAGAAGAGATACGGCGATAAACAAGCCGTAGATGGGGTCAGTTTTTCAGTTGAAAAAGGCGAAATTTTCGGTATTCTTGGACCAAATGGTGCAGGAAAAACAACAACCCTTGAAATGATGGAAACTCTGCGCCCGATCGATTCAGGAAGTGTCAAAATTGATGGGATTGATGTTAAGAAAGATCCCCAAGCAATTAAGTATCTGATCGGGGTTCAGCCACAGTCACCAGCCTTTCAAGATAAAACTCGCCTGACTGAAGTTGTCGAAATGTTTGCTGCAGCATATGGTGAAAAAGTCGATGCTATGGCTTTTCTTCGCGATGTTGGTCTAGAGGAAAAAGCTAAAAGCTACGTCGAAAATCTTTCCGGCGGCCAAAAACAACGCCTTAGTATCACCACCGCACTCGTACACGGTCCAAAGGTTTTCTTTCTTGACGAACCTACTACGGGGCTTGATCCTCAGGCGCGTCGCAATTTGTGGGAATTGATCGAAAAAGTTCGAGACCGTGGAATTAGCGTTGTTATGACCACTCACTACATGGACGAAGCCGAAATCCTTTGTGATCGCATTGCTGTTATGGACAATGGCAAAATTGTTGCTATTGATACGCCTCAAAATCTTATCAAGCAATTATTAAAGCGTGGATTCAAAAAATCTCAAGAAGTCCAACAGGCAAACCTCGAAGATGTCTTTATTGATTTGACCGGCAAAGGTCTGCGAGAGGAATCATAATGAAGCAGACCTTTCGAAAACAACTTTTCACTGTTGCGGTCTTTGTGCGTATTAATACCAAACGTTTTTTCCGCGATCGTCTCGCAGTGTTCTTTACGATTGTTTTCCCACTGGTTTTTTTGTTCGTATTTGGTAGTTTGAATAGTGGTAGTGGAAACGTCTCGTTTAATGTCGCAATTATCAATGAATCCCAGTCACAATTTGCAACTGACTTTGTGAAGCAAGCCGAGGACGGCAAAATTCTCAAAGTAAACAAAGAGATCACGACCCTCGATGCTGCTAAAGAGAAAATGAGTCGATCTGAACTTGATGCCGCCATTGTCTTACCAGAAAATTTCGGACAGACACCAAAAGATGGAACGTACCCAACAGGAGAGGCGAGGATTGTGTACACCCAAAACAACCAACAGTCTGCCGCGGCGCTAACTTCTATTCTTGATCAGCAGTTCAGGGCCATTAACGGGCAATTTGTCACTAATGTGACACCGTTTACGGTAAAGGGAGAAGAGTTAAACGAGCGAAGTCTCTCTGCCTTTGACTATACCTTCGCTGGTTTACTCGGGTTCTCGCTCATTGGTATGGGTATTTTTGGCCCAATGAATGTCTTCCCTGAACTAAAGAAGATGGGTATTCTCAGGCGACTCAGTACGACACCGCTTCGTGTCTGGCAATACTTCCTTTCAACGATGATAGGGCAGGCCCTCGTTGGCTTGCTGGGCTTTGCAGCCATGTTTATCGTGGCTATGTTGGTGTTTAACTTACAGGTGGTGGGAAACTGGATAGAGCTGGGGATATTCCTGATATTCGGTATGATTACTATGCTAGGGATAGGTCTCGCATTAGGTGGCTGGGCTAAAAATGAACGTCAGGCAGCACCACTATCAAATATCATCGTGTTTCCAATGATGTTCCTGTCAGGAACTTTCTTCCCTCGTTTCCTTATGCCTGAATGGTTGCAGAATATCTCTGCATTTCTTCCACTTACCCCAATCATTGACGGTATTCGTTTGATTGCTACCGAAGGCAAGCATTTCATCGACATCCTTCCACAGATCGGCCTGATGGGTGCCTGGATCGTCATTATTTATATCATCGCTTTTAGAGTTTTCCGCTGGGAATAGATTGACCATATAACTAGTTTATGCTATAGTATCTGCTATGATAGGTCCCTCGTTTGATGCGTATGATGAAGAAATTAATGGCCCAAAACCAGATCCTTGGAAGGGTATTCGTGATGTTGATCGTGCTCGTTTATTTGAAGTTGATGCTAACGCTCCTAATGCAACTCCAGTCTTTGCAGCCCAGGACCCACGCCGTCTCGACATAGCGGCTAGGGCCTTATATGAATCACGGCAACGTGTTGATGCGCCAGTTTTTATCGAACCAGTAATGAAACGTGACCGTGACGCTCTTCGACGCCCACTTCCCCTACAGTAGTCTTTGGGTATACACTAGAAATAGATTATGGCAGATACCGAACATACTGAACCTCAACCATCCGAAGGTGAACAGACCTATCAGATGCTTGCACTTGGTGGCGTACCGTTTGAAGACCTCCAATACATGACGAATTCGTTCCCTGATAGTGAGAAACCTGACTCTGTTCAGGCCGATGAAGATATCTCTGCCGAAGATCAAGCAAGTATTGATCGACTCATGGATGGTGCTGGCTGGACAGTCGAACGTGCCCGTCGAAAAGTGCTCGGTACTTCCGCTGGTCAAACAGCAGTAAAGGCGAGTGATCCTCCGCGCACCCGCATACCTCGCGCAAAGAGCCACTATCACCCAAGTAAAGTACCAGACAACGATAGCGCTTACGATCCTTACTGGAAAGCGGGAGAGGGCCCTGTAGTTCGTACTGCTGAAGATGAAATGCATCTCGCCGCCCTGCGTGCCGCCAGTATCGCTGATATTAAACGTTTGCGCGCTGCACAGGATGAATTATTGAAGCCAGCTGAAGAGAAAGACAAAGCACCGTCGGTTACCTTATGGGAATCTACCGATCAAGTTATGCTAAAGCAATCTTTTGGTATGTTTGGTTTTTACCCAGAACGGCCAGTCGAGGCAAAGGCTTTAAGGCGGATGAACGGTCAGGTTAATAATATGATGACAGGGTTGTCTTATTTTGACGATCTGGCGTACCGTGAAGGTGTCTCTACGAATGCCGAAAAGAAAGAACGTCTTGAAGAAGAAGCTGAAGGTTTACTCGAGGTCCTCGATAGCTCACTTGATGGTATAACGTATGGTCGAGCGATCATTCACCGAATCGATGCATCGGGTATGGCTGAGCGTACTTCTTTTGCACACACTTTCCCTTATGACGAGATTGTCGCTGATCCAAACCTACGGGCCCAACTGGCAGTTTTAGCGGGATTCCGTGACAACCAGCGTATTACCGAAGGTGAAGGGGTTCAAAAGGCGGATGAAGATTCACTCGAGTCACGAGTTGAAATTATTGCAGGTCTGATCCACCAATCTCTGGGTGAGCTGTCTACAGGCGCTGTACGGAGCTTGGCCACCAACCTAGTAAAAGATGAAGACAGGCGGTTTAATCACTGGTACAAGGTGCTAAAAGAAGCGTCAGGGCATGACTATGTTCGCGATGTGATAACGGGTGGTCTGGAACGGATCGACAAACAGCTCGAAGAAGCACCCTAAACAGCTCAGAGGTTGAGGCCAGTTTACGATTCAACAGGACGTCATATCCGTCAAATACTTCGTTCGCCCTATCAACACCAAGGTTTTCGATCTCGTCCAGACAAATTTCGATGCTGTCGAGGCCGCCTGTATGCTGCTGTTTCAGTGTGAAAATAGTTTTGGTGTCATTTTCTGTTCGTATTCGTAGCCAAATTGACCCTGGGGCATTATCGGCAACTCCAGCTTGACCATAAAAGATAGCCAGAAGGTTCTGACTGTCATAGGCAGTTCATCGGATAGGGCATTATGAACGAAGTTAGGACTAAATTATCGTAGACTTGATCTAAGAGTTTGCGTGAAAGACTTCTTCAATATCTTTTCTTGTTGCTTCGATCGAACCGTGATTATTGTTAATAACTTTCGATTGCTCAGGGATAGATCCGCATAATACAAGACTTTGGAAACGAGCTATATTTTGATCTTGGTCAGTTGTAATATCTGTGACTTCACTGTTGCGCTTACGACCAGTGCTAGCCTCGTCTCGAAGTCTCCATGCTCGAACATCACTAGGTTCTGCTGAAAGCATTACCATAGATGATACATAAGGCGTGTAGGCGTCTGACCATATATCTTCATACACGACCGACCTATCTCTACGAATCGGGACGAGTAGATGGGTATCGAGTAGTATGGCTTTTTTCTCCTCTAACTTTTTCTCAAACTGAGTGGTGAAATGAACTACCATTTTTGCTAGCTTATCTTCCGGTTTTAACAATTCCAGCTCTTCTCGTGATATACCATTAAAAAGTTGACGGAGCTCTAGAGATGCATGGAGCGCAAATACTTCGGGGCGTTCCGCGGCAATACTATCAACAATAGTTGATTTTCCGATACCGTTTACTCCTGTAAGGAAGTATACGCCTGGGACGTACGGCGCTTGTAGCTCGGAATTTATTAAGTTCATTGTGTTTCCCCTTTAGAATTTAAGTGCTGGTAGCAAACGACTCGAATGCGCATACTGTCGTTCCCGGCATCATCGATTCTTTTCATGTTAAAATTGGATAGTATGTCGTCCATTTGCTGTAATGTAAATGTATTCTTGGTATCAACTGGTTTTTCAATTTCACCCACGGTAGTGTCTTGTATAAAATCAAACAGGAGGTATCCATTGGTGCCTGTGTGGTATGCGGCACTTTCAAGAAAATCGTAGATGTTCGACTTGGGGAGATGGGAGACGACCACTCCTCTAGAGATGACGATACCAAACTTTTCGTCGCTAAGAGCTTCACTTGTAATGTCTAGTTGCTTGTATTCAATATCAAGGCCAGCCTCGGCTGTTTGTTTCTGAGCTTCTGCAAGCATTCCACTCGCAATATCGGTTGAAAGTAGTTCTAGCGCTGGATTGGATGTTTTCAGAATACGACCAGCTTCACCAGTTCCACATCCAATTTCGAGTGCCTTTCCTTTAGCAAGAGGTCCGTAATGTTTGATGAGAGTGTTCACTCGTTCGTAGTTGTCTTCGTAGTTAACATAGGATGCTTCGTCTTCGATAAGGTCTTTCCAGGTTGGTGCCCGGCTACTCCAGCGGTCTCCGATTTCATTTTTTTTCTTATTACTCTGGTCGCTATTCGCCGCTATTGAGTTTGAAAGTTCCAAGAGTGCACTTCGGCGGTGATTTAGAAATGTAGGGTCAGTCATCGCATCACTAAGTGTGCGGCCATCCTCTATGATGATGTGATCATTCAGAGAGAAGGTATCTTTGTTCGGAGTTTTATCAAATGAGAGGCTTCCTTCGATTTCGCCGTTAAAGTGTTGAACCTCACCGAAATAATAGAGTGCGATTCGAGCAACGGCACGTATTTTGTCGCCTTCGTTGAAGAGTCTTTTCCAACCCTCGTTACCAAGCGAATTGTTGAGGAATTTTGCATATGCACCTGGAAAGGCGGGGAATCGCTCTGTATAAAAGCTGACATCATCAACTATGAATGGAGCGGCTGTAGATTCACGGACAAATTCAACCTTTTGTTTGATGATTTCGTCATGGTCATCTGATTGAATCTCAGGAATTTCGACCACAAGTTGTTCGATCGTAAGCTCAGGGTTTAATCCTGATAAAAAGATTTTGGCATCAGTAAACTTCGCTTCATTGCTCGTTGCGAAGTATACGTGTTTCATATTGTTGAGTAATCTAACATATATACGCATATAAGTCAATATTATGCTGGAACTAGTTATTATCCTGTGATATAGTCAAGGTAATTATTTAAAGAGGAACACTCACTCATGTCACAAGATATTAATTCACCTCTTCAAGTATCTGCACTTATCGTCACTCGCAAAGATGGCGATACGCAACTTGAGGTGCTGAACGTACTAGCCCACAACAAGACTAAGTACGGTTTTCCTGGTGGGAAGCTTGAAGAAGCTGAGTCACCCGAACAGGCAGTCGTGCGTGAAACAGAAGAAGAGCTTGGAGTAACACCTACGAATGTTGTGTACCGAGACACGTACGAAGCACTTACGCCGGAAGGGCGTGGCATAAAAATGTTTGTCTTTACGGGTAACGTTACTGAAAATATTGCTCCAACAAATGAAATTGCTGAGCTACACTGGTTGACGTACGATCAGATGGTGAACAGCTTGGATCTTCTTACTCCTATGACAATTGAACACGTGCTGCCTCTTATCAAAATACTTTAATATATAATTATTTTGACAATAATACACAAACAGTGTATAAGTAAATCATGATTGAACGAATTGAAAACATTGGTTACGCTGTTTACGGTGAAACACTCGGTGAAACTTGGTTACAAATGGTTGAGACTGTCATTAAAAATGGTAGTTTCGAACTTGATGAGAATCGTGGACGCTTTGCAGTACACAACCTTCGTTTTGCTTCAGAGACCACTGATATCAATGACGAACTTATAGAAAAATATGGTGATCAGTCAAAAATTAATGCCATGAAACGTGTTGTATTTGAATCTGACGTTATGACAGATTTTGATATTACTCCTTCATTTCGAACAGGTGCTAAAAGTTATAAGAAGCGTCTCGAAGAAGGCGATATGGTGGAATTTGTTGTAAAGCGTCTTGCAAAGATACCTGAATCTAAAAAAGCAGTAATGGTATTTCCTACATATGAAGATTATGAAGCAGTTACGACAAGTCCATGGAACGACTATCTACCATGTATTGTTGCCTTACAGTTTCGAGTTGCAAAACGTCGTGGCCAGCATTACCTTGATCTAACTCTTTTCATGCGTTCATGGGATGGCTTCCAAAAGGGAGCTGGTGATCTTATTGTTACCTCTATGATTGGTGACTTAGTACGACACCGACTTGAAGATAAGCTAGGTATTAAAATTCAACCTGGGCGTATGGACGGACTCGTGACAGACGTTCATGTGTACGAAAATACTTATGAAAATGCACAACAAGTAATCTTCGATTACTTACAAGAACAAGTACCCGAAGTTTCCATGGCTCTTGCTCGCTAATCTTTAGAATCCATAATTTATCAAAAAATGAAAAGTCTCCAGTTTGGAGACTTTTCTATTATGCTTATGGTTGGTGGAGCATTATGGACGATGTTAGAACTAAATTGTTATACGACTGAGACTGGCATTTCTGTGAGCTATATGCTGATGGTTAGTGCTCGTAAGATCTTGAAGCCGGTTGATTGTTCCGCCATGCGTCACGATCAGAACTTTTGAGAAGTGAGTTTCCCTGAGAGTATCAATAAAAGATTGTACGCGTGCATTATATTCGTCGAGTGTCTCTGCATTTGGAATAGATACTGTATCTCTTGATGCCCAAAATACTTCCCAGTCGTGTTTATCTCGATGGTCACCTGTTGCATCACCAAAGTTTCGTTCGCGCAATCGCCCATCTTCAATATATGGCACGTTGGGGTATTTCTTGCGAAATTCATCTGCTGTTTGCGTAGCCCTTTTAAGATCAGAAGAGTAAATTGCATCAATTTCCTCGCCAAAGTTTAAAGCGGCTTCGTGTGCTTGTGATTTTCCGTGTTCGTTCAAGTCTGTATCAAGCCAACCCTGAACGATACCATTTACGTTCGCATCCGTCTCGCCATGCCGTATTAAGAATAGTTCCATAGAGAAAAGTATAACAAAAACAGCCAGAATAGTTCTGACTGTCACGAGTGGTTCATCTGGTGGGGCTGGAAAGAGTTGAACTTTCTACCAAGTGGTTATGAGCCGCCTGCTCTGACCGATGAGCTACAGCCCCACGTAGGGGTTATTATAGCCTAGATACCCCCCTTGGGCTATAATGATGGAAATAGTATGCGTAAAATAAACATTCGAAAACTCATCTATGCTGCGCGCCACAAGTATCTGACGCTGAATAACGTTGTTATATTGGTGGCTTTTTTGATTGCCGCCAGTTGGGTATGGGGTTCATTAGGCATGATGCAGCGCAACTATGCCTTGCAAAAAGAAGTCGACTATAAAAAACGACAACTCGAACTAACCCAGTTACAGCGCGACAACCTGGAACTACAAAAGAAATACTATCAGACTGCTGAATATCAAGAGTTGGCAGTGAGGGAATCGTTAGGGTTGGTTCGTCCGGGTGAAAAGGTATTGATTCTTCCGGAAAATTCTCAGGCAGTCAAAGATGCTGACAAGCCCAAAACAGTTGCCGTTACGACGGCCGCCCAAACAAGTAACCTTGAGCAGTGGGTGAACTTCCTGTTCGGCGGTTACAGCAAGAGCATTAACGACAAGAGTTAAACATGGCAACAAAAATACCGCTCGGATGAGCGGGATAATTGTTATTTCGCAAGTTTGATTTTCAGGGACTTGAGCTTTTTCTTTAGGATGCGCTTTCGAGACGCTCCGTGCCAGTTCTTGTGTTTTGCCATGTGATGGATCCAATTACGTTATTAAATGCGCGTTTTAAGCCGAAGATTTGATAGGTACTGTTGGTGATTGAGTGTTGGGTGTTGGCTAAGATATTTCATATGCTTATCAACGAACGACAATTCTCCGACAGATGCAGGAGAGTAAGTAGACTTGGTATTAAACAGGGGACTAGTCATCATTTTGTCCAGTTCTTCGCGAACAAGTGTAGCGTCCTCTGACTTTAGAAATCTTTCTACGCTTAACGAATTACTCACGGGCTGTCCTTTACACATTACGAAACTGTGCTACTACTCCTTCTATTATGCGCTATTTTGTTCAAAATACCTAATCTGTTAAACAGAGAAGGGTCGTGAGGGCCCTGAAATTGGACATAAAATTAAAAATAGTATATAATTAACTACAGCTAGATTATCTTGGGGATCCTCATGTAACGCATCTGTTTTCTTAACTCTTCTTGGCACCTTAATTGAAAGGAACGATTATGATTTCATTTGTATGGCCACCCGGTGAGCCAATGCTTGCAGGCACTGGCGGATCGGAAACGTACACCGCAGGACACGTCCGTGAACTAAGACGCCGAGGTATTGATGCCCAAGTCGTGACAATTGGTCATGGCACCAAAGATGGCCGTCAGGACTTTAGTGACATCCCCTTTGTGTCGTTCAAGGACGAGACGAGTATTAGTGAATTGCCTGGAACGGTTGTGTTTGTTAACAAAGCCTATCATGTTCCGACAAAAAAGAAGGCAACCATCATCCTCCATTGTTCGATTCCTCAGCAGTCTGATCGTGATCGCTATAAATCATACGTGGTTAATAAAACGATTATCGCCACCAGTATTTACAGCGGTCAACAATGGGCTTTATATCTCGACATCCCCTATAGCCGCATTAATATCGTGCTGCCATTTGCCGATCCTATTTTTGGCAACGTGAAACGATCAAGAACGGCTCGAAAAACACGCATTCTCTTTGCTGGGCGACTTCATCCCGAAAAAGGTATCTATACTATCCTCGAAATGATGCACCAAAAAGACATGCAACAAGGTGACTACAGCGTTACCTTTCTTCTTGCTGGTCAACACGTCGATACGGGTAGAGAGATTGCGCGCATGCTCAAGAATTATCCGTATGCAAAACTGGTCCAGCCACAAAAAACTGTTATGGGAATGGCAAAGCTGCTTGCAAAAACAGATATTCTGTTGATGCCGTCGGTCTTTGCTGAACCATTCGGTATGTTGTCTGTCGAGGCCCAGCATACAGGCTGTCGAGTTGTTGCCAGTAATGTCGGTGGATTACCGGAAACAAATGGGGGATTGCTGACGTTGGTTGAGCCACGAAGCCCACTTGCACTCATAACCGGCATTAAACAAGCCGTTGCACTTGGTCAGGCAACCTCACGAGAGCGCTTACATGCGCTCGACGAATTTACTTTAGACGAATCAGTCAATGAACTATTGAAAGTACTTCACTTTAAAGCTCATCTAACATAAAAAACCAATCTTGCGGCTAACAAACTATACTCACGTGCGTCAAAGCAGTATATAGTCTAGTAAGGACATAGTATGGACAATGATGTATCAAAAAAGGTAGCCGACTTCTTCAGTCATTATCCTCAAAGGAACTTTCCTAAAGATCAGATCATTATCTTTAACGGCGAGGCTCCCGAGAAGATATTTTATATTGTTTCAGGTAAAGTCAGTCAGTACGACATCTCTTATCGTGGCGACGAGATCATGACGAATATATTTAAATCGCCGGCATTTTTTCCAATGTCGTGGGCTATAAATCATACGCCGAACACCTATTTTTATAAGGCCGACGAAGATACAGTCGTGTACGTTGCACCCCCAGAAGAAGTCGTCACATTTCTGAAAGACAATCCGGATGTAACCTTTGACTTACTTGCCCGGGTATACAAAGGCATCGACGGCGTATCGGCACGCACAGTTCATCTAATGTCTGGTTCGGCGCGAAGTAGAATTATGTACGAACTGATCATCGAATGCCGCCGATTCGGTAATAAAATCTCTGATAACTGTTACGAACTGAAAATAAACGAAACTGACTTGGCAGCTCACGCTGGCCTGGCCCGCGAAACAGTCAATCGTGAAGTGAAGCACTTGAAAGAAAAAGGTATGGTAGAGGTTAGCGGGTCTTCTATAACAGTGACAAACTTGTCACAGATGGAGATGCATTTAGGAAAAACTGCCTAGCTTTTCATTGCCAGTTCGAACTCAATCGATTCGTGAAAAGCTTCCATTTTTTCTTTACGTTTCCAGTAAGTTGTCATATGGATCTTGCGCGGGTGTATCGTAAATAATACGTAGTCACTATCTTCCGTAATATATGGTGAGGTATGATGACTGCCATTCTTTGCATCTTTTTTAATTACCTCAAGCGTCTCTTTGATCTGAGTGCTATCAACGATGAGTGAAGCTATACCTTCGACGGCTACTTCTGCACGACTAAAGGTGTCGTAGCATATAAATGAAATAGTTGGGTTGTGCTGTAAATTTTTAAATTTTTGTGTTGATCGTAATGTCATAAATACGAATTGGTAGTCGTCTTTCATAAATATATTAATAACCGACGACTGCAGTGCGCCAGATGAGTTCAGTGTCGTTAAGACTCCTTCTGGATGAGCAGGAAGAAATGAGCTAATCATTTCTTCAGACTCAGGTGATGATACGTGCTTGGCTATGTTAGATATTGTCATGCTTTTATTTTGGCACTAAGTCGTGTTTTCTTGCTGTGATACGAATCACAGCTACTTTGTGATAACTCTCAATTCATCCGGTACACCACTATGGTCTAATTGAATACAGAAGGGGATATTATGAACATAACACATTATATTTCTACTTTATCTACCAACAGGCTTAAGCATGTAAAGCAACTCGATACTCGCCTAGAAAAAATTGTGACTAAAAAGTCAGGTATACCAACACGCCGCGCGATTATTCGACAACAATTAAGAGGGGCTGGCCTGAGCGGCTTGGACATGTTAAGGCCCGAATCGTTTAGTGTTGTTCGATATTTAAATAAAGACGAGAACATACGGGCTGCGGTTATTGGGCGCGAGGTAAAAGGTGGTTCAGTGGTCATGTTGGTTCTGACTACCGAACGGTTTATATATTTCAATCAAATGCCACTGTTCAGTTCTGTCGAAGATGTTGCAACGTCTGCCGTTCGAAGCATCACCGAGCTTGTATCGGCATTTGGGATCGAGATACATCTAGATTTAGGTAACCAGCAAATTATCGTGGATACTCACAATAAACAAGCAGCACAGCGTTTCGTGCAATTACTTGAGCAGAAGCTGATCGACGAATAGAGTTTATTTCGTTAAAGTAATCGGTCTGTGCCTAGAGGATTGGTTATCATCCGTTTTCGTGGTATAAATTGGTTATGCATACTACAGAAGAAACACATGAAATACAAACAAAACACCACAGACTGGTCGTGCAAAGCTTCCGAGCCAAAGCTGATGCAAAACGAACGCTATCAGATAAGTTTGCCGATGCATTGACTGCAAAATTTGGTACAGTCATCTTCCTTGGCCTGAATGCCCTCTGGTTCCTCGTCTGGATCGTTATTAATATGGGCCTGATACCAGGTATCGAGCCATTTGATCCTTTTCCATTTGGACTTTTGACGATGATCGTATCGCTCGAGGCAATCTTCCTCGCGATTATTGTGCTGATCTCGCAGAACCGTGCCGCTAAAATTGCTGAACTACGTGAAGAAGTTGACCTGCAGATTAACTCAATTGCTGAAACTGAAGTGTCAAAGACACTCGTACTCCTCGGCCTTTTACTAGAGAAGAATGGCATTAAAGTAGATGATCCGGATATTGCTGACATGGTACGCCCTATCAGAAGTTCAGATATTCAGCGAATACTCGAAAAACAACTGAAGTAGTTTGGTGTCAAAACAAAAAAGATCTCGTGAGAGATCTTTTTAATAATCTTGGTTGCGGGGGTAGGATTTGAACCTACGACCTTGTGGTTATGAGCCACACGAGCTGACCGGGCTGCTCCACCCCGCGATACAAAGTCTATCTTAACAGATGTAGACAGTTATATCAACCTTACTTATAGGTGTGCTATGCTTAAGCTATTACTAGCCGGGTGGGTAAAGTTGATAAAGGGGAATAACAATGCCTATACCTGAGCTGACGCCAGAGCAAAAAGATAATATGTATCTTGCGAGTGGCAGTACTCATAAACAACTCGCGCTCGATACGGCTGAATCTCTCGGCATCGATCTAGGTCCTATGGATCATAGAACGTTTGACAATTCAGAAATTTGGATGCGCTATGGTGACTCGGTACGAATGAAACACGTGTTCGTGATGCAATCGATGGCGGCGGTGGCAGGGAAGTCGATTAACGATTCCTTTGTAGAGGCGAGCCTGATGGCTGATACCGCCCGAAAAGCATCTGCTCGGGAGGTGACCGTTGTTGCTCCTCATCTGGCCTATGCCCGGCAAGATCGCAAGAATCTTGGACGTGACCCACTATCGGCTGCGTGGGCTATAAAGACCTTGATTCATTCGGGGGCTGACCGATTGGTTGCGGTTGATATCCATTCATCTCAATCCCAAGGGTCATCTGACGAACCGTTCGACCTACTCACAGCCAGCGACCTCATCGGCGAAGCCTTGAAAGCGAGGGTTGGCGACAATACAGAAGAGTTCATTGTTGTGTCACCAGACGCAGGTGCGCTAAAGGCGAACGAGGGGTATGCAAAACTCCTCGATACCGAAGTAACCTTTATGTCTAAAACGCGCGACAAAGCCAATCCTTCACTCATCCAACCGCGTAAGGTAATCGGTGACGTGGCAGGTAAGACCTGTATTATTACCGACGATATGATTGATACGGCAAAGACTCTGGTTTCTGCTATTGATGCGTTGTACGAGGCAGGTGCCAAGGACGTTATGGTCGTTGCAACTCACGGTATATTTTCAGGTGGTGCATTAGAGCGCTTGCAACAATCAGGTGCCAGCGAGATCATGGTAACCGACACAGTGCCTCAAGGTGACGCCAAAGAAGCATTAGGTGACCGTCTGACGGTACTACCGATTGCTCCGTTGCTAGCAGAGGCAATCGCCGCCATTGCGACAGGTACTTCAGTATCCAAAACCTTTGGTGGCAACAGCTACTCTTAAACTAATTTGCTAGCTGCAACGCGAACTGCTTCACCCCATGACAAGAAGGCATGAGGAGTCTCGGCGATTTGCTGTGCGGTTAGGCTATGTTTGACGGCCAATCCAATCTCGTGAATCATTTCCGAAGCATGAGGAGCGACGATCGTTCCGCCCAATATCAGACCCTTTTTATCAGTAACAAGTTTGACGAATCCATCACGGAAATCGGATGTGTTGCTACGGGCAATGATATTCAGAGGTGCAACCGCTTTTTTGATCACCAAATCACGTTTACGGCAGTCATCTTCGGATAGTCCGACATGGGCGATTTCAGGCCCAGTAAAGATAACCCCAGGGGTAGCGGTGTAGTCGGGGACAATCTTAGTTTTCTGGAATAGGTTGTGTGCAGCGACACGGCTCTCGAGGATAGCGGTGTGCGTGTGGCTATCACGCCCCAGGACGTCGCCAGCGGCATAGATGTGCTTGCTACTGGTTTGCAGGTGATCATTCACCTCGATGCCTTTAGGCGTGTAGACGACAGAGGCATTTTCCAGTCCGAGGTCGAGGTTAGGGGCGCGGCCACTAGCGACAAGGATCTCATCGACTTTAACGAATTTCTCGACACCAGCGCGGGTGAATAGGACACGTTTAGCCAGACCTTCCTTGTTGACTGAAAGAACGCGAGAGTGGGTGAGGACAGTGACCCCTTTTTGCTCGGTCAAGACTCGTTCCATTAACTCCCCTACTTCCCCATCCTGTTTTGGCAGGATGCGTGATGCTTGTTCAGCAATGTATACTTTTGTTCCGAAAGTGGCCATTAATTGAGCAATTTCAACGCCGTGGCTACCACCACCAATGATAAATAGGCTTTTTGGCGGACGAATTGTTTCCAGGATGGTTCGTGGGGTAAAGAAAGGCAAGTCGGTGAGGCCTTGGATCTTTGGAGTAGTCCAGTGTGATCCGGTGGCGATCAAGAAGTTAGATGCCGATAAATGACGGCGATTGACACTGATTTCATACGGACTTAAAAAGTGCGCGGTAGCATTAAAAGCGGAGATACCATGACTTTCATAGAATCGTCGGTTGCCCGCAGCACCGGTTCGTTTGACAGCAAGGTCTTTCCAGGCACGAATTGAAGGGTAGTTATAACCCAATGTTGAGGTGCGCAGGCCAAATTTATCACCATGTCGTGCTTCGTCGTACAGACGGGCAACGTGGAGTAATGCCTTTGTTGGGACATCGCTCCAGTTTGGTGAGTCACCACCAAACGTATCCGATTCGATGATCGCAACGCGCTTACCGCTTCTTGCGGCAATTGTTGCGGCTGCGCTACCACCGGCACCGCTGCCGATGACGATAAGGTCGTAATCAAATGTATGTGGTTGTGCCATCGTATTTCTCCTACAGTGTTATCCGGTGTTGTTCGTATAAATATGCTGCATCAGGGTGGTGATTCTTCAGGTGTCTTGCAGCTACACGACGCAAGTCGTGACTAGTTACTTCAGGGCGCGTCTTTAGCCATTCATCGACTTCTTTGATGATCGAACGGGCGATTGACTCGGCTTGTCCTGGTGCGGTTCCGGCACTCAAACAAGCAGCTTCAATGCTGGCTCGGAGCTTTTCGGCGTTAAATGATTCGGTCGGTCGACGACCACTTCGTTTAATAATATCGACCGCCCCACCCTGATCCATTAGGCGGCTCCGGTGACGTCAGTCAAAATCTTACAGACATAGACAAAGAATCCAAGGATGGCAAGGGCGCTACCGGCTGAGAACTGCAGGAAGCGCTTGTTCGATTCGCGCCACTTCTGTATCTCGCTTAATTTATGGCCACTTCCAATCAGTACCCATACGCTCATAAGAGGCAGTAGGGAAACGATGGCATAAATTGCAATACCAATAAGTTGCCACATACCAGGCAGCTGAATCAGTACGAGTGCGCTCATAATCATCGGTGCGGCAATAAATAATAACTCGCTAAGAACGCTAGTAAGTCCAAGGCTGAATGCCTCGACACTGTATTCGGTTGCCTTGCTACGATTGGTGAGATGGCGAGCAAATGAACGAGGGATCCAAAGTGCTGTGCCAGGGTCACGCCGGTAGTAAAAGAACCAAACAGCTACACCAACGCCGATCAATAGTCCGCAGGCAATTGCCCAAATGAGTTGGGGAGTATTCGGACCAAATACGTGCAAAAAGATGAGTGAGATAAATGAAAGGGTGAGTAATGTCATCACCCCTACCCCACTAACGAAACCGAAGGTTAAACGAAGGACTTTTCCTTGGGAGTGCTTTGCACCGATCGCGTGACCACTAAGAAGCGTAAGAACACTCACACTCAGTTGGAAGCTGGCATGGATCAACGCCGCAAGGGTGACGATGGCGAGTGACGAAGGGATGTCCATATGTTTATTTTTTGATTTCCTCTCCCCTGTTTATACCATAAGCGTGACCCCTTAGTAAAGAAAGTGGCCTAGAGGGTATTGACTTTCCATAGTACTTATGCTAACATAACTACATAAGATCATAAAAACAAAAAAAGGCAACATAACCACCATGGATTCCACACAAAGCAGCGTCGAACCAGTCACAATGAGCGAAGTGCTCGAACTGGCGACTTGGGATCGGCCACGAAGTACCGAAGAGCTACGAGCATTCATCAGTCGTCGCGAAGCCGTTATTTCTGGTAAATAATTAGAGAAATAGGGGATGAAACTCAAAAATAAGGCAGACTCTCCTGCCCTATTTTTTTTCTATAAATTAGGTGTATACTATAAGCACAATCACTTTAACAGGGAAATGATTAATGAAATTTATGACAAAGAATGTGATATTTGGACTTACTTTCAGTCTTGTTCTTGGTGTTACTTTTGTTCCGCAACTGTTTGCCGTGGATGGTGAAGACACTGGCGGATCATCTGGTTCCACTACCCCACCACCAGCAAGTGAAACTAAAAAAACCGAGCGGGAATCGAGAGTCGAAACACGTCGTGAGGTTGCTCGGGAAAAACTTGATGAACGTAAGAAGACAGTTTGTGAGACTCATGAAGGCACCGTCAATAAGGCAATCACTAATGTCAGCGAACGCAGTCAGAATCATTTCGATCGCATCACCAAGATATATGACCTAACCGTCGCATTTTATGGCGAAAAAGGTCTGACTATTAGTAATTACGATGAACTTATCGCCACCGTTGTATCAACCAAGACCGCTGCTGAAACTGCTTTGACTGAATTGAAAGCCACTCCGCGGTTATCATGTGATTCAGATGGTCCGAAAGCAGACCTGCAAGAATTCCGTAATAAACGTCTTGATAAAGTTGAGGCATTTGGCAATTATCGTGATGCGGTAAAGGCATTTGTGAAGGCCGTCAAAGTAGCTGCTGAATCAGCTCAGACCGAGACGCAAGAAACTCAACCTGTGGAGGGTACAAACTAATGAAAACATCTCGTGGATTCACTATTATCGAGGCGATTATTATTGTCGTCTTTGTTGCGATCCTTAGTTTGTTGGGATTGGTCGCTTATAACCAATTTTTCAGTCCAAAGACAACGACAACAGCAGACAGTAGTACCGCTGCACCTGAAACAGTAACGAAAGTTGAATCAACTTCTGACCTCGATAAGGTAACGTCAGACCTTGATAGTATTGACCTAACTGACTCAAGTGACACAACGACACTTGATACAGAAACAGCTGATTTCTAATAAAAAGAAACCCCTCGGGGTTTCTTGATAATGCTGGTAGCACCGACAAGGATTGAACTTGTGACCTCAGGCTTATGAGTCCTGCGCTCTAACCAGCTGAGCTACGGTGCCGTGACTTGGTACAGCCATCATTCTAACAGACTACCAGTGTTATTTCTAGTCGATCAACGTGTATAATATGAATATAAATCTAACAAAGGATACTATGGCATCACCCGCACCTACTCCGCAAAAATCATCAGAAGACAAGGTACTCGAATGGGTACTACCTATAAATCGCTCGGGCTGGGCAATTGCGGCTGGGTATGTAGCAATGTTCAGCTTTCCTCTTCTATTTATCGCCCCAATCGCTTTGATTTTAGGGATCATCGGTTTACTGGACGCTAAGAAAAAACAAAAACTCGGCAAGGGTCGCTCGATTTTTGCTATCGTTTATGGTGGCATTATGACGGTCCTCCTTATCATTCTCGTTATCTCTATTATTGGCCAAGCTTAGGGCGTATACTAATAGTATTACCACGTGATACTCACTGACCGTAGTTAATCAACGGTTAAGCGTCCCTCGCGAATGGTCATTTATTGTCTTCG
Source organism: Candidatus Microsaccharimonas sp. (assembly GCA_049304275.1). Taxonomy (GTDB): domain Bacteria; phylum Patescibacteriota; class Saccharimonadia; order Saccharimonadales; family Saccharimonadaceae; genus Microsaccharimonas. Next base: position 9,301 of record JBAQNZ010000010.1, on the reverse strand, counting down.
GATTGTTCGCTAGAAACGGGTGAACAAAACGGGCAAACAATTCAAACATCGTTTCTCTATAAAACACTTAGAGGATATTTGAAATGAATGACGAAACTTTTTTGAACGAACCGGTCGAAGTAATTACTATTTTTACGCACGGCCACCATCCTTGTCGGCCACTGAAATTTAGACGGGCAAGTGGCAGGGAAATCGAAGTCACCGAACTGGGCCTGCGACACCCAGTAAACGAAGGGCGAAAGACGGTTCATATGTTTGATGTGACTGACGGTGGTACTGACTATCGTCTGGAATTTGATAGCGAACGACTCACCTGGCACTTAACGATGGAGGCGGATCACTATGAGTGAGTTTAATCACGAACGACCGTTGATCATGCACATTGATTTGAATAGCTGTTTTGCAACCGTCGAGCAACAGGCGCGGCCGATGCTACGGGGCAAGCCAGTCGCAATTGTAAACCGTCAAACTGATACGACTGCAATTATCACGGCCAGTTACGAAGCCAAGGCGCTAGGTGTTAAAGTCGGTATGAAGCTACGCGATGCTAAAATTCTTTGTCCAGATATTATTGGCCTGGAAAGTGATCCGTCGAAATATCGCTATGTCTATCACCGCCTGTTGGACATCATGAAAGATTACTCGGCCCATGTGACGATGAAAAGTATCGATGAAGGGGTGATTGATTTTCATAACACGACCGCTGACATCCAAGGCCGCGATCTGGTTGACATTGGTATGGAAATCAAGCAGCGCCTGAAAGACGAGATCGGTGTGTGGATGCGTTGCAATATTGGTATTGCGACCAATCGGTTCCTTGCAAAGACCGCTGCGTCACTCCATAAGCCTGACGGACTCGACGTCATTACACCGCAGAATATTCGTGAAGTACTATCAACGCTGAAACTAACTGACCTGACAGGGATTGCTCATCGTAACGAACGTCGCTTGAACAGTGTTGGTATTATGACGCCAACTGACTTTCTGAATACTGACCCAACGACACTCCAAAAAGTTGTCTTTAAAAGTGTTGTCGGGGATTGGTGGCATAAACGTTTACGTGGCTGGGAGGTCGATGATGTTGCAACAGATATTAAGCGAGTAGGGCGACAATATGTATTGGAACGTTTTGACTTATCATACGATGAGATCTTAAAGCGTCTCCATCATCTATGTGAGTCAGTCGGCAGTCGTATACGCAGTCAGAATAAATCGGCGCGGGGGATATACGTCTATGCAAAAACACGTGACCGTGGCTATTGGCACAGCTCTTCCCTATCTGGACTCCCCTTTTGTTCTGACCAAACGATTTATATGCAAGCACGGCGACTATTTGAAAAAGCACCTAACCAACTAAAAGAAATAGGAATTCATTGCTATGAGCTCGAAGATATTAGTGACCATCAACTAAGTTTGTTTAATGACCAGATCGTTCATGAACGACAGGTCACTGATGCGATTGATGATATTAATAAACGATATGGTGAAAGAATGATTCATTCAGCCGATACGTTAGGGACGGGGATATATGTAAAACAGAAGATTCCGTTTGGTAGTATGCGCTATCTGTAGTTGGACATATTTTCGACAGACATTGTTTACAGCGCGTAGATTAATACTCGGTTATACTAATGCTTAATGATGAAAGTAAAAAATATTGTACAACGAATGATCACACGCATTCAGCGCGGTTTTACTATAGTAGAACTACTGATCGTGTTGGTTGTGCTAGGTATCTTATTTACGATAACTGTTGTTTCCTATGGTTCGATCAACAATCGAGCCGATACTATTCGTATCAAGAATGATCTAGAAAATGTCGAAGCACGATTGGCGCAGTATGCAACCCACAACAATGGGCAGTACCCAGCGACAACCAGTAACACGTCTGCAAACTGGAAGTCGGTTGACGTCGAAACTGATATGAATTGTTTCAATGGGAGCGCACTTGAGCAGTGGGTGCCGACTCTCGAGGGTCTTCCGCAGAGCATATCTAGTACAGGTGCTCAGTCGGGTGTTGATGGTTCAGGCGGGTGTTACTTGTATGCCAGTAATGGTGAAGAGTATGTGCTGTCAGCTTGGAATATACTATCAGAGCCTAGTGATACGACCAAGTATTATCGTCGATTGGGTTTTAGAACGTTCCAGACAGCAACATCGGCCCAGTTCTTTACTTGCAACGAGAATGTGACGGGAGGTATGAACGGTGGGTACGACGTGAATAATGATTATTACAAACACTCGTTCACTATTTCTAATATCACCGATTGCGATGAGACACCTCCTCCTGGTGCCGAGTAGAAACAACGCTCTTTATCTGTTATAATAAAGAAAATTACAGAAAAGCAAATGGAGTTTTCGTATGTCTGGACACAGTAAGTGGTCAACTATCAAACGTGAAAAAGGTGCCAAGGACGCAAAACGTGGCGCGATTTTTACGCGAATTGGAAATCAAATTGCGATCGCCGCACGAAGCGGTATTGATCCTGTTATGAATTCTGCGCTTGCGATGGCGATTGAAAAAGCCAAGCAAGCAAACATGCCTGCTGCTAATATTCAGCGCGCCATCGACCGTGTAGCTGATAAAAACGCTGCCGTACTGGAAGAAGCGACTTATGAAGCGATGGGTCCAGGCGGTGTTGGCATTATCATCGAAACAGCAACTGACAATAAGAATCGTACGCTGCCTGAAGTTAAAAATGCTTTGACTAAAAACGGTGGACGCATTGCTGATGCTGGTAGTGTGACGTTTCAGTTTACCCGCAAGGGTGTTATCAACGTCGCTGCAGTAGGCGAAGATGCATTATTGACAATCCTTGATGCTGGTGCCGAAGATGCGATTGAAGATGAAGGTGAAACGGTAGTATACACTGACCAAAAAGACCTCGCCAAAGTTCGTACGGCAATTATTGATGCCGGTTTGATGGTGACGGGTGCTGAATTGCAGTATGTCCCGAATAATATGATAGTGATTGATGAAAACGAACAGGCCGAAAAGGTGCTCAAGGTACTCAACGCTCTTGATGACCTTGACGATGTCACAGGTGTTCACACCAATGCCGACATTACCGTCGAACTATAAATATTAGTACCCAAACTAGTTAAGATTCGATCGATATACTCAGTTCTATGCTGAAGTATATCTGTGGAAGCGTCCTTGGTTTGGTGATCCTCATCACGATCGCGTGTGTTCCCCCAACACACGCAGCTTCAGCCGATATTATCATTACGCAAATTCAGGCAGGGACTGTCGGCTCAGCCACTCAGGAACTCGTCGTTATTTACAATAATTCCTCACAGGATAGGGACATATCACAGTGGTGTTTAAGGAATAAAAGTAATATCTCGTTTGCGTGTTTTGGATACCAGAATAGTAACGACTCAATGTATCTGCCGGCTTATAGCTATGCAACAGTAGCGACAGATGTGTTTGCTGCTGCGATAGGTTTTAACCCCTTTACGATTACCTATATTCCTTCTAACCAAAGCAGTGGCAATATTGTTGGCAGTAGTGACACGATCTCACTTGTGAGCGAAACCGAGACTATCGTCGATACCTATAGTTGGTTGTCGACGATAGTTGGTGGAATGGTAGCACAACGAAACTATGCACAAGGGGATCCACGCATATATGTTGAAACTGATCAGAATTCAGACTGGTATATTGATAGACCCACATTTATACCGGATGACCAAACGGTTCGGATAGAACAATACGACATGTGTCCTAATATTCAAGGTACTCAGCCGCAACTACCGGATGGGTATGAGATAGGACTTACTGGCGATTGTCGTCTGCAGCTATTTTCACTAAAGTTAAGCGAAATACTCCCAAACGCTTCGGGGAGCGATCAAGGCAATGAATTTATTGAAATCTATAATCCTAACGACCTACCGCTTTTGCTCGATAGATATACATTATGGGTCGGTCAATCACTCGAAAAATCTTATACATTTCCTGTCGGTACGATTATTGATGCGAAAAGTTACAAAAGTTTTACAAATACCCAAATCGCCTTTAGTTTACTTAATTCATCAAGTCAGGTTCGTCTGACCAGCGATGGTGAAATACTCGACGAGTCACCGATGTACGATACCCCTGATGATAATATCGCTTGGGCAATGATTGACGATCAGTGGCAGTATACAAATCAGCTAACTCCAGGCTCGTCAAATCTTCCGTTCATCGAAAACGTGACGAATGTCGAACTGGATGAGGGCATTAATGAATTACAACCCTGTGCTACCAATCAATATCGCAGCCCAGAAACTAATCGGTGCCGAAATATTGCCTCGGATATGAAAACGGTTGCCTCTTGTGATGAAGGCCAGGAACGAAACCCCGAAACAGGACGGTGCCGAAAGATAGCCGTTGAGGTGGCTCCGGCTGCGTGTAAAGAGGGTCAGGAACGAAACCCCGAGACTAACCGTTGTCGAACAGTGAAAGCAATGTCAAAAGCCGACTATGCGGTTCTAGGGGTACAAACGACGACTAACAACAATGTATATGTATGGCTGACAATCGGCGCGATTATCTTGCTTGCATTGGTCTATGCTACATGGGAGTGGCGCTACGAACTACGACGACTGGTAAGAAAGATTGGAAAACTTGTTCGAATCCATAAGTAACTTATACTGAAGGTATGAGAATCATAGGGATCGACCCAGGAACGGGGATATTAGGCTTCGGTGTTATCGATGTTAGAGGCTCAAAACTAACGCTTGTCGAGGCAGGGGTTATTCGCACGCCTGCACATACGGCACATGCCGAAAGACTGGAAGAGATTTTTGACGGGTTAACTGAGATTATTGAATCAACCAAGCCACAAGCCTTTTCAATTGAAAAACTTTTCTTTACAAAAAATATTACCACAGCAATGTCTGTTGCCGAGGCGAGGGGTGTTGCAATTCTTGTTGCTCGTAAGGTGGGTCTGTCGATTGCAGAATATACGCCACTACAAATTAAACAAACGCTTACTGGATATGGGAAAGCAGATAAGAAACAGGTGCAAGAAATGGTTCGAATCCAACTCGGACTAAAAGAGGTACCAAAACCAGATGACTGTGCAGATGCTCTGGCGGCCGCAATCACTCATTCACACATGAGCCGTATAAGTTAGGTTTCAATAAATTCAAACTGATGCGCACCAAGTGGCGAATCATCAAGCATGAAGTGGTGATACCACAATGAATCGTTATGAAAAAGATTCGCCAGATGCCATACTTGCATCCAATCTCCTCGACGATCATACAAGTAGAATCCAATGCTTGAATAACGATCATGTTCCCAGTCATCATGTAACAAATGAATCTCGCGCGAAACAGCCAACGCTTCATGTTCATCAGCTAATAAGTCATGAACAAAGAGTGAATGAAATGGTAATACTTCCCAACTTTGTTGCGCATGAATGTACGCCGCATAGTCGGTAAGTAGTTGTTGTCCTAATGCTTGGATCGAAGCCGTACTCACCGCACAGACTAACAAGTTGACACCAAAATCAGTGAGTGAAAAAGCAATGAGGTCGATTGCTGCCGCATAATTCGCATCGTTTATCGTTTGATGTGAGAGGCGTTTTCGAGGCGACAGACAATCCTGTAATAGAGAAATAAAGAACGCTTTGTCTAGATCGCTTACGAAAAACAACTGATCCTTGCTAGCGGCAATCCAAAGATGATAATACTGATCTTTGATCAAGGAAGTAGCCCTTCGGTTCATTATCATAGGGTTAGTATGGCAATCTAAACTTGTATCCCAATTAACTTTCATATGGTCATATGCTTTGAGGGCAAAGATGTGACATAATAATAGAATGATTGCGCATGTGACGGGAATAGTGGCCGAGAAATTCGCGAATTCAATAATCGTTGATGTTCACGATATAGGGTATGAAGTACAAGTAGCTGCCGGTGATTTCGATCAGGCAGTATTAGGTCAGCCCGTAAAATTCTATACCTACCACCACATTCGCGAACAATCTCAGGATTTATTTGGCTTCTCAAGTTTGGCCGCCAAGAAATTATTTGAACTTCTTATTACCGTACAAGGCGTTGGTCCAAAAGCGGCACTCTCGATCCTCTCGTTAGGCGACAGCGAACATGTTCGAAACGCCATCGCTAATAGCGACAGCGGTTTTGTGTCAAAGGCGAGTGGTGTGGGAAAGAAAATTGCCGAACGTGTCGTCGTTGATCTCTCTGATAAAGTTGGCCTAGCGGTGAACGTTGCCCGTGCCAGTGGTGTTAGTTCAACACCGGCTGGTGACGAAGCCCTTGAGGCATTGATGGCACTGGGCTATACATTAAACGACGCAATTGTTGCACTCGAAAATGTCCCAAGTGATATCTCGACGGCTGAACGAGTGACCGCTGCATTGAAAGGGCAATCATAGTGGCGATTGAACGAATCATCGATACGAGTATTCACGACGATGATGCTGATGAACAGGTTATTGAACTTTCGCTTCGCCCGCGATCATTTGCTGAATATACCGGCCAAACTCGATTAAAGAAAAATCTAAAGCTGGCTATTGATGCTGCCAAAAAACGCGACGAACCGCTTGATCACATTTTGTTATATGGGCCTCCAGGCCTTGGTAAAACAACCATGGCAACAGTAATTGCGAACGAAATGGGTAAGAGCATCCGCGTGACAGCTGGGCCGGCAATTGAAAAGGCAGGTGACCTTGCAAGTATTTTGACGAACTTGGCCGACGGTGACATTTTGTTTATCGATGAAATTCACCGCTTAAGTCGAACGGTTGAAGAAGTACTATATGCCGCTATGGAAGATTACAAACTCGACATCATGATTGGTAAGGGTCCGGCAGCACGAAGCGTTCGCCTCGATCTCCCGAAGTTTACAGTAATTGGCGCGACAACCCGCACAGGGGCCTTGGCGGCACCACTTCGTGATCGTTTTGGACACATTTATCGCCTGGAATTTTATCAACCAGATGAAATCAGCAAGATTATCAAACGAGCGGCTTCTATTTTGGGGAGTACTATTGATGAAGAATCTGCTGGTGTTCTTTCGACACGTGCTCGATTAACCCCGCGAATTGCCAACCGACTATTAAAACGAGTTCGTGATTATGCTGATGTTAATGGTGATGGCATTATCGATACGGTCATTACAACCAAAGCGCTTGAACTTCTTGAGATAGATGAGCTAGGACTCGATGCGGGCGATCGAAACTTACTCCATCACATGATAGATAATTATGGCAGTAATCCGGTTGGCTTAAACACCCTTGCGGCACTAACGGGCGACGAGGCAACGACTATCGAAGACTTCTACGAACCCTACCTGTTACAAATTGGATTTATTGAACGAACACCAAGAGGTCGAAGGGCAACTGCAAAGGCTTACAAGCACATTGGTAAAACACCTGACGATCCGCAAGAATCATTGTTATAATAAAGTCATATGAAAGAAGCGGAACCTTCGAAGCAAGATTATGACCAGCCCGTTGCGTATGACGCAGAGGGCCAGCCACTCTATGCGCATCCTCCAAAACATGCCAAGACACCTCCGCAAGTTGTTCACATGTCACGTCCAGTTGAACCTCAAAAGGTTGAAGTCAGTCCTGAAGCACGAAGCCGTCACGAGCGTTCACGTCACCTTTACCCTAACTTAAATCTTAGTGCGAGTGAATACGTCATTAGCGCTGTTCGTCGTCATTCTATCGGTCTTGTTATCCCGATAGCGATTGGCGTTATAATGATTGCACTCGCACTTTCGTTACTGATTAACTATGCGGCATTTGCCGAATACTTTATGATTCAAGGGGCAGCGGCTGATCCGGCTGCGGCAGTTATGCCCATATTACTATTCTGCGTGTTAGTAGGCCTGGGTATGGTTGCTATCTACTATGTCTATGTGAATAATAGATTTTATTTAACGAACGAGAGTGTTATTCAGGAAATTCAGGTTAGCTTATTCTCTAAACATGAGCAAACCGTGAGTCTGTCGAGTATTGAAGACGCAAGCTTCGTCCAATCAGGAATTTTTCAGTACATATTTAACTATGGTTCAATCAGGCTTAGTACAGAGGGTGATGAAACGACTTATCGCTTTACGTATGTTGCGAATCCAAAAGTGCATATCGCTACTTTGAACAATGCTGTTGAGGCGTTCAAAAACGGTCGTCCGACCGATCCTCGCGACGTCTAGATTCTATTTGTTGCGACTGTTTTTGACGTAGTCGGCTTCGTTTTCGAGTGTTGTGCGAAGAGAATAGCTTTTACACTTGTCTCCGTCACAGTTCGTTGGTTCGTAGCGGTATTCACTTTCAGATTCACCGAGTTTGACTCCTTGGGGGTCGGTAAATAGGTTTGGGTCGACTGAAGGGAGGGTGGTCTCGTTGATAGTTCGAGGATAGTAGCCGTTTGCCTTATAAAAGACTTCTTCGACACCGTAGTACATAGCATTAATCGCAATTTTTCGTTGTTCGTCGCGAAAAGCAACCTCAAGGTTATTCTTTTGTACAAAGAACAAAGCGCTCGCTACCCCTAGTAAAACAATAATGAGCATGAGTTCGATAATCGTAAAGCCGCGGCGTGTTGTATTCATTAGTATGATTATAGCAAATTAAGATTTGCCTGCGTATAATAGAAACAGATATAAAGAGAGGGAGTCATATGCCGAAAACGAAATCTGAGAAGCCTGAATTACCCGAAAAACCAATCGCAACAGAGGGAAAACTAAAAGCTCTAGGCTTAGCACAAGAACAGATCAACAAACAATTCGGTGAAGGAGCAATCCGTCGCTTGGGTGATACCAAGACCGTCGATATTGAACTCGTCAGTTCTGGTGCGTTGTCACTTGACCTCGCCCTCGGTGGCGGATACCCAAGGGGTCGTATCCTTGAAATCTACGGTCCAGAAAGCTCTGGTAAGACAACTTTAACACTTCATGCGATTGCCGAGATTCAAAAACTAGGTGGTACGGCAGCATTCATCGACGCTGAACACGCGCTCGATCCCGCCTACGCACGAAAACTTGGTGTTGATACCGATAACCTTCTCGTCTCTCAACCAGACAACGGTGAACAAGCACTTGAAATCGCTGAAACACTCGTTCGATCGAATGCGGTTGACCTTGTTGTGGTTGACTCGGTTGCAGCACTTGTTCCACAAGCTGAAATCGACGGTGAAATGGGCGACAGTCACATGGGCCTCCAGGCTCGTTTGATGAGCCAAGCACTCCGAAAACTCACAGGTATCATCAACAAGAGCCACACAACCGTGATCTTTATCAACCAAATTCGTATGAAGATTGGTGTTATGTTCGGTAATCCCGAGA
>JBAQNZ010000009.1:0-9235 GCA_049304275.1 Candidatus Microsaccharimonas sp. | reverse complement strand
CGTTAATATCTCAAAGTGACGACAAACGACGCGAAGAAATGGTCACCCGAATGCGCGAGCAAGCGGCTGCGCCACCAGCACCGGTACCAACGCCGGCACCCGCAACTCCTCCGCCGACACAGCCAGTTACTCAGCCGATATATAATCCGTACCCTACGATTCAACAAAGTATCGTTCAGCCGCTTGATGCTAATAGGCAGGCTATTACGCAACCCGCACCTGTTTCTGCACCCCCTGTAACACCCGCCGAACCCACTAGTAATCCAGTAGTGAGTGCTGATATAATGAACCTTGCAACAAACACCGATTTTTCAATTGAGACCATCGCTCGTGAGGCGAACCGCATCAAAGACAAGCATGACATGCAAGATGAGGTGGTCATATCTCTGCGATAAATCGGAGACTAACCGGAGTGGGACGTTCCATAAGTTATGCCACCTAATAATCCATTTTTTACGACACCACCAGTGACTCCGACGTCGCCTGGTTCCGCGCAACCTGCGCCTGTTGGACCAACTCCCATCGGTACCCCCCAACCACCTGCCGTAACTGGTTCAGGACCAGCTAAAGCTACGAAACGGACAGTTCGAAATCCTAACTCGTCCCAAAACACCCTTCAGCTTTCTGAACTACGTGACAATATGGTCATCATGGCCGATGGTACATTTCGAGCGGTTATTTCGTGTCGTTCAATTAACTTTGACCTTATGAGTAATCGCGAGCGCGAAGCTGTCGAATACAGTTATCAAAACTTCCTTAACTCGCTTAATTTTCCAATGCAAATTACCGTTCGTTCCGAGCGGGTTGATATTGCACCCTATATTGATCAATTAGTAGGCCTCCGTAATGCCCAAGACAACATGCTACTTGGTGTATTGATGGACGACTATATTAATTTCATCGACGTTTTGTCACAAGAAGCGAATATTATGGAGAAATCTTTCTACATTACTGTGCCATATTATCCTTTAGGTGAAGCGACGAACTTCGTTGAAGCAAGTAAGGGCTTCTTTGGCAAACTCTTTCCAAAACCACGCGTCGTCACAAAAATTGATACCGTTAGTTACCAAAAGGCAAAAGACGAACTTGGTAAGCGCGTTGAACTCGTAATGTCAGGCCTCTTTCAGATCGGCGTCCAAAGTGTCCAGCTCAATACGAAAGAGCTCGGTGAATTGTATTACAACTTCTACAACCCCGACACCGCCGTACGACAGCCACTGGGTAATTTTGATGCGGTAACGAGTATGTATACAAAGGGAACTAATCAACCTGGGGCACAGCCTCCGTCGGCGGGTGGGTTCTAATGGCACGTAAACTAACCGCAGCCGAGATGGCAGCTCAACAGCAAGCCCGTGAACAAGCCGAGGTAGAGCAGGCGTTCTTAAAGGGTGTTACAACGCTTCGAGATTTGATCGCCCCAAGCAGTATCGAGATCAACAGCTCGTATTTCCGATTGGGCACAAAATACGGACGGACATTATATGTATATGGCTATCCTCGTCAAATCTACACAGGCTGGTTAAGTAACCTTATTAACATCGATGAGGTACTCGATGTCAGTATGTTTGTCTATCCTGTCGACAGCCAGGTTGTCCTTAGTAACCTTCGTAAAAAAGTTACCCAGCTCGAGGCAAGCACTTCGATCAACAACGAAAAGGGCAAGACGCGTGACCCAGCCCTCGAGGCAGCTATTTCCGATGCCGAAGAACTGCGTGACCAGTTACAAATCGGCGCCGAACGATTCTTCCGTTATGGCTTGTATATCAGCGTCTATGCTGACAGTCTAGATGAACTTAGTTTCGTCCAACACAAGATCGAGACTATGTTTGGCCAACAATTGATCTTTAGCAAAGTTGCTAGCAGCCAACAAGAACAAGGCCTGAACAGTACCATTCCTCAAATGGTTGATCAGTTGCAGATTCGGCACAATATGAATACTGGCGCAATTAGCACCAGCTTCCCATTCACCAGTGCCGACCTGACCCAAGACAAGGGTATCCTCTACGGTATAAACATGCACAACAACGGACTGGTTATTTTCGATCGTTTTAGCTTGGAAAACGCCAACATGGTGATTTTTGCAAAGTCTGGTGCTGGTAAATCATTTGCTGTGAAGCTCGAGGCTATCCGTAGTATGATGACCGGCAGTGAAATTATTATTATTGACCCAGAAAATGAGTATCAGAAGTTGTCTGACGCCGTTGGTGGGGCATATATTCGACTAAGTCTTAACTCGTCAACCCGTATCAACCCATTCGATTTACCTCGGGTCGTTGATAGCGAAGAAGTAGATGATGCACTGCGCGCAAACCTCGTCACATTGCATGGGTTGTTTCGTTTAATGCTCGGTGGTAGCCAAGTTGCAAATGGCGTGGCCGTTTCTGCACTGACGCCGGTCGAAGAAGCTGACCTCGATCAGGCGTTGATTGATACGTATGCTCGTGTTGGTATTACTAGTGACCCATTGACACATAACTCCACACCACCAACGATCAGTGACTTATACGACACGCTCCTACATATGGGCGGTACCGGTCCTCAACTGGCACAACGACTCCGCAAGTACACTACGGGCACGTTTGCAGGTATCTTTAGTCAGCAATCAAATATCGACATCAACAACCCGATGGTTGTGTTTAATATTCGCGATCTCGAGGATGAACTGCGTCCAGTCGCAATGTATATTGTACTGTCACACATCTGGAACATTACTCGTACCCAACAAAAGAAACGTATGTTGATTGTTGACGAGGCGTGGCAATTAATGAAGTACGAAGACTCAGCAAACTTCCTGTTTAGTTTAGCGAAACGCGCCCGTAAATATTACCTAGGACTCACTACAATTACCCAAGACGTCGAAGACTTCATGAGTAGCAAGATGGGCCGAGCCATCGTTGCCAATAGTTCGATGCAACTCCTGCTGAAACAGTCTTCGAGCGCGGTTGATGTTCTTTCAGATGTATTCAAACTCACCGAAGAAGAGCAAAAACGTCTGGCAAATTTCCCTGTCGGACAAGGACTGTTCTTTGCTGGACAAAACCATGTTCATATCCAAGTCCAAGCCAGTCCAACTGAAACACAATTAATTACCACAAACCCCCAAGCTATTATTCAACAGGCCGAGCAACAGAGCGATGATAACGCTTCTGGTATGTAGTATAATTAAGGGTAATTATGCCTAGCATTACTCCTCCTAAGATTCCCAAAAAGCCAGGCGTACCTAGTGGTGCCCCTAAGTATTCTAAGGCACTCGATCACGTCCCAGACCATAGTGCTGAAGGCGGACCAACTCGAGAGGAAGAGCTCAAAGATAAGAGTAGTGAGGCTAGTAAAGCACTTCGCTCAGCCGAGAAGAAGAATGAGTGGAAGACGGATATTAAGAGGACCGCCAAAGCCGCTGAATCGATTGCCGAAATCGCAGCTACCGAGGGTGCAGGTGCTGTCAATCCAAAAAATATTATTAACATTCTTGGTTTAGTCCCCGTAGCGGCTCACCAATTAAAACGAATTATCCCTATCGCGATTATTGGTATTTTAGTTGTCGTTGGCGGATTCTTTGGACTTATTATTGGTGGGTTGTTGGCACCAATCGCCTTCTTTGACACGCTTAGTGATGACTTGAACGATCAAGTTGCATCACTCGATATTAGGAATGTTGGAATACTCGCATCAAGTGCTAGCGCTAAAGGTGCGTCTGCATTAAATTCGTGTGATGTATCGACCGAATCAATCAAGTGTCGAACGCGTACGCTATCAAAAACTCAAGTCGATCGCCTTGCAAAGGCAAATATTAGTGTTACTGGTCAAGAGGTAGGTGAGCGTCTCAATCCAACAAGTTATACATATGACACTAAAACGTATACACCCAAAGAATTCTCAGATGCTGTCCAGAGTAATGACACGGTTCGACAGGCCTATAAGCGCGCCTTTAATATGAAGGTATTAGGCCTGAGTGATCAAACTTTTGTTGGTAATACACTTGGTCGTTTCGGTGGTAGTAAATTAGGGCCTGAGTTAACAGGTGACCAAGAGGAAAATGTCGGTAAACTTCTCAACCGTAGTGATGGTTCTAATGAAGCATCGAACGATAAGGTCCAGCCAAGTCGACTAGCGGGTGATATTGCAATCAACAGCGTGAGTGCCTTCGGATACTGGGACCTTGCCTGTAGTGTCAAAGCAAAAATAAGCGCTGCGTCAACAGCTACAAAAATAGCAAACCAACGAACGGCTAGTAACTACGCAATGGAGATTGCTTCGCTCGCTTATAAAGCTAAGGCGGGTGATATCACCGCAGACGAGGGTGCCGTACTTACCGAGATATTCAACAAGACCGATAACCGCAAAAAAATTACCGCACCTGAAAAAGCTTTTGAAAAAAGTACCGTTGGTGAGGATGGTAAAATCGTTCCTGACCAAAGTGCAGACATTATGATCGATAACCCAAACTACGGAAAATCTCTCTTAGATTCTCCACTCGTAAAGGCGTCTTTAGATAAAAACGTAAACATCAAGCGAACAGCTTCAGAAAAACAATACGCTGTCGGAGTAAGCCAAAAATCTCTGTTTGCAGGAATTAGTGGTGAGCAAGATGTAATCGATGCGGTAAATAATGTTGGTGGTAGCACAGATAATTCATTGTGTGACTTCGTTCAAAGCCCGCTCGGTCAAGGCTTGGGTATCTTGGCCGGATTACCACTAGCGGTGAGTGGTGTTGGAACGCTTGCTATTAAGGTTCCTGTTTTCGTTAGCCTATATAGTAGTATGTTGATGCTTGATCACATGATCGACAGTTCTCTAGCAAACACCGTCGTACCTGAAGATACCGATAAATCACCGGTTGATGCCGGTTCGCTTATATGGACGGGGTATAGTGGATTACTCGGAACGACAGCTGCGGGCCGGGGTATGTTAGGTGGTGATAGTGAACAAATCATTGCCTACCAAAAGACGTCTCAACAAAGCAAGCAGGACTATATCGCCATCGAACAACAAGACACTAGTCCATTCGACCCAAATAGTCGTTATTCATTTGTTGGTTCGTTTGTTTTGACAGTATCATCAATGACAAGTTCTTCATTGTCAGTATCGAGTGCGTTAAGAAATATCGGATCTGTTGTTGGTGGTAGTTTTGCAAGTATTCTAAAGCCAGCTTCTACTTATGCAGCATCTATCGACCCAGCTCGTTACGAACAGTGTGATGACATTAAATATAGTAGTGTCGGCATTAGCGCAGACATTCAGTGTAATGTTCGTTATGTCATGTCGGATTCTGACCTTGCCCTTGATACCTACGACGTACAGACCGCTATGGAGACGACCGCTTGTGGGGGGTCACCGTGCGTCCAAGAAGACACCACTACTGGGTTGCCTCGTGGGTACTTCCCGTCTGACGCATCGGCGGCCCAACAATTCGCTGATGACTATATTGCAGGTAAGACAAATTCACTTTATAGCGGGGTATATGGTGTTGAGGGCGATAGCACCGAGCTTAGTAGTGATGTTAATGACTATATGCGCTTCCTCGACTTTTGCGCGTACCGTGCATTACCATATGGTGAATTATATGGACTTAATACGAACAATGTCAGTGAAGCATGGCAAACTGGCGCGAATTGTCGCCTAGAGGGTGCACCGTATAGCTACTTCCGTGTCTACACACTCGATGTTTCAACTATAAATATAACCGACAAAGTATATGACTATAGTGATATTGGATCAAATGCACTTGTTGAGCGTCCTGCAGATACTGATGATTACGGGAATGGATGGAACCTACGACCAGGTGTTGATTACTCTCAATACCCTTGTGATCCTCGTACTGCTGATAAAGGAACCTACACCAACCCTGATCGTCAATTCACAATTCGCATCTGTGACACGAAAATTGCCGGTATAGAGACCGAGATTGCGTCTGTTGTGTCTACGAACTTTATGAATATGTACGAGGCCGCTAAAAAGGATGGTATTACATTCTTTATGGCCGAGGGGCTTCGGAGGGCGGGCGATGAATATTATAATCCACCATCTCGTCACTCTGCTGGTATAGCATTCGACCTTGGTTCTATCGAAAATGGTAATAGTAGTTTTTGTTGGGTCGAGGGTGGAAGTTTATCTATTGCGAAGGCCTGTCGAGGCAATCCCGGCCCAGCTGGTATAGCTGTACGTTGGTTGGATGCACATGCCAAAGAATACGGATTCCAAAACCTAGCAGGTGAGGCATGGCATTGGTCAACAGGTGAAGGAAAGCATGAGTTTAACCAATAATGATACACCGCATGAAATTTAGTCCTCGAACATTCAGAATTATTTCTCTATTACTATTATTTGTCGTTTCATTTGTTACACAATCTGCACCAGCCAGTGCCTTTGGTGAACACGAAGACTTCTACATGCGTAATAATATTTACCTGTACGACAAAAGTGCAATCCGTTGCGGAAGTGGTACGGCATCAAACACAGTAAGTGGTGAGGGTACTGTAAAGATCAGTAAGTCTGAAACAATCGATGCGATCTTTAAATTCCTAACCACGACAAATATTTCGACAAATAATAATAAACCATTAACCGATGCCCAGGCCGCGGGCGTGATGGGTAATATGTACGCTGAGTCTGGCTTTAATCCAGCAAGTATTGAGCAGACTTCAAGGGAACAAAAGGGGCATGGGTTGGTTCAGTGGACGTTTGGTCGTTGGAGTGGACCAAATGGATTAGAGGCATTTGCTGCAGCCAAGGGAACCGACTGGACGAACGTTACTACACAGCTTCAGTTCTTGCAGAAAGAGTTTGAATCAACCGAAAAAGCTATCTTCAGCGACAGTGAGTTTATAAATACAACCGAGCCAGCAGTGGCGGCGATTCGTTTCCGTGTCGTATTCGAACGAGCTGATGTTAACCTCGCACACGATGATAAACGTGAGGGTGCAGCTATATCGATCTTTGGTACATACGGAGGTACTTCGGCCAAAGCTAACTGTGCAAAATCAAGTGGTATTGTCGCTGGTAACCTTGTAAAAACAGCATTATATTTCGCACTCGATAAACCAGTTGATAACGGTAAGGTTGGTAAGTCAGACGCAAAAATAACCTACCAAAACGAAAAAGCAACCTATAACCCATCAGGTGACTGGTCTGACTGTGGGGCATTTATTGCAACGGTTGTTATTGCAAGTGGTGTTGATAAAAACTATGTCAAACTTGGGACAGATTCGCAGTTAGCATACGCGCGCAATCACCCCGAACTCTACAAGATAAATGAAAACCCAACACTGATAAGTTTAAAACCTGGTGATATTCTTTTTACCGATAGCCACACTACGATGTATACCGGTGAAGCTACTTATCCGAATGTTGATGCATCGTGGCATGAACGAGTTCCTTCTGTTCGTGATTCATTTAACGCAAAGTGGATGATCGATAACGGAGCCGTTTCAGTTACCTTTATTGGTAAGGTGAGTGGTGCACCAGCAGTAGGGGATGGGGCTGGCGCAGGGGCAAAGGCAATATGAACAAACAGTTATTATTACCTATTGGTATTGCCTTAGCCTTTATTGCAATCGTTATTATTGTGATTATCAACGCCGTTACCCCGCGGGCGACGATTGTATTCTCTCTTGCGCCATCAGAGGCGACCGTGTCGATTAATGGTAAAAAGCAAGAAGTTAAAAATCAACAATCTGTAACGGTGAGTCCTGGCGAGCTCACTATCGTTACTTCACGTTCTGAATTTGCCGACGATACGCAAAAGATCACCATAAAAAACGGTGAAACGTACAATATTATCGTTATATTAAGCGCACAGACCGATACGGCTCGTAAACTACTTGAAACACCAGAATCGCAGTTGATCATACAACAACGTACCGGAAGAGAAATCAAAAAAGCATCGGAAGATGCAACCAGCAAATACCCTATACTAGCCGTACTTCCTATTAACGACAAATATTACACTATCCTCCCATGTTCATCAGAGAAATATCCTGACGATACATCAAAAATTGCAGTATGTATAAAACTGTATGATCCCGAGGCCGGACAATCGGCACTTGATGAGATCACCAGTCGTGGTTTCAAACTCGAAGATTACGAGATTATCATTATTGATTCATCATATAAACCCACAGATTCTGACCAGTACGAAGCGAGTTAGTTTTATTCTCCAAGCATGATGTGATGAAACGTATCACCACTTGATAGTGTGTGAGTGCTTGTGATGACAATTTGGTGCGAGCGAATTGTGTCACTGAGTGCCTTTTGGCGGGTGATATCAAGTTCTGAAAACACATCGTCCAGTAGGATGAGGGGTTTTTGACCCGATAGTTGTTCGATGATATCAACCTCTAAGAACTTTAGTGCCAGTATTATTGTGCGTGCTTCACCCCTTGATGCAGTCGACAGGGCGGGCGAGTGGTTAAACTCGAATACTACATCGTGACGATGTGGACCGATAGAGGTACTGCCTACTATTAAGTCGCGTTCGGCGCGAGCATGTAACTCGGCGAGTAGTTTTTGTTTTATATCACCCACAAAAGTGTGTGAGTAGTGCATAG
Source organism: Candidatus Microsaccharimonas sp. (assembly GCA_049304275.1). Taxonomy (GTDB): domain Bacteria; phylum Patescibacteriota; class Saccharimonadia; order Saccharimonadales; family Saccharimonadaceae; genus Microsaccharimonas. The sequence continues at coordinate 689 of JBAQNZ010000009.1, read as the reverse complement.
ATACCTCGTCTTTTGTTTCAGCGATTTCGTGATAGGCATCGTTCAGCCGACTGTTTATTTGTTCGATGAATGCAATGCGTTGCTCGATAATATAGGCACCGTGTTCACTAAGGGCAATATCCCACGCAAAAAATTGATCTATTGGCGTGTTGTGCTGTTTCAGTAGGTTATTTCGTTGACGGAGAGCTCGATCGTACTTTCGGAGTGCGACGCTGTATAGGGGGTTTAGTTGGCTAATAAAGCGGTCTATGAACTGGCGGCGGCGAGTGGGTGAACCGTGAAGGAGGCGAAGGTCTTCTGGTTCAAATAATACTATGGGGTATTTGTACTTTGGAACGAGGCGATACATATTTCGACTATCAACGTTAAATTGTTTTCGACTGGTTTGTTTTGATGGGTCGAATTTAATCGTCCTTTTTTGTTGATCATCGAATACAACGTCTATTTTCCACCAAGGACTGCCAGCACGCAGAACATCATTATCACCACCTTTAAATGATGAGCCTTGGAGAGCGATATAGAGTGATTCGAGAAGGGTTGTTTTTCCACTCCCGTTTGCCCCGGTAATTACCGTCACACCAGGGGACAATTCAACCGTAAAACGATCATGCGAACGAATGTTTTGTACCGCAAGTCGAAGAATCGCCGCCATATTAACTCTTTAATGGCATGATCACGTGGTAATAGTT
>JBAQNZ010000008.1:0-5904 GCA_049304275.1 Candidatus Microsaccharimonas sp. | reverse complement strand
TCTGTCCACCACGACCGATCGCAATCGATTGCTGGTCTTCGGTGACAAAGACGGTTGCTCGTTTGTCGGCTTCGTTGATTTCAACCTTCGAGATTTCAGCAGGGCTAAGAGCGTTCTTGATGAACTGCTCAGGCACTGCATCGTAGGTAACGATATCGATTTTTTCCTGATCACCAACTTCGTTCATGACGGCTTGGACACGAGTACCGTGACCACCAACGAAGGTACCGACTGGATCAACGCCAGGTACAGTGCTGGCGACCGCTAGTTTTGTGCGACGTCCGGCTTCACGAGCCATTCCCTTGATTTCAACCGCACCACTTTCCAGTTCGGGAACTTCTTGGCGGAACAGGTATTCGATGAATTCTTCGTTCCCACGGCTCAAAATCAGCTGTGGACCACGATTGTCGCGCTCGATGTCTTTAATAAACACTTTAATGCGACTACCGACACTGTAATATTCGCCTTGAATCTGTTCGCTTTGTGGAATGATACCGTTAGCTTTACCGATTTCAATACGAACGACGCGAGGTTCAACCCGTTGAACAGTTCCGTTAACGACGGTACCGATCTTGTCTTCATATTCACCCAAGACGACTTCACGTTCAGCTTCACGCAGGCGTTGCAAGACAACTTGCTTGGCAGTCTGCGCAGCCACGCGACCAAAGCTGGTCACTTCGTGTTGCTCTTCGATCATATCGCCAAGTACGGCGTCTTTTTTGACCTTTTTAGCATCTTCCAGGCTAATTTCGTGGGCTTCGCTACCGACAACTTCAACAACTTCGCGGGCAACATAGACAGTTGCCGATCCGTTATTAATGTTTAGTTCACTGCGGACTTCTTGGTCACGCTCACCGTGATCACGGCGCCATGCAGCGGCAATTGCTTGCTCGATAACAGAGATCACCGTCTCTTCGGGTAGATTTTTCTCTTCGGCGATTGTCCGCACGGCGAGTGTTAATTGTTTCAGGTTCATTTCTTCCATGGTGTATTCCTTTCAAATGAGTTTCTATGAAAAAATCCGACCTGCCGGCCGGAATGTACTGTCGCTATTATATATCGAAAGCCATTACTTCGCAATAGCCTCTACTGTACGGGCAAGGTCTGATCGGGACAGGTTGATAAGACACTGGTCATCGCTGATTTTTCAGCGGTCGTCACCCACAACGAATACTTTTGTTTAATGGCGATTTGTCTGGCAACATACTGACAGCGAAATTCCTTATTCGACGGCAACCACGACGCTGCGTCGCTGTCGCCCTTTTCCTGATTGGCCGGACCGTCGACCGCAATGAGTTCGAGTGGATCGTTTGCTAATTGGACACGTTGTGTACGCGTCAGTTGCTGGGCACCTTTTTGCCAGGTATCAGATAGCGCAACGACGTGATCGATTTGAATCTGACTGCTCGTTTCTAGGTGGTACTCGATGACTTTGCCAGTATAGGAATCATTCAGCGTCCCCGCGATAACTTTACATTCAGTATCGAGTTGAACGTTCACTAAATCACGATTCAAAATAATATTTCGAGTATCACAGCCATTCACGGTTGCCCAACCACTCCCGAACTGGTCACGACTGTAACCAGTCTTCGCTGCCCTTCCCTTTACTAACAAGCTATCGAGCGCTTGCTGGGCACTAGAGGTTGAGGGCATCGCCGACTGGCTCGTCTGAACAGTCGTTTCGGGCACTGTCGCCAATACAATCAGCACCAACCCGATTGCACTCAACACGGCCACTATCAGTCGTCTCAGTCGTAAGCTCATAGTATAAGTATGGGTTCAGCTTGCTAATTGTTCAATGGCTACGAAGACACTTGGCACTTTTGTTAAGAAAATGTTAATCATTTCGTCTGTCTAGGGAAGTTTACTTCCCTTCTGTATAATGGGTAGAATGCAGACTGTATCACGACTTATTGAATATTTTGTTCCCGAACACTACACCTTGTCATTAACGCTCGGTCGAGAGGACCGCACCTTCAGCGGTACCGTGACTATCAATGGAACATCGGTAGAAGGCGCGAAGAGCATCGGACTCCACGCCAAAGACCTCGCTATCGACACCGTACTGCTTGATGGTAAAAAAGCCGACTTTGCCCAAAATGATCAAGATGAACTGTTCATCACTCACAAAGACCTCGTAGCTGGCAAGCACATTGTCACCCTCTCTTTTTCGGGTGAGATTACCGATCCAATGCACGGCCTGTATCCATGTTACTTTGAACACGACGGTGTTAAAAAACAACTCCTCGCGACACAGTTCGAAAGTCATCACGCCCGCGAAGTCTTCCCTTGTATTGATGAACCCGAAGCAAAAGCGACCTATGACGTTACTTTGACAACCGAAACTGGCGTGAGGGTTCTCGGGAACATGCCCGTTAAACTTCAGCGGGAAGAAAACGAGCAACTGGTCACTAGTTTCGAAACGACCCCACGAATGAGTACCTACCTTCTTGCTTTTGTCGTTGGTGAGATGCATAAAAAATCTGCCACCACCAAAAGTGGTGTTGAGGTAAACGTCTGGGCCACCCTAGCACAACCTGCCAATACTCTCGACTTTGCACTCGATATCGCCACCCGAACGATCGATTTCTTTGACGAGTATTTCGATACGCCGTATCCTCTTCCAAAGTCTGATAACGTCGCATTGCCCGATTTCTCGTCTGCTGCAATGGAAAACTGGGGACTGGTCACTTACCGTGAAGTTGCGCTACTGGCTGACCCGAAAACAACCTCTCTCGCCAATAAGCATCAAGCAGCAACCATTATCGCCCATGAACTCAGCCACCAATGGTTTGGTAACCTTGTCACCATGAAATGGTGGAATGACCTGTGGCTGAACGAGAGTTTTGCAAACATTATGGAATATGTCGCCGTCGATGCGCTGCACCCTGAATGGGATATCTGGCTCGATCATGCCAGCTACGAGGTACCTGGTGCACTTCGTCGCGACAGCCTGTCAGGTATCCAATCGATTCAAACCGATGTGAATCACCCTGACGAAATCGGCGCCCTGTTCGACCCATCGATTGTCTACGCCAAGGGTGGTCGTACAATTCGTATGCTTGAAACATATATCGGCAAAGACGCCTTCAGAAAAGGCCTTCGACTGTATTTCCAAAAATTTGCCTACAAGAATACGGTTGCGAATGATCTATGGGACTGTTTAAGTGAAACCTCGGGCCAAGACATCGGACTATTTATGCATAGCTGGATCAGCCAATCAGGTTATCCTGTTGTCCACGTGTCACAAAAAGGTAGCGAAGTGACCTTGGTTCAAGAACAGTTCTTTATCGGCCCTCACGAATCGTCGGACAAGCTTTGGCCAATTCCCCTGAATTCAACCTGTAGTGAGATGCCGAAAACTCTCAATGAAAAACAAGTCACCATTACTCGACATCACGAAACACCGCTCCGCTTTAATACCGGTGGCACCGCCCACTTCATTACTCATTACAGTCCAGAAATCCTCGCACAGATCCTTGAGTCACTGGATCAACTTTCAGACATTGATCGCATGCAGTTATTGCATGAGCAGACTCTGCTTGCCCAAGCAGGCATCCTATCCAGCGTTGAACTGATCGAACTCCTCGATTACTACCGCAACGAAACGATCGAGGCGGTCTGGGGTATCATGGCCATCGCTATCAATGAGCTAAAACGATTTGTTGAAACCGATCTCGAAGCAGAAAAGAAACTACGCCAGTTCGTTGGCGAACTCGCAAAGAAACAGTTCGACCGTCTGAGTTGGGATGTTATGGATGGTGAACCCGAGGCGGATACTAAACTCCGTAGTTTGATCATTAGCCTAATGCTCTATAGCGAGCGCCCAGATGTCATTAAAGAAGCCGTGAAGCGTTACGAAACAACCCCAATCGACGACCTCGATCCAGAAATTCGCACCAGTTTGATGGGAGCAGCCGTTCGCTACGCGACTGATCAAAAGATTATCGATGCTTTACTGGCGGTGCATAAGAAAACATCGAGCAGTGAATTACAAGAAGACATCGCCAGTGCCTTAACCTCAACAAAGGACCCTATGGTGATTAATCGTTTGATCGGACTATTCAAAGATACGTCAGTCATTCGCCCACAGGACTTCCCTCGTTGGTTTGTGTGGCTCCTTCGTAATCGTTACGGTCGCACTGTCGTATGGCAATGGACCCAGGATAACTGGAAATGGATCGAAAACTTGTACACGGGTGATTCTCACTTTGATGCGATACCTCGTTATATTGCAAGTTCGTTGATTACACCGACGCAATTAGCCGAATACACCGCGTTCTTTACCCCACTAAAAAAACTGCCCGCTTTGAAACGTAATATCGAAATTGGCATCGGCGAACTTACCGGCAAAGTCGAACTTACCGAACGAGATGGACCGGCCGTACGCAAAGCACTACTCGAGCTCTAAAAACTGATCAATTGTAAAATTGTCGCCACTAACACTAGCAACACATAGTCGCATAGCGACATCCAACTTGTGACGGCTAACGAAAAATTCTACAGCAAACTTCATTTGTTTCAATTTGGCCGGAGTTATTGCTGCCATTCCGTCGCCTTGCGCTATGCTCCGACGATATTTCACTTCGGTAAAATATACGACCCTGCCTTTTTGGCTGACGATATCTATTTCACAGAACTTGGTGCGCCAGTTGCGTTCCAGAATCATGTGTCCTTGCGCTTGTAGAAATTCGGTCACCTTTTCTTCAGCCTTGTCACCGATTGCTTTTGTCGATGACGCACCGACGATATTCGCAATCGGCGCAAATGACCGTCGATGCAGCGGAGTAACACCTAAGACATCTATCGCGTCACGATGAACAGCAGTGCCATACCCAACATGACTCGTAAAATTGTACCCAGGGTACTGCTGGTCCTGCTGGGTCATAAACGCATCACGCGCTACCTTGGCAATAATAGAAGCTGCCGATATAGCAGGAATTAACATATCGCCTTTTGGAAGCGTCGTAACATAGCGACCTTTATTTGTTTCACTAAGAAAATTAATCGTCCCATCAATAATAATTTCGTGATACGGCACCTTTACCTGTTCAACTGCACGTATCGTAGCCAGTCTCAGAGCCGCTACAAGGCCAACTTGGTCTATTTCGTCAGCATGGACCCATCCCAACCCAAACCCATGCGCCTGCTGACGTATCATCACGTCGAGTATCTCGCGCTTCTTCTTTGAGAGTTTCTTGCTATCAGTTAATCCGTCAATCGATGTGTCGCCTAGCACTACTGCCCCAACCACTAATGGTCCTGCCCACGGCCCGCGTCCAACTTCATCAATCCCTAAAATCATTATTCTATTATAGCTAACAAAAACGACCGCACGAATGCGGTCATAATTTTATTAAGAATCTGTTAAGCAGTTTCTTCGTGCCGAGCTTCGACTTCGGCTTGCTTTGCGGCCAGTTCAGCCTCTTCAGCTGCTTTTTCAGCAGCTTTGGCTTCGGCAGCAATACGAGCTTCTTCCTTTAGACGTGCCTCTTCAGCTTCAGCGTGTGGGTCAGTAACGTCATTAACCCCTTCACGATCAAAGTTTACACCCTTGAGGCGAGCGCTCTTACCGCTACGCGCACGAAGGTATGACAAGTAGTTACGTCGAACTTTTGATCGGCGTACCACTTCAATCTTTTCAACCAGTGGGCTGTGGAGCAAGAAGCTCTTTTCAACGCCAACACCACTGGCAATTTTACGAACAGTAATTCGTGAAGTGTGCGAGTTTGCGCGGTCAAGACGAATAACGACGCCTTCAAATACCTGAATACGCTCTTTCGTACCTTCTTTAATTTTTTGGTGAACACGAACAGTGTCACCGCTATTAACGTCGACAATGGCAGGTTTTTTCTGCGCTTCGTTCACCTTGTTGATCAGTTCAAAACTCATTTTCGTCTCGCA
>JBAQNZ010000007.1:0-9874 GCA_049304275.1 Candidatus Microsaccharimonas sp. | reverse complement strand
TGGTGTACGGTCTAATGTATCCTGAATCACCTCAATTACCGGTCACGCCACCAATGCAACCTCCCAAACCATCTAGGAAGAAACTCATCGTGGTTATCATAAGTATTATCGTTGTTGCCGTTACAATTGGCGTCGGTACAATCTTAATACTCGGAACATTAAAGGAAGATACTCCAACACAAACCCATACGACCATTACCTTGAAAGAAGTTGACGCACCTGAGGTAATCATTAGTGACTACGAAGCGGCATCAATCGATTCACGCTCCTCTTACTATACCCAGCGCCAAGCAATTGCGAACGATGGGACAACGACACCGACAGAGCCTTCGACAACTGAAAATCCGATCAGTGGTCCGACTAATACAATTATCACCTATGCTGACAAAGACTCATTCGACACAACCGTTCCTGTGACTGAACACGTCCAATACGAACGTACTGACAAATCAGCTAATGAAAATGCAAAAGAAGTCATCGACCAAACAAAGTCATTTCTCGAAAAGAAGGGACTAGTTAACATTTCGACGAGCACGACCGAGAGCGGCGTGATCTATACTAATTTCGATAGTACGAACGTATACTGCCAAACAACCGAGTCTGCCATTGACCCAGTGTATCCACCAACCTTTGGTGTTGCTTGTGTCCTCAAGACCTTCATCACTGATCGCTATACACAGATTAATGCACTCTTGAAACTCGCGCCAACGGAATACACCGATGCAAAGGCAATCACGATCGGCCTTGATGTCACCGAAGCAACCCACAAGCTCACCACGCTTGAAGTAACCCTCGACGACAGTACCAAAATCCTCATCTTTGCAGCACAGAATGATACATGGGAATATATCGGCGAACGCCCCATGACCAATCCTGACGATGCTCGTAGCTTTGTCATCTCTGACACCTTAAAAACAGCCATTAACGATCCGGAATGGAACGGGTTTCTGACCAAATACATTAAATAGTGTCACAATAATTTGAGATGTTGCTTACGTTTGCTACAATGGTGACATGAGCATGTCAAAGCGCGGCTTTACTCTTGTCGAATTAGTGGTGGTTATCGCAGTCATTGGTATTTTGGCTGCAATTACTTTAATAGGATTCAGTCGATACCAAGCAGACGGCCGTGATGCTCGTCGCGTTAGTAGTGTCAGCGCAATTACCGAAGCACTTGAAAAATACTATGATCAAAATGGGGAATACCCTAGTTGTTCCCAAATTACGGCGATTGCCTCGACCGTGACTAGCTCGACACTTCCAGGACTAAGTTCAAACGTCCTTGTTGCTCCTCAGGCAACGACCGGTACTACTAATTCAATTCAGTGTGGGGCAACACTGACTATTAACGGCGTCGACTTTTTCTCGTATAGTGGTGACGGAAGTGCCGCCTGTAACGGAAGTATCTCGTGTATAAATTATTCAATTAGTTACAAAAATGAGAGCGACGGCACCATAACTACGGTAACGAGTCGTCGAAACACCGCTCTTGCGACCTCTGGCGCAGCGACCCTTAGTACAGGAACACTGGGCTTTACGACAGCTGGTTTCTCGTGGACTTCTGTACAAAATGCCGCTAATTACACATTGCAAGTTGCCACCACCAGCAACTTTACCGGTGGTACGTATACCGAATACCCTGTTACTTCCGCAACAACCACAACTGCGACTTCATTGACGGCTGCAACGAACTACTGGGCTCGTGTCCGCCCGACGAATGCCGTTGGTGATGGCCTATGGTCAAATGTTTTGCCGTTTACGACAAACGACATCGCCGCACCGGTCGTTACGACAACATCAATCTCGAACTCTCAGATTAACGTAACCTGGGGTGCGGTTACCAATGCAGATACGTACACTCTACAGTATTCATTAAACGCAGGTATGTCTTCACCGATCACTATTACCGGCATCGCTGGAACCAGCTATTCTCTTACAGGGCTCGCTACGGGCACTACATACTACATTCAGGTACGGGGCATATCTAATTCGCCATATTCTGGTCCTTGGTCAGCTATCGTCAACAATACGACTATTCTGCCAGCACCTGTCTGTATTGCATCAACGCTTAACTCTAATACACAAATTACAGTCAGTTGGAATGCATCGGCCGGCGCTCTAAGCTATACCTTGGATTATGCGCTAGACAGTGGATTTACTAGCCCCACAAGTCTCACAGGAATCGCAGGGACAAACCGAGCTGTTACCGGCCTTAACAATGGGACAACGTACTACTTCCGTGTGAAGGGCGTGAATGGTTCAGCACCCGCAAACTGGGGATTATGTCCATCGGCGACAACTGGGGTGAGTGGACCCAGTAGTACAGGTTGGACAGTACAGCCATACGCAGTCCGTTCATATGCATCTCTTTCGGGGCTGTGGATGCCAGGCCAAGATCCTGGGTACGGATCAACGTGGTGGACGGTGGGGATGAGTATTTACGGCACATGTTCACCTGGTGCAACCGTCGTAACCCGTCTCTACTCATACTACGCATATTCAAATAATACCTCTGCAAACGATACATCGTTGATGGATTGGACTTGGAACAATCAGGTACGATATGTAGTGGGTGGATCTGACAGTTGGTACGTTTGGTGGCAAGGATGGGTCGCCTGTCAGGTTGGCGGTTCACGTGCCGGTGATACGTATCTTGGAAATGCTGGGGGTTACTAATGATTAAGAAAATACTTATCGGTGCGGGAATAGTTATTGTTGCTGCTGGTGTCGTATTCGGAGTCATGTACTTGATCAGTCGGCTACAATCTAATTCCACGCCCGAAAAGACGACGACCGAGACTGTTCTTGATCATTCGAAAGATTACGAAGCGTGTAATCTGCTGGATGTTTCAACCATAAAAGAAACGTTAGGTGATTCCGCCGCCAATCTACAGAACCCCGAGGATATGGGTATTGTCTCTAATAAGGCAACTGGTGAAGGTGTCGAAGACATTGCATCAGACTCACAAATATGCGTCTATGCATTCAGCTCGGGTGGAACACTCGCGAATGGGTATAACTCGAGTAATGCATTTATTATTGAACGAACTGTATATAGTAACGAAGCTGGTCCAAAGACACTCATTGAACAAATCAAAGCACATAGCATCGGAACAACCGTTGATACGCTTGGTGATTTTGCGTTCTATGGCGCAAATAATACAGGAACCGGCCCTGATGCTGCCTATAGCTTTAAGCTCGAAGTATTTATTGACAAAGTATCTGTCAAATACATGATCCGCCAACCAGCTGATTCGGCGTCATTCACCGACGAATCAGCAAAAACTGCACTAGTTAAACTTGCGAGATTAGCTAAACAGCCTTAACTCGTTCGAATGCGACGATAGGTAAATTTCGCAAGATGACGCCACTGTTCAGTGCTGTCGCTGTCGAACTGTTCGATCTGACCATTCTTTACTTCGCTAATCAAAATAAGGGCAGGCGAGTAAGGAGTCAACGTCCGATAAAAAGCGATATCTTCGGCCGTAACGTTACTGCGTCCAGGAAAGATTTCCCGAAATTTCTGTACGCCGACTTCATCGAAGTAGTGGGGGCGGCCCTTGGGCGGCAAGTATAGCTCAGCCTTTAGTCCGACCCGAGACACAATTTTCTGCACATCAGACAATAGTAGTTTCGACTGACTTGTCACGAATAAGAATAACTGCTTCTTTTTGGTCAAAAACAGTGACGCCTCGGCCGTGCGACTGACAGGAAAACGGCGTCCGATCATTGAATCGATATCCACCTCAACGCCAAACCCTGCCTTGATCATTTTCTCGAGGGCAAGGTCATCATAGACTTGTTCGTTCATGTCAGTCATTGTATCACCCCTGATAGCCTTGCACAAACTTGTAAGTAGGGTATAATTACCAAATTTCAGCACGACAGGGGTGATATAATGAAAGGAATGGACTTCAAAACGCGCTACCAACAACTCAATTCAGCGCAAAAACAGGCGGTTGATCAGATTGACGGACCGATCATGGTTGTCGCTGGACCAGGAACGGGTAAAACTGAGTTACTGGGTGTCCGTGTAGCAAATATTCTGTCTAAAACCGATACCTTACCTGAAAACATACTCTGTTTAACCTTTACCGAAAGTGGCGCTACTGCGATGCGTGAACGTTTGGTCAGCATTATTGGTAAAGATGGCTACAAGGTTGCGATCCACACGTTCCACGGCTTTGGTACCGAAATTATTAACCAGAATCGTGAGTATTTTTACCGTGGTGCGTTGTTTGAGCCCGCTGATGACCTGAGTCGCTACGAGATACTTCGTACTATTTTTGACGAGTTGGATTACAAGAACCCACTCGCCAGCACCATGAATGGCGAATATACCCACCAGCCCGATGCAACAACGGTCATCTCCGAATTAAAGCGAAGCGGCCTTACCAGTGACGAACTGCTAGCCGTCATCGACGCCAGCGAAATGGCGATTGATGCTGCCGAGCGAATTATCGCGCCACTTATCACGGGGACTGTCACCGTAAAGGTACGTGATGCCCTAGCAGGCGCCTTGCCGCAACTTCAAACCTTGGCTGACAACGCCCAGACACTATTCGAAGTACCGCCAATGGCACAGACCATTTACGACGGCCTGCTAAGTGCTGTTGAACTGTCTGAATCCAGCCATCCCACAAAACCGATCACTGCTTGGAAAAAGAAGTGGTTCATCAAGAATCAAAAAGGTGAGTATATATTTAAATCGCGACCTGTTCTAATAAAACTGCGCGCCCTAGCCTTCGTCTACTATGAATACCTGAACCGAATGGAACAGGCTGGGTTGTATGATTACGATGACATGATCCTGCAGGTTGTTCATGCCATGGAAGTACACGACGAGCTACGCTATAACCTGCAGGAAAAATACCTGTACATCATGGTGGACGAATTCCAAGACACAAACCTCGCACAAATGCGTATTCTGCATAACCTGACTGATAATCCAGCCAACGAAGGTCGCCCTAATATTCTCGTCGTCGGTGACGACGACCAGGCCATTTACAGTTTCCAAGGGGCGGATATTAGTAATATTCTTCGTTTTAAAGAGCTCTATTCGTCGGCAGAATTAGTTGTTCTGACTGAAAACTATCGATCGGGTGCCGGCATTATCGAGCGCGCCCGCAAGGTCATCACCCAAGGAAGCGATCGTCTGGAAAATCGCATAGAGACACTAACCAAACAACTCAATGCCCAACATAGCAATGCTTCTGTCGAGTTGTTTCATGCCCCAACAATCGACAGCGAGCGTCACTGGGTAGTTGAATCTATCAAGCGTGGCATCAAGGGTGGCATCAAGGGTGGCATTGCCCCGCAGGACATCGCCGTTCTGTCGCGTCGCCACCACGAAATCCAACATCTCTTACCGTATTTTGATAAAGCCGGCATCGCCGTCAATTACACGCGTCAAGACAACGTCCTGGACCAACCGCCTATCGTTGCTCTAGAATTGCTGGCCCGCGTCATCGTCGCTATCGGCAAAGGCGAACACGATCAGGCTAATAGTCTGATGCCACAATTACTGGCGCATCCGGCCTGGGGTATCAGTCCACTCGAACTATGGGAACTAAGTACGACAGCCTATAGTGAACGGAAGCCATGGCTGAACACTATGACGACACTTCCGCGCTTTCTGGACACTCATAGTTGGCTGATCGAACAAGCAACCCTGTCGCAGCACACCGCACTTGAACCAATGATCGACCGCTTGATTGGCCGCAATGAAGACAGTAATCAGTCGGTAAAAAATAGTCCATTCTTTGACTATTTCTTTTCCGCAGAACAACTAGAAAAGGCACCGGCCCAGTATTTAGATTGTTTAGCGGCGCTTCGCACCATTCGCGCCCAGTTGCGTGAATATCATGCGAAGGAAACGTTGAATCTTGAAGCGTTCGTCGAATTCGTAGGTCTGCACCGACGACTAGGGACGAACCTGATGGTTGCAAAAACCTCACTGGATAGTGAAGTTGGCGCAGTTAATTTGATGACTGCCCATGGTTCAAAGGGCCTTGAGTTTGATACCGTCTACGTGCTGAATGCCGTCGATAATGTCTGGGGTGAAAAAGCCCGCAGTGTCAGTCGTAATATCGGCTACCCAGAAAACTTGCCACTGGCACCAGCGGGTGAGTCATCCAATGAGCGCTTGCGTTTATTCTACGTTGCGATGACTCGGGCCAAATCACGACTCATCGTTAGTTACAGCGATACTAACGATAGTGACAAAGCAACCTTGATCGCCAGCTTCTTATCCGAAGATATAGATAATGTCAAAGAAATCCCGGCAACGACCGGCGCATCATTAATTGAAGCCGCCGAACTAGCGTGGTACGAGCCATTCGTTCAACCAAGCACTGATCTTAAGAAATTATTACAACCAACCTTGGAACACTACAAACTAAGTGCGACGCACATCAACGCTTTCCTCGATGTATCGCGTGGTGGCCCGCAACATTTCCTTTTGAATCATTTACTCCATTTTCCTAGTGCGAAGTCGGCGTCAGCCTCGTACGGTTCAGCCATCCACCGTACTCTGCAACAGGCACATATTCACGTCACGGCATCGGGCGAACAAAAACCACTCGAAGATATACTGCGTGATTTCGAAGCCAATCTGACCAACGAACACCTCAGCACACTGGATTACGCCACCTATCATCAAAAGGGAAGTGAACAACTCCAGGCTTTCCTAGTAGCTCGCTATGATTCGTTCGTCCCTAGCCAAAAAGCCGAACTTAGTTTCGCTAACCAAGAGGTTCATTTAGGAGATGCTCATTTAACGGGAATGATTGACGTCGCGACCTTATACCAAAAGGACAAATCGATGACCGTGACTGATTATAAAACCGGCAAGCCATCCCTTAACTGGAAAGGTGGCGACGAGTTCGAGAAGATCAAACTCTATAAATACCGCCAACAATTATTATTCTATAAATTAATGGTCGAGCACTCACGTGACTATGGTATCTATACGGTCACTAGCGGGTCATTATCATTCATTGAACCTACTAAGAGCGGAGAAGTCGTCGCCCTTGATATGTCATTTGATATAGATGAAGTTGATCGGTTTGAACAACTTATTAGTAAGGTCTGGAAGCACATCATCAACCTAGACCTTCCTGACGTCTCGGCCTACCCACCAACCCTTAAAGGTATGTTGGCATTCGAGCAAGACCTCCTTGACGAATCAGTGTAAAACGTGCTATAATATATAGCGCACAGATCGAGGGTGTGAGTCATTAGTATCAGATTGGTACTCGTGACTCACATCCTCTCTTGTTGCACATTGACAGAGAGAATGAGAATAGTAATACCCTCCGGGGGACGATGCTCAATGGCTAGAGCAAGCGAGAAATCGCTTGGCGTAAAACAAAGAACTGGCTATTGGTGTTCCTTCCGGGTCCTCCTCACACCACAGTTCTTTAAAGTAACGTCAGTGTGGGTTCAAGTCCCACCGTCCCCACTTTTCGTAACACACAACCAGCAATACCCTTCGGAAAGGAAGGCTATGTTCAAGTCGGAAGACGAGAAGCGGCAGGAAGCCGCAACTAAAGCCGGCAAGGCCTGCAACCGCTGTGGCGGGACGGGAACGATCGGTATCGGCCAGCGTGGCGCCATCGGTGCCTCCCCCTGCCCGGACTGTGGCGGGAGTGGCATGAAGCGCTAGCCGTAGCTGCGACGGGGTGGACGATCGCTCGTCCACCCCCGACCAGCCTCTCATTCTCTCTGTCCACTCAACCTGTTCATAATATATTGTGACTAGATAGAGTGTGAGATAATTGAATAATGAAAAATTTTTGGCAAGACCTTCCAAAACCTTTCTTCATCCTTGCCCCTATGGAGGCGGTGACGGACGTTGTTTTTCGTCATGTCATTAATAGCGCCGGTCGTCCGGACGTGTTTTTTACGGAATTTACCAATGCCGCCAGTTATTTCAACCCGAAGGGTCGTCACAGCACTGAAGGGCGTTTAACGTTTACCGAAGACGAGCAACCAATGGTCGCTCAAATCTGGGGCAGTGAACCCGAGCACTTTGCCTTTATGGCAAAGGGAATGAAAGAACAAGGATTTGCTGGTGTTGATATCAATATGGGCTGTCCTGCCAAAGACGTCATCAAGACAGGTGGGGGAAGCGGCCTGATTCGCGATCCTAAGCGTGCTGCTGACATCATTGCAGCCGCGAAGGAATCTGGGCTACCTGTGAGCGTAAAGACGCGCCTGGGCGACGTACGCGTCGATGAATGGACCGAATGGCTGACTCATATCCTCAAACAAGACATCGTCAACCTGACGATTCACCTTCGCACCCGAAAAGAAATGAGTAAAGTCGATGCACACTACGAATTAATTGCCGATATCAAAAAGCTACGTGACGACATCGCCCCGCAAACGTTACTAACGATTAACGGTGATATTCGTGACCGCGAACACGGCCTGGAACTGGTCGAAAAATACGGCGTCGATGGCGTTATGATCGGACGAGGTGTTTTTACGAATCCGTTTGCGTTCTCACCTGATGTCCGTGTGAGGACTCGCGACGAATTTCTTAATTTACTGAATCAACAACTAGATTTATTCGATTACTACTCAAATAAACATCCCCGCCCATTCGATCCATTGAAACGTTTCTTTAAGATTTACGTTCGTGATTTCGAAGGCGCGGCTGAACTTCGCGACAAGTTAATGCATACAAAAAGCACCCAAGAGGTGCGTGAAGTTCTAAAAGTAGGATAAGCAAGGACTCTTCCGCTGTTTCCGTAGTGGGACCCCTGATGCCATATTGCATGGGGGTCCCACTTTGTTTTCAGCCGCGGTATTCAGTCTGGGCGAGCGCCGCGATGCGACGCATCAGATCTGGCGTCAGGCGATGTGCCGCCGTGCGATCGAAGTTGACCTTCATCAACTGACGCTCGGCCACATTCAGCAGTAGGGCGGGGTCGTAGGGCTCGCCGATAACCAGCTTGCGCTTGATCCGCTTACCCTCCTCGTCGACACCATCCACCATACCGACCAGCCCGACCGGAACGATCGGGACGCCTGTCGACAAGGCGATATGTACCCTTCGGCAGATTCTTGCGTCCGACGACTTTGGTGCGGAACACCAGTCGTGCGTACAGGCCGACGATTGCCCAGCGAAGGATGAAGTTCAAGATCACGTCCGTCACCACCTTCCGAGAAAAGTCCTTGCTTGTTAAAACACCACGAAGCAGTGGTGCTCGTTTTTTTATACTACCCTTAGTTTTACAGGGGTGCAAGCATAACAACTACAAGAGTTCGGGCGAGCGTTCACCGTCGCTGTGATCGATACGTCTGGTTTGAACACGTGCGGTAACTTTTGCGAAGTTCACCGGCCACACATCAGCATAGGTAGCGCCGGTTATCTCGCGCAAGGTATAGAGTGTTCGAAGGAAAAAGTAAGCTGATTGTTCACCCATAACCTGACGATTCTCATCGTAATCGCTTCGAACATTTCCTTCCATCTGTGCTCCCATTTCGTATGATAGGATATGCGCGAAAGCGGTGTCGATCTTCCACTGTAAATAGATTTCTTCAACATCTTCCGAGGAAGTTGAGGGAGGATCAATATTCATGGCTGTGCTCGCTTCGGGCACGTAGCCAGCTTCGAAAAGTTCATCAATCTGACCGACGGTAATAGGATAGAGATTACTCATGGCGATCTCGATTGCTTTATCGCGCCATACCGGATACTGCATTCCCTCGGGTGTATGTACGAGTGTGCCTTTGGCTGTGAACATCAGACGATTTTGAATCGCATATTCGATCGATACGCCCGAGTTGCTGAGCCCAGCCGACAGTGACCACAGGACGTCGCCAGCCTCTGATATGGCGGCGTGTTTTGTTTCTTCACTAGGAT
>JBAQNZ010000006.1:0-14449 GCA_049304275.1 Candidatus Microsaccharimonas sp. | reverse complement strand
GAATCATACACCTTCACGCCTTCGACAACTTGACCAGCCTTACCTGGTGTTGTTCCAGCTACAACATTTGTCCCAGCTGTGATCATTGCTTTGGTTTGGAAACTACCGTGAGCGCCAGTAATTCCCTGAACAATAATATTCTTGCCGAGGAATGGATTAGTCATGAACCACCTCTTTGGCCGCACTTAGGCACGCTTCGAGACTCGGTTGTATTGTTATATGGGCAGCATTCAACAACCGAGCAGCTTCATCATAGTTTGTTCCGGCAAGTCGTATGAAAAGCGGAGGAAGGCTGGTCATGTTTTGATGAGCGGCAATTATGGCATACGCAATTTCATCTGCCCTGGTAATACCCGCGAATATATTAATGACGATTGCTTTCACATTTTGGTATTCAATCAGTCGACCAAAGGCTTTCAAAAGTGTATCCGTGTTAGCACCACCCCCTATATCTAGGAAGTTAGCTGGGGTTAGGCCAGCGTCATAGACTGCATCAACGGTCGCCATCGCTAGACCAGCGCCGTTAGCGATAGTAGCAATCGTTCCTTTTGGATTAATAGTGACAAAGTTTACTTCGGCTGGCTGTTCCTCGAATGTCCAATCGTGACGAAAGGCTGCTGCATCATCGAGAGTCATCTTGCAGTCGCCAGCGATCAGTTCGTTTTTTTCGGTCAGGATGAGAGGATTGATCTCTATTAATGTGGCGTCGTTTTTTACGAAACAGGTGTAGAGGTTTTCGAGTAAGTCCTGTAGGGCAAAGGTTTGACCGGCGAGGTTATAATAGTCGGCAAGCTCTTGGCCGATAACATCGATATTAAATCGATCATATTCTAGGTTCCAAATCTTAAAATCATGGTTGTCTTCGACCTCGACCCCACCGTTTTTATGCGCCATTAGTTTAATTCCTTGGGTGTCGCGATCAACCAAGATACTGAGGTAAAGCTCTTGCTTGATGCCGAGTTTTTCTTCAATCAAGATTGTCTTTGGAGTGAATCCCTTGATATCCAGTTTAATGAGTTTGTCTATTGTGAGCTCGACCTGGTCTGGTTTATCGACAATGACAATACCCCCTGCTTTACCTCGGCCACCAACGGGCACCTGGGATTTAAAAACAGCAGGAAGAATGAGGTTGTGTTGATTAAATGACTGGGGGACGGGGATGTCACATTCATCCAGTAGGTGCTTGGCTTCGTATTCGAGGAGTTTCATAGCTACTCCTTACCGGTGAAGAATTTGCGGAATTTACGCATACCAGTTTGGTTTGGTGGAATATCATGCCAGATGATCGAGTCGATATATTCTGTCGTAGCCTTACGCCTACTTTGGATTTTGATCCGATGCCACAACGCACGAGTCCAGAAAATACCAATACTTGCCAGCCAGCCTTTCAACGCATACAGCCCCGCACCCTTTTTGATTGCGTTACCAAAGATCAGAACGTACAGCAACCACAGACGCGCGCCGATAGGTAGTAGTAACCCAGCTGGAACATTCTTGGCATATAGTAACGGCATATTCTTGAAGGTGTTATAGACGGCCAAACCAGGCACCTTATTCGTACTGGCACTTTGCTTGTGGTAGGCGATTGCCTTATTTGTTGAGTAGACTTTATATCCCGCCAGCTGAGCGCGAAAACTCATATCAACATCTTCGTAGTACATAAAGAAGCTTTCATCGAATAAGCCGATTTCTTTAAAAAGCGCCGTCTTGTAGAGACTTGCCCCACCAGAGCCTCCAAACACGTAGCCAGATTCAGGCGTGTCACTCGCCTTTTCGTCGCGGGCACGCGGATAGGGAATACCCCACTCGGTATAGTAGTCGCCGGTGCTGTCGATTGTTTTTCCATCTGCGTGAAGTAATAGGCCAGTGACGATAGAAACTTTTGGTTTACTAAGGGGCTTTACCAACTCACCTAGCCACTCTTTGTCAGCTATTGCGTCATTGTTGAACAAGGCGACGGCGTCGAAGTCGTGTTCAAGAGCATACTTGATACCCGTGTTTACTCCACCAGCAAAGCCTTTATTCTTGGCGTTGGCGATGACAGTAATTTTTGATTCCTTTTCTTCAACTTTTCGTAGACGCGTCAGTGAATTATTGGTCGAAGCGTTGTCGACGACGAGGATTTCAAAATTCTTGTACGTTTGGGCTAACAAAGAATCCAGACATTTTTCGGTGTCATCAATTCCATTCCAGTTCAGGACAACAATCAGGACGCTAGTCATAATACTGCTTCTATCTTATAATTAATCGTGAACTTATGAAACTTTCTAACGTTTTCAGTAAACGAAATCGGGTGTTGCTGCGCGAGCTAGTGATTACCGACTTTAAGTTGCGATATCAGGGATCAATCCTTGGATATTTTTGGTCGTTACTAAAACCACTATTTATGTTTGCCGTGCTTTATATAGTGTTTGGTCATTTTTTACGAGTCGGTGAAACTGTCGAACACTTCTCAATCTATCTCCTGTTAGGTATCGTAATATGGAGCTTTTTTACCGAAGCAACGAACCAAGGGCTAGCTTCAATTGTGAATCACGGTGATCTCATTCGAAAAATTAACTTTCCAAAATACATCATCGTTGTCGCAGGGAGTTTATCTGCGCTCATTAACTTTGCGCTGAACCTCATTATTATATTCGTCTTCATGACTATCAACGGTGTTCAGCTTCATCCTTCGGCATTACTTTTCATACCTCTCGTTATCGAGCTATATGTCTTCGCGGTTTCACTTGCCTTCTTTCTCTCGGCTTCGTACGTGAAATACCGTGACGTCAGCCATATTTGGGAGGTATTACTTCAGGGAGCTTTTTACGCTACACCTATCCTGTATCCACTCTCGCTAGTTATAAACGAAGTGGGGGCGGGTGTTGCTCAATTTCTAATGCTCAATCCAGTCGCGCAGATTATTCAAGACTCTCGCGAAGTTCTCATCACAACTCAAACGACAACTATGTATGACTTAACGACAAATATTTTTGTTCAACTCGTTCCGTTTGTGATAGTGGTTGGCTTTGGTATATTCGCCAGTTTTTACTTCAAGAAAAGTTCAGCGTATTTCTCGGAGAATGTGTAGATATGGATATTCCTAAACCTGCAGTTGTAGTAAAGAATGTTTCAAAAACATTCCGTATTCCATTAGATAAATCAAGTGGAATCAAGCAAGTCATTGTGAATATAGGTAAGCGTAAGAAAGGTTACCGAAATTTCAAGGTTCTAGATGATATATCTTTTGAAATAAACCAAGGTGAATTCTTTGGCATCGTTGGGCGTAACGGAAGTGGAAAAAGTACACTACTTAAAATTCTTGCAGGCATCTACGTTCCGGACAAAGGACTTGTGCAGATTAATGGATCCCTCACGCCTTTTATCGAACTCGGTGTCGGTTTTAATCCAGAACTCTCGGGCAAAGAAAACGTCTATCTAAACGGCGCCTTACTTGGTTTTAGTCGTCGCGAAGTCGATGAAATTTACGATGAAATTGTCGAATTTGCAGAACTCGGTGATTTCATGGCGGAAAAGTTAAAGAACTTCTCGTCTGGTATGCAAGTTCGATTAGCGTTTTCAATTGCAATCCGTGCTCGTTCACAGATCCTCATCATGGACGAAGTATTAGCGGTAGGAGATGCCGATTTTCAAAAGAAATGTTTCGATGTCTTTCGTGAATTGAAGAAAGAAGGCAGGACGATTATATTGGTGACACATGATATGTCTAATGTTGAACGTTTTTGTGATCGCGTGTTAATAGTCGATAAAGGCAGTCCATTAAGTGTGACGACACCATCAAAAGCAGCATCACTATACGCTCGTTTAAATATCGATGATTCAAACGTAGAAGACAAAAGTAATACCAATCGATGGGGTGTTGGCGGTATTAAGATAAAGAACTTGTCGATCAACGATACCGATAAAAGGAAGTCACCAATCTTAAACTTTGAAGATAGCTTCAAACTTGATATTGATTTAATTACTGAAAAAGAATACCTCGGAAAGACTTTTGATATAGGACTAGCATTTATCAATCAAGATAACATTACCGTTACCGGCCCAAATAGCGCTTACGAAAACTTTAGCGGTAAGAGAAAGGTGACTTATGTGGTTGATAAGTTACCGTTACAACCAGGCAACTACAAAGTTACTGTAGCGGTTGTTGATAAAGAAAACGGTGATTTTCTCGACTTCTATGATCGAGCAATTTCGTTTCATGTTATATCCGACAAGCCTGCGCAGGGTGTTGTCGCGGTCAGTGGAATATGGTCAGCCGAATAAACTCACCCAAGGTTTTAAGTCCTGACGGATCAAGTCGTTTTCTTGTGATGTTGAAATTAATCCAAACGTTGTTTAAAGAAGAAAGAAAGTCACTAACAATACTAGACGTCGGGGGTGGTAGCCCGTATATGACACATATACTTGAAGATCTAAAAACGCCATATGAACACACGACAATAGACATCTTACCTAGGCCAAAGGGCTTGTCGGGTAAATATATTCAAGGAGACGCGACCCAAATGTCGTTCGATGACAATACGTTTGATCTAGTTGTATCGACCGATGTCCTAGAACACATCCCGATTGATAAGAAGAAAGCATTTATCAACGAGTGCATTCGAGTTGCGAAGGACTACATTATTATTGCCGCACCTTTTAATACAGAGGGTGTAGACTACGCAGAGCATCTAACGAATGATCTTAATAAGAAATTATTCAAACAGGGTCAGGTGTGGTTAGAAGAACACTTTGAATATCAAAAGCCTGAAGTATCGATGGTTGAGGCAATCATTAAAAAACATAAACTTGATTTCGAACTTATTGGGACCAATAACCTTAACAACTGGGTACTTGCTACACACACAAACCTAATCGAAGCCAAGCACGGTTTAAACAAAAAGAAACTCATCGATAATAACAGTGAATTTAACGACAAGATTCTTACGAGTGGGGACATGACAGGACCATTCTATCGACATTTCTTTGTCATTTTCAAAAAAAAGTTGACCACTAAACAACGTAAAGAACTTACAAGTATACGGACACAGTCTGTTGACTATAAATCAAACCTAAAATATGTACACAATTTGACGTCAGCTGTTTCAGATAGAATTGCTATGCTACGAAAAGAGGTTAGTGAAAAAGAGCGGTTACTCCAATCTGCAAATCAAAAGATTGATAACTTACAACAAGAACTCTCGGCTAAAGAAGCTATAATAGAAAGTTGTAGGCCGTATCTTACTCTGCTAAATCTAGGCCCACGAACCATAGTACGTAAATTCATTAAACATACGAAGAGACAATAATTTTATGGCTCAGAACGATTTTGAAAAACGATTTTATCAAGCGCAGTATCGTGCCGAACAGGTTGAGGCAGAACTGAATGCCGTTCGATCTTCAAAGGCGTACAAGCTTACCAAGGGTTTGGGGATTGTAAAAAATCATCTCAAATCTGATCCAATTGGTCTTGGAAAAAAAGCAGCCCACATTTTGGTGAATAATCCAAAAAAACTTCTCCACGTGCTTCGAAGTGCTGAGCGTGTTAATTTCATGGCCCAAAGCACGACAGACCAGACAGGTAAGTACCAGGAGTGGATACTCCTTAATGAGCCCGACGAAAGTCAGCTACAGGCCCAGAGAGAACTTGCGGATAATTTGAAAAGACGGCCATTAATCAGTATTATTACACCCGTATTTAATCCGCCAACTGATGTTTTAGAGGAGTTAATCGAATCAGTTCTCGAGCAAACATATACAAACTTCGAATTGTTTCTTGGTAACTTTGGTGACGATAAAGCCGTTGAGAGGTTGATTGAAAAATACGCTAACCTTGATCCACGAGTAAAAAACCACCGTTTTAAAAAGAACCTAGGTATTGCCGGAAACTCAAATCAGATTCTCGAAAAGATCGAGGGCGAATTTATAGCACTTCTGGATCACGACGATACACTTTCGCCGGACGCCCTGTATGAAAACGCGAAACTTTTAAACGAAGATGATTACGACTTTATTTATTCTGATAAAGACAAGATAGATCTGCAAGGAAACCGTTTTGATCCACTCTTCAAGGCAGAACTGTCACCCGAGATGCTTCTCAATATCAACTACTTAACCCACCTTAACGTCATGAAGACATTAATTGTGAAGAAGATCGGTGGCTGGGATTCGGAAACGGATGGAGCCCAAGACTGGGATCTTTTTCTTCGAGTCATTACTGTATCAAAGAAAGTCGGATTTATTCCAAAAGTACTCTATCACTGGCGCGTTATAGAGTCATCAACTGCGATGTCAATCGAGACAAAACCGTACGCACTAGCCGGTCAAAGACGAGCAATTGATAAGTATCTTACTCTAAACAATATTGCTGCGACTTCATATCACAAAAAGACAGAACTATTTTTACGCTGGGATAAGAAGCTCATTCATCAAAACCCCATTGTCTATATTTATTTTACGAATATTGCTAATACGCTTCGAACCATACGACATATTCGACATAGTACGAATAAACCGTCATTTATTATTTTGCAAACCGCGAGTTCGAAAACAAAATCTCTCGAGACAAAATTAAGACGATTCTATGACGGTATTGTCGTCATTCAATACGAAGAGGATAAATTATATCAAGCAATTGCGACGATTCGAAAAGAGAAAACCCTAGAAACAACAGTGATCTTTATCAAAGATACGATTAAACTTCCTAGGGCAAGCTGGTATGAGGATTTTGTAGGATGGCTTGCAATTAAGGATGTTGCTGCAACAAGTGGAAGATTAGTGAATAACCACGACCTTATTGTTGAGAGCGGCGCGTTTATAAACAAGAGCGGTGAGTACGTTCCATTATTCCAAGGCTATCCTCGCTTTTATCAAAGTTATGTTGGAAATGCGGAGTGGGTGCGAAACCTGTCTATTTTGTCATCGAGTTTTTTTGCGACAACAACCAAGTATCTCGATGAATTTAATTTTGCAACGAAAACGCAACTAAACGAGAACTTTGATGACTTCTTCTTATGGCTATCGGGTAGTGGAAAACGACTCGTTATGACCCCTCACGTGACAGCGATGCTACAGACTGGTTCGAAGCCAAGTAGCATACATAAACTTCGTGGATTATCTGAGGACAGTGAATACATTGATCCATTTGCAAATCCAAATATGAGTAAAAAAGATCCATTAAGATTGATTGCCGATGAAGAATTCGCCCACATCAAGACACCTAGCTCGGTTGACACCTACCAACATGACGCGACAATTCTTGCGGGAACGTTTGATATTAGTGAAGCTGAAATTCTTGATAATCTTGCGCAGTTGAAAAAGAGGTCTGATACCACACCCAAGTCGGTTGCCTGGATTCTTCCGTCATACGACCTCGTTTATGCAGGACTGATGAATATATTTAGCTTTGCTAATTATTTGACAGTCAAGCAAGGACTCAGAACAACAATATATATCCTTAAGAATTCAAAAGATGTCTCTAATGAACGAAAGCAAGCAATAAAAGCCTTTCCTGGTTTGAAGAGTGCAAAGTTCGTAGGTATTTTGCCAAGTGATCCGAAGGCTATAAAGCAACACGATATAGGCATTGCAACACAATGGGCGACGGCTTATCCGCTAGCCAAGGCGAAAGAGATTCAAAGGAAATGGTATTTCATTCAAGACAACGAGACAAACTTCTATCCGAAGGGATCTATTTCTTCATTGGTTGAGCTAAGCTACCGTTTTGGATTCAAGGCTGTTGCGAATACCCCTGGGCTACTTGATCTCTATAAGAGAAACTACAATGGTGACGGTGTTGTGGTGAAGTCGCTGGTTGATTTGTCTGCCTACTTCCCGCGTCAAGACATTCATTACATCCCAAAACCTACGTATAAAGTATTCTTCTATGCCCGTCCAAATATGCCGCGAAATGCATTTGAGCTTGGCGTTGCAGGACTGAAGAAGCTAAAAGAGCAGCTCGGTGACAAAGTAGAAATTATCACTGCTGGTGCAGAATGGGATGTGGCGCAATACGGCGCTGAAGGGTATTTCACTAATCTTGGAAAGGTTAACTACGACGCTGTCCCGAAACTCTATCGCTCGGTCGATGCAGGCCTGATGTTTATGTTTAGCGGACACCCAGGTGTTACTGCTTCAGAACTCATGGCGAGCGGCTGTCCGGTTGTTGTTAATGAATACGACGATGTAACATGGCATGAGCTCTATAAAGATGGTGAGACCTGTGTGATTACAAAAGCAACTGCCTCAGAGGTTGCGCGTAATATTCGTCGCTGCCTTGAAGACACCGAACTACGTAAAACACTAATCGATAACGGCATTGAGATGGCAAAACATTTTTATAGCGGCTACGATACATCCTGCGACAAAGCTTATAAATCTCTCGTTAGATAACTCCGAGTTCCTAGTTTGTGATAGCGGTACCTTCTGTTATGGATGACAATGTAGTTCCGTATAGATAAACCCTTGGGATCGATACATAAGGGGCATAGGCAGAGCTATTAGTAAGCCATTTTCGCTGTCCATCCTGCATAAGATAATACTTTCCAGCATCGTCTGTGATAACACGCGAAGTTGAACCAACAAGAGGAATACTGTCGAAAACGGAATTAGATACCATCATTACTCCGTTGGATGAAATATAATTCGTAAGTGTGGTTCCATCTGGAAAACCGAGAGCTGTCCCGAAGTTCGTGAGTTTAACCCCAGATCCTGAGCGCTGAATGAGAGGTGAAAATACCGTCTGATCGTCAGGGAATAGTGCAATGGTCGATGGATCAAGGCTAGTTGCCTGGACACCTCTACTTAAATAACCCATTGTAACTTGTTGTGCGAAAGTAAGAGTCATCTTTTTACCGCCATTTACGAACCACAACTGGCCGCTACCAGATTCGTTTGATTTGATTAGATAAGTTGCATCCAAACCTGTCGGGAAATAGTCAATATCGATAACCGTTTCACCTAGCGTAGACGTATTATATGTGTCTAAGTACTTTGAAATAGGTATCTTTACACCATCATGTGTCATTACATAAGATGTAGCACCTATCTTAATAAACGCCTTAAGTGTGGAGCTTGTTTGATAACGAGCGAGTAATAGGTTGTTAACTTTTAATGTATTATTAGTAACACCCCAGGTCGATTGAAAGTTCTGATCAATTGCATATTTTTTCGTACCAGCTAATAAGTAAGCATTATTATTTATATCTAACACAGTTTGAGTTACAAAGACCCCTTCTGGGATTATATTAACAATTTGTGAAGAGGTTTGGGTAGTCGGGATACCCCATGCCTGATTTGCGTATATCGTCGACAAGTAATGCCTACTCCCCTCATTGAGAACGTAAGCATAGTTCGAGTTAGGACTTTTTATCACGTTTGTAGCATCCGCCGATTGTTGCAAACTAGATAAACTCTCGACAGTATAGACTGGAGGAGTCACGTTTTCACCAAGCCATGCAGTTGCAACTGTTGAATCGGGTATGTATCGCTTAGACTTATCAATCAACCAATATGCAGTAGGGTTTGTCGTCTGAACAATGTAGGTTAGATTCCCGTCATCTGTCAGTGACGACATAAAACTGTCACTTAGTTTAGTTGGGGGCGATGATGATGACTTGCCCCAGATCTCTGCAAGCCAACCACTCATGATGTAATGTTTTTTTCCGCCTTCTAACATATACCAATGACCGGTTGAAGCCTCTAATACGAACGGAGTAGCGGTTTCTTCGGGCAAAAAGGACAAAGTTACGTTGCTGAATAATACAGATGTTGATGATCCAGAGTACGCTGATCTAGTTTGATTGTTAAGGCTTAGCTTTCTGCCAGAATCAATAATATATTCGGATGTGCCATTGTTGGCACGAGCGCTAATATCATTATTATCTATAGGTATTGAGTCTAGGAAACCTGCTGACACGGTAGTAAGTTGATCGGCGGTGTATCGCCATTGATAAAGCATAGACGGATCACTGATAAGATGACGCTTACCATTATCAATCAGCCAATAGGAACTAGAGGGCTGACCCTCTAGTTGTATAAAACGCCCTAGCCATGTACTTGCATCAAGACTACGAACTAATCCGAGGGACTGGGCGGCATCACTCTTGTTTAAGCCCCACAAGTTTAGATAGTTTGAATCTCTAACATAATGTAGTTTACCGTCTTCAACAACGAAATAATTTTCCCAATCATCTTTTAAAAGCTCTCCTAGGTTTGCCCCGTTGGGTATGCTATCTAGATACGATTGGCTAACGGTTTGAATACTAAGATTTTCTAGTCCCCAGTTTTGTATAATTTCGCCTGAAAGTATGTAATGTTTAGCTTCAGGAGTTTGGAGATATACGGCTGACGAAGACGAAGTTTTTATGAGAAAATAATTCAATCTTGGGTTAACGGTAGAACCAAACCAGTCAGTAAAATATCTCCAGAAATTAATATTCCCATATGCCCCACAGTTGACAGTTTGGCCCATTGGGGCCGCAAGGGTAGCAGAGTTGGGTTGGTACGGTGTATAGCTGTAGAGTGCGGCTGTCGCTCTATTCTGAATGTGTAGAGTGGTTCCACCACAAGATGAACTGGGATTGTATGCTATATAACGATCGCCGGGTGTGATGGGGGGTATTGGATACCCGTCATCGAAAAAGCCCCTGAAGTGCCATACTCCATAGTCAATTTGTCTAGTGAAACCATACGCAGAAGTATTGCAAGGTGCCGAATCAGGACACCCATAACCAAGTGCGGTATTGTATCTCCACTCTGGACAGTCGGTTCTGGTTATTAGTCCTTGCTCCTTTTGTAGAGTAGTGAGTATGACTTGTGGATTGATTTGATATAGTTGCGCTGCTTGCCAGATGAGAGTAGATGCAGATACGAGTTCATTTATGCCTTTGCCGTATGGTTCATCACCGAGCCCATCTCCATTCATATCGTTTAAAGATTGAGTTTGAAAATTTACTAGGCATACCGAATTCTTACTTTCTAGGAAAGCCTGAATCTGTGAGGCGGTCATTGATTTATAATCAGTAAAAACAGGATCAGAAATGATATAACTGGCATCGAATTGGCTCGTATCGGCAGCATGAGCGCGTTGTCCAGCCCCTATGATTAGTAGAAATATGAATAATCCACCAAGTAGGAGTATTGAAAGTAGAGTAGTGGAGTTACCTCTTGCCAACAACATGTTAAGTTACCTCTATAATCCTACTTAATGACGATGTCTGGAGGTTACCGATAGTGTGAATGACTACAACACTCCATTCGCCTTTGGAAGGAAAGTTTGATGCTGCAACATCGAAGCTACAACTGTAGTAATTGCTACCAATAACGATACTTGCTTTGTAAGTTAATACCGTGTCATCTTTAGTCACTCTTAAGTCACAGTATCCAGTTGAAGGTTGTTGAAATGTAGCAACAACCTTTAGTGAACTTGTATAGTCGGCTCTCAAGAGATTAGGTTGCTCGGGTGGGGTACTGTCGGTATTATCGTCAGTATCTTCATTGGGTGAGTTGTTGTCGACGCCTGATTTATTTGGTAGATCCGATCCCGTAACACCGTTGGTAGTCTGAGATTCTTTGATACCACTTGTATTGTCATTGTTTTCTGTCTGTTGTTGATTCGATTCTTCAGTTGGTCCAGTGTGAAAAATGGCAAAGGTAACTCCGGTACCGATTCCAACAATACATGTAATTAAGATTAGGGCTATGAGCCATTTTTTTTGAAGTAGAGGTGATTTTTTGTTTGAAAGCCTGATCATATAATTACCATAGGTATATCACATACTATAATACGATAATTTAACCACAAACGCAATGCGCTTGTATCTGTAGGTACGCCTTAGTTTAGGTATACCTTTAGGTATATATGCGATACAATTATGTCGATGAGCCAAAAAAGTGCAAAGAGGGGGTTGGGTAGGTTGTGGATTAATGTCCATATGGTTTTAGAGAGTCCTTCGAAGCTTTTTTTGCTACTTGCAGTAGTTTTTGGTACATTCATGATTTTCCTTACACCGCCTCTAATGGTGCCAGACGAGCTCGCACATTTCGGTCGCGGTTACCAAGTTTCGGAAGGTCACCTATTGAGCGAAACGAACGAAAGCGGTACGGGGGGTATAGTACCGACTGTTCCAAAGAATCAAGCAAAATCAACACGCGAAGTGCCCTCACTATATAGCGGAAACTATTTCGACAGGTTAACCGAAGCGAATTATAAGTTCGAAACATTTCCTAACAGCGCGGTTTACTCTCCTATTAGTTATATTCCACAGGCGATGGGTATAAAAATAGCAGATGTCATCTATCCATCGATAGGATTGATGTTCATATTGGGTAGGATTTTCAACCTAGCGACTTTTGTTGTACTTATACTTGTTGCGATTCGAGCGGCACCAAGGGCGAAATGGGTTTATGTTGTCGCGGCATTGTTACCGATGACAATACATCAAGCCGCATCACTCTCAAGTGATGTTATGACGATTGGACTTGCATTCGTTATTATTGCCTACATACATAAACTCTTTGTTTCTAAGGTAAAATTAGATAGAAAGACATTTATAATCCTAGGTATACTGAGTATTGGGCTCGCACTTACGAAGCAGACAAATATAGTATTACTTTTCCCATTACTTTTCTTGCCGGTCAGGCTATTCAATAATCTGAGTAGTAAATTGTTGATCGTAGGATCCTTGCTCGTGACGAGTATGATATTCATGGTAAGTTGGTATGTTATTACAAAAATTTTTCACTATGATCTTCATTTTTCGCCTTACGATGCCGATATTATGAAACAGCTGATCTTTATTCTGCATCACGTTGGAGATTTTTTCCGAGTTTTGTTCGTTACATATATATATGGTGGTATTTCGAATGGTGGAACAATGCTTCAAGACTTCTTCGCAGGTTCAGTTATAGGTTATTTCTCGTGGATTGAATATAAACTACCACTAGCATCAATTATCAGTGCTTACGTATTACTATTTGTAACACTTTTCTATGTGGATGGTCAGAAAAAGGACATATATATAAGTAGACTCGCGATAATTCAGTTGATTACTTTTATCGGTGCTATGATTGCAACTGCGTTGATTCTTTATCTTACTTGGAGTGCTGTTGGGGCAGGAAGAGTTGACGGTTTACAGGGGAGATATTTCATTGCGTTAATTCCTTTGTTAGTCGGTCCGGCCCTATTCCTACAGAAGTATCTTAAGATAAGCATGTCGAAGACGACACTAGGGGTTATTGTTGGTGGTGTATCGGCTGTTAACCTTTTAGTTATGATTTTGCTTACATTTGAGTGGTTCTATCAATAATGGATATCCCGAATCAGAGGGTTATTGTTATTGGTGGCGGCTTCTATGGTTTGAGTGTAGCTTTATTTTTGCGGGATACCATCGGGATAAAAGATATTCTAGTTTTGGACAAAGAAGAGTCCATGATGTCCCGAGCTTCATATACAAATCAAGCCAGAGTACATAATGGCTATCACTACCCAAGGAGCATTTTAACTGCTTCTCGATCCTCCGCAAACTTTCCTAGATTTGTTGAAGAGTATAGTGATGCGGTAGTTCAAGACTTCGACAAATATTATGCAATCGCCAAAATACTATCAAAAGTAAACGCGAGACAGTTTGTGAACTTCTCGCACAAGATCGGCGCCAGAATAGAAAAACCAGATAGGGTTACTAGCGAGCTATTTAATAGCACGCTTATTGAAGATGTATACAAGGTACAGGAATATGCGTTTGATTCGCACATCTTGAGAGACCTTCTTCTTGCAAAAATTAACGAGAAGCCAGGCATTATGATACGCAACGATGAAGAGGTTGTACGACTAGAGCAATTAAATGAAGGTATCGCTGTTAGTACCAAAAATAATACATATATTGCTGACAAAGTTATAAATAGCACCTATTCTCAAATGAATCTCTTGCACCGGAGGTCCAAGTTACCATTAATAGCGCTGAAGCATGAGATAGCTGAAATGGCATTAATTATGCTTCCTAGCACAATGGATAAATTCAGTGTCACGGTTATGGATGGCCCTTTTTTTTCTATAATGCCTTTTCCAAGCAAGGGTCTTCATACGCTTTCACATGTTAGGTATACGCCACACTTATCATGGCTTGATGGTGCTGATACAAGACTAGATATGCAAGACACACATGAATTCTTAAAAGAGAATAAATTTAATTCCAACTACGGAAAGATGTACGCCGACGTAATCAGGTATATCCCTGCCCTTAAAGATATGAAATATGTCGAATCAATATTTGAGGTAAAAACCGTGCTTCAGAAAAGTGAGAATGACGATAGTAGACCTATATTATTTAAAACCGACTTCGGTATCAAGGGATACGCTTGTATAATGGGAGGGAAGCTCGATAACATATATGATGTATTTGACGAGTTAGAGAAATTCTATGAAAAAGAAGACTGATAATAAAATTGTTAAAGAGCTACAAGATATATT
>JBAQNZ010000005.1:0-49822 GCA_049304275.1 Candidatus Microsaccharimonas sp. | reverse complement strand
CGGGAGGTTCTTTTATGTATGAGTGTTGTGATGCTCTACTTAGTGGCTTGGCGTGACTCGACAGTCGCAACGGTCGCCTTGGTAGTAACATCGAACTTCACCAGGTAACGGCCCATAAACAGCCGTGCTTGGGCGTTCAGGGCGGCAAACGATAGGTATACGATTGCTGTAAGGGGCATCAGGACCCACTGCAAGACCATACCGATGGTACGGTGGCGTTTATAGCGCAGTGGACGTGGCGGTAACAGTTTAAACGACTGGAATACCATGATAATAATACCTATCAGGGCAATCTGTTGAATCGTGCTAATGACGTCAGGCAATTGGTGCGCTACAACATTACTATAGGCTTGGCTATTAATCAGCAGTGGTACCCATCCCCCAATTGCGACAATAATCGAGATACTGGCAGCCGTCACATAGCCATCAAGGGCGCGGATAAACCAGACAAACCCAGGCCAGAACTGCACATTTCGCTTTGAAGTAAACAAATGAACCGCAATATACGGAATGTCAGATACTCCGTACATCCAACGACGAAGCTGGATAAACTGGGCTTTTAGGGTTTTACGGAACGTCACATCCAACACGGCATCTTGGTAGATAGGAATATACATAGGCAGGACGGCGTATTTACCGTTAAAATAAAAATAGCTGCGCCAGAACTGATGGCCGTCTTCGACCACTGTTCTCGTACTCCAAAAGTCCATTTCGACCAACGCTTCCATCGGCTGCGAGTGCGATGCAAAGTTACGCATCATATGTGGGCGCATAGCGGTAATAATACTCCAAAAGGTATTACCAGTAGCCACAACGCGCATCGGTGCCGGCACATCCCAGATATTATTCAAGAACAGCGCAATCGGTTGATACGACAGGTGTTTACGGTCTTCGTTAATGACGTAGGCATAGGTCACATAGTCGAAATAGGCCGGGTGTGGACGATTGTCAGCATCGAGGGTTGTCACCAGGACGTTCTTGTACTCAATTCCCTTTTCTTTCAGCCAACCCGCCATGAACTTACCGGCATAGGTGATATTCCCCCCTTTACCGACGACTTCATTGGGAATATCGCGGGGATGTTTAATCGCCAACACCTCAAAGAAGTTTTTGGCATATTTCTTTTGTAGACGTAGGATTGTTTTTTCAATTTCATCACCACCCCGTTCCTCATAGGCCAATACAAGGATAATTTTTTTACTGTCATAAGTAGTATCGACCAATGATTGTAGTGTCGGATCGATCACCTCATATGATTCATTATAGGCTGTCGCCATTACTAAGTTATAGAGGGCAGATGGTTTCGGGAACGCCTCGGGGTCAGCGGCGGCTAAGCGGAGGTTTTCGACGTGTGCACGCGCATCAAACGCCTTTAATTGCCCATGTTGACGTAGTTCATACGACTCAATAGGGGCTTCAAGGTCTGCGAGGCGCTCGGCCCAGTTCACGGCCTGCGATTTGATCAATCGATTGTGACCGGTAATGGTATGGAACACTACTCCAACCGCCTTTACCAACATCGTAATGATGATGAGCATTAAATAAATCGCCGCTAGCAGGGGCGATACCAATGACAATACAATTAATAGGACAAATGCACCGTAACTAATGACAGCCGGCAACATTTCAAACAGTCGATACTTTAGCGTTCGTTTCCCTAGGGGGAGTTCGAGGTCGATCATCTTTAAACTGGCGACCACACGTTGATTATTGAAAAGCTCGTTACCCAAGCAAACAACAGAATACCGATTCCCATCCAGGCAAACATAATTGCCAGTGGGTGACCCTTGGTGATGTACATTTTAATGGCGATCGAGATGTGCAGGAATGCTGCTAGTAGCGCAAAACCGCCAAAGCCAAGCAGATACCACCATTGACTACGGTATAAATGAGTCACGCCGTAAGCGGTGTAATGGGTTACAAGTTGTAGTTCACTCGGGCGAACCGCCAGTATGATATACGTGATGAATAGAATCATCAGGACAAGCGTAACAGCGGCCAAAGTCGCCAGATAACGATTGGTGATAAGTTCTTTGAGTGATTGCGTGATAGTATTTTTTAGCATATATACGTGTTAATGGAGCCGTTGTCCGGGATCGAACCGGAGACCTACGCTTTACGAAAGCGCCGCTCTACCAACTGAGCTACAACGGCAGGCCCCGCTTCCTAGACATTATAACATGACAGGGCTGGTCAGCAGAGAGGTCAGAGTAAAACCCCCAGAGGTTGCTTTACAGAGGGAAAACTGCTAAAATCCTTAGAGTCTTGGCTAGAGACTACCGCGTCGATATGCGGAAAGCTACGAGGGCTCGTAGTGAAGCTGGCCTATCACGCCTCCCTGTCACGGAGGAGATCGCCGGTTCGAATCCGGTCGGGCCCGCCAAGAAATCATCAAAAAAAGTACCCACTGGGTACTTTTTAATTAGTAGCTCATTTACGCAGCTTTTTTATTTCTACTAAAGATCCTACGTGCAATCGACTTACTTTGATCGAGAAAAACATCGGGTTGTTTAGGACGTTCCATGTGCGTCATTTGGAGAGCTTCTACCGTACGCAGAAATTGTTTGGTTTCTTTCGTATCAAGAGCTTGAGGTTCTTGAAAAGTTTGGGATCGAGGCCTTTCTTGACCTGCGTACGTCCCACCTTCCGAGAATGCGAACCCCTCTGTATATCCCTTAAGTACCGTATCTGAATCGCTCGTCCAGCGATATTCTAGAACCGAGTAGTTATATCCGGGGCGTGAGACAACATAGCTCACTTTGCCATCTTTTCCAGTTCTTTTTTCGAGCCCTACCGCTCCATCAAGTGCATCTTCGGTTTGTAAAAAAGCACCAGCGAATCTCTCGGCTTTCTTTATTTCTTCGGACGCATCTTTTGGAAGCTTTCTGATCTCGTGAATAACAATGTCTTGACTCTTACTACCATTCCAGTCGGTCTCTTCTGGATTTAGTTGAGCAAGAAAGCCATCAACCGTAACCGATAGACGAGCTATATCTTCAATTCGCTCGTTCCCACTTTCAGATTCAAGAGGAACAATCGCGGGGTCTTCATTTTCAGGCTGACCATTGTGAGACATTGTGAACTTTTCCTTGTTTATTTTTGCGTTTATTCTTAATGTGAATACTAGCATAAAACAGGCTAGTGGTCAATCGTTAAGCATGAGCTGGACCGATGCCCTCAAAGCTACTAAGTTGGCAGAGATAACGATCCACTAATTACAGCAGCACCGCCTCATTCACCTT
Source organism: Candidatus Microsaccharimonas sp. (assembly GCA_049304275.1). Classification (GTDB taxonomy): domain Bacteria; phylum Patescibacteriota; class Saccharimonadia; order Saccharimonadales; family Saccharimonadaceae; genus Microsaccharimonas. The sequence goes on along the minus strand of JBAQNZ010000005.1, from coordinate 46,580 downwards.
ATCTTTCAGCTCGATCATCACACATTGCCAGGCATCCAATCGAACCTTCGACAGACGAAGCACATCAGTCGCCTCTTCGCCCTTTACCACGTCGTAGACCTTGCTGACTTTGACGCCGTCCAGGAAGGGTGCGCGGGCAGTCACTTTCTCGTCACTATAATTTATACAGACAACAAATTGTCCTTTGTCGCCTTCCCATGACCACGCTAGAATTTGATGCGCATACCTACCAAACAGGCCCTTTTTTAAACTAAGTGGCGCCCACCGGGAACTTGGTATACCTTTTTCATACACAAATGATAATAACTGCAAATAGAACTGGTTAATTGCCTTGTTCACTGGTTCGGATGGGCGATACTTTACGTGAACGGGCACTTTTATACGACGACCTTCTAGTTGTCCGTCGTAGTACAGGTGTCCCCCGGGTAACGTCGCGACTACCACGGCTGCGGCAGCGTGTTTATGAAACGACAACTGTTTTGCGGCTCTTGGCTCGTCGTGGTTCTCGATGAATCGAAGGAGGTGTTGCTGGTACACGACTGGTCGTTGCAAATGGGTACGAATATCGTCAGCCGAACCCTCTAGTAAATGGTCGTATAATTCTTTGTCATAGCAGAAATCAAAACCCTGGTTCAGCAACTCTTGTTCCCGCCCCCAATAGACTTCGGCCATAAGGATAAACGATGGGTTTACCTCTTTCGCGGCCGCGATGAGACCAGGCCAAAACTCTTCACTCGGCACGTCGCCTACCCTATTGCCCCAGGTTTTTTTGAACACATCATTTATCATTAGCATCGCCATATCACAGCGAATGCCATCGCACATGCCAGCTATCTTTTTCAGTAACTCGCCGGTGACATAGCGCAGTTCCGGTGAAAATGCGTTTAACTGCAGTACATCAGACCACGGTGGAAATGTCGGATCTTTGGCGTTGGCGAATACGGTTCCACTACGCATGACGAATGCCTTTGGGTGAAGTCGTAGTTCATCAGCGGTTCCCTGTAATAAATAGTCGGGGTGTTCAGTTGCCCATGCGTGATCAATTGCAACGTGATTCGGCACGTAATCAAGAATTAGGCCCATGCCCCGTTTCTTTAACTCTTTTCGAGCGGTCACTAATGCCTTGTCGCCGCCCAGTGCTTCATCGACGACGTACTCTTGAATACTATAGGCTGAACCAATGATCTCTTTGTCTTTTATCTCTGGCGAAGCTTTTCGTAGCCAGTGCTCGCCAAGTGCCATCGTACGGGCAGTCTCGCCCCGTTTCCATACGCCCATAAACCAAATTGCATTGACGTGCAGCCGGGCTAGATCGTCCCATACTTCGGCCGGCACCGTTGCTAAGGTAACTGGGCAATCTAACTTCTTTTCCAGTTCGTACAAAAAAACCGGCGTATCAATCTCGTAGATAGTCGGTTGGTTAGTCAGCCCATTCATCACTAAATAATAGCACGATAGCCATAAGCAGTGTGTATGCTGTCTCTATAAAATAAGGTTTTATTTCATTATTTTCATGGTATTATTCGTCTATGTTATTCCGTGAGTCAGAGGTCACCGAGGCACGTCCCCGCTTTACCGAGTCCGAGCCAGTCGGGCTGTGGTCTGGTTTTATGCCTCTGCATATTCCTTTTGATGAGTTCGAGACGGCCGTCAGCGAAGCAGCCGCAACTGATGGTCAGCGCTACACTGGCTTTATTACCCGCAGTGAAAATGATATCGTCACGTCGTTTACCCGTACCCGCTATCCACGAAGAAAATACGGCGTTGCCCCCGTTATTTCGTGTCAGGTGGGAACAAACGAGCTCGCGACTTCACTAGGTAGTCGTCTGTTGCCAGACGCGCAGGATAGCGGTATTCGCGTCGTTATGGGGCTAATCGAGGGCTACGCCGAAGAGAACCCCTCGCATAGTATCGATGAAGTTCGCGCTGCACTGCCCGACGCATTGATTATTCCAGCCGAAGTATTTGCCCTTCGCACCAGTGCCACCAGTACTGATGTATATAGTGAACCAGTTGCCGTTATTTCGGCGGCACGTGATCAGATTCAATCGATTTATGCCTTGGCTGAACGATTCAAACAAGAACGCTTTGCGGTCGAAAACTTTGACACCGGTCTGTCCTATATGGTCGAGACGATCCACTGCAGCGAGCCTGATCAGTTATAGAGTAGTCAACACTACTGAACACATTATTTATCGTTGAACCGAGTAGCGACAAAGTCCCAGTTCACGACATTCCACCACGCTTTGACGTAATCATCACGCTTGTTTTTATAGTCCAAATAGTAAGCATGTTCCCATACATCCAATCCTAGTAGCGGCGCTGATTTTCCGTCGATTAGTGGGTTGTTTTGGTTCGGTGACGTGATAATAGATAGGTCGGGTTGCAGCCATACCCAGCCACTGCCAAATACGGCTAGCGCCTTGGCGTTAAATTCGTCGACAAAAGCTTGAAATGATCCATACTTTTGAATAATTGCGTCGATCAATGCACCAGTCGGTTGGCCTCCCCCGTTTGGCGACAGCCACTGCCAAAATAGGCTGTGGTTATAATGACCACCTCCATGATTTCGAACTGCCCCTTGGATCTCGGCTGGTAATTGCGACAGATCCGTCAGCAGTTGCGATACTTCTTTATTTGCGAGATCTGCGTGACCTTCGAGTGCCGCATTCAATTTATCGACATACGTTTGATGATGCTTGTCATGATGAAGTATCATGATGTCTTTACTAATGTATTGACCTAGTGCGTCATAGTCGTAGCCTAGTCCGGGTAATGTGAACATGTGTTCCTCCTATTCGTTAGTAGTCGTGACGTCAGGAATAGTGATGTACTTTTTGGTGCCTTTTTCGGCCGTCTCGACATTGGTCGTAAATACCGTCAGTGGAATGTGGATATACTGATAATTTACTTGTGTATCATTGATGTCGTCGAGTTTCAGGAAATAATACCCGTCACCAGTAGTTGAGGTAATCATGCCAGAGATTGCACCTTTTTCGAGTGCACTAGCAGCAGTGGCCAGTCCGCCATCTTGATTACTTTTTGGTACCCAGCCTTGCGAGGCGTAGATAACTTGGGTGTTTGAATCTTTATTCAGTGTTTCAGCCAGTACCTTCAGATCAGTTGTAGTCGTCAGGCCCTTTGTCACCGCACCTGCTGTGCGCTCTGCCTGGTCGTCGATCGCATAGGCTACCTTTTGACGAAGTAATTTGTTCTCCATCGCGTGGCGGTACTCTTCAGGTGACCAGCCATAGTAATCGAGGATAACGGCGTTATAAGTGCTCTCGCTGACTTCCCCGTCGCTCGATTTTCGTTGAATCTTCAGGAACGTCTCGAGTTCGACATCACTGACGGTGATATTTTTATCCTTGGCAATCTTCATTGCATAGGCATCGGCGATCGAATCTTGCATCGCCTGTTGTTTAACGAAGTCAGATTGTCGTTTGCCATCCTCGGTCGCAAGGTTCACTTGTTCTTTTTCTACCAAGTAATGGACCGAGCTACGGTATTTCATTAAGTAGTCGCTATACAAGACTGGTTGGCCCTCTACCTGCGCAACTGGCAGTGGAACGATCTTGGTGACACGGTACATAAATTCGCTGGTGTCCTGCGCGTAGTACAAACGCCAGCCAATAAACGCGACGAACAGAACGATAACCGCAACACCGATCAAAATAGCATTAAAGACTAGTCGGTGACGGGCGTATTGAACCGGATATTTAAACCGTCGGCCGCCAGCTAAAATTCGTTCACGGTGTTCGGCGATGGTTTCGGTCGTAATACGAGCCGATTCATCAACACCTGATTTTCGACGAATCTTATTGATTAATTTCTTCATGTTCTCCTTGACTCTCGATAGCCGTACTGACGGCGTTTTGTAGCTTGTTATAGGTCTTCTCTGGATGCTCGACATAACGGATTACCAAGTCACCGACAAATGTCTGAATGACGATGGTACCAAAGCCAAAAACCTCTCCACTGAATCCTGGTATATTATAGCTTATGTTTTGGATCTTTGACAGTCGCAGCTCGACAACGTCCTTACCAAAGAACCCCTTTTGCGTCACCTGGCGAATCCGTTGGTTCGTTACGAGGTAGATCGTGAAATACCACATGATGAAGTGATAAAAGAACAAAATCAGCCCCAGAGCGAATCCACCCACAGGCAACAGAAACAGTTCCAAGTTTGCCTGCCAGATCAGCGGTGGGATGGCCGTGATCACCAGTGGAATCAATAGCAGGTAAAAGCCTTTTCGCATTGCAATGATATGGCGACGGAACACGAATAATACTTCTTCGTCTGGTCGTTGACCTTCGAAGTCGAGTTGTTCGGATGGATCTTCCTTGTGTTTTGCCATACCCTTTAGTTATATGGTACAACAAATTACTGAATTTAAGCTATCTACGCTTCGCCACGGGCGATTTCAGGCGAGTACCCAATATAGGTCTGTGGGGTCAGCGCGCGAAGACGTTCCAGTTCTTCTGGTGGAAGATTTGCTTCATCAGCAACAGATTCAACCAAGGCGTCGTAACTTTCCTGTGTGAACTGTTTACCGCGTGAGGCTTCTTTTGCACGATCATACCCACCTGGGATATTGTAACGTCGCATCATCTGCTGGAACGGCTCGGTCAACACTTCCCAGTGTGATGCCAGGTCGGTAGCGATCACTGGTTCGTTAACATCAACTTTACCCAGTCCCCTTACCATTGCTCGCATCGCGATCATACCGTGTGCCACCGCCGGCGCAACCGCACGACGTGACGATGAATCACTAAGGTCACGTTGCAGACGAGATTGTGTCAGCTTCTTTGTCAGTACATCAGCGTCACCAATAAAGGTGTCGAAGTTTGACTCGGCTTTTTCAAAGTCGATCGGATTGATTTTTTGAGGCATTGTCGATGAACCAATCTCACCGGCTTTTGGAATCTGCTTGATGTAACCCTGCGAGATATAGATCCACATATCTTTTACAAAATCTTGCATTGGATATGCCGTACCCTCTAGGGTGTGGAGGTAATCAGCCCACCAGTCACGGGGTTCGACTTGGGTGGTGGCACGGTTCTGTTCCATGCCCAGTGATTGAATAAAGGCAGCTGTGTTTTCTGGCCAGTTAACGTCCGGGTAAACAAACTTTAAGGCATTATAGCCACCGGTCGCCCCGTTCACTTTACCTTCGACGGCGACACCACCGAATTTTACGGCTCGTTTTGCAATACGCTCACGGAAAACTTCTACCTCTTTACCAAGTGTTGTTGGAGTAGCCGGTTGGCCGTGGGTTCGCCCCAGCATAGCGACGTCAGCCCATGCGTCTGATTTCTCATCAAGTATTGCGACGATTTCTTCGATGGTCGGGATCAGCACTTGTGAACGGGCATCCATATAGCCCAACCCTTCGGCGAGGTTATTCGTGTCCTCGGAAGTCATACCAAAGTGAATCAGCTCGGCGTGGTCACCAAAGTTTCCATTTTCGTTGAAACGATCGCGCATCATACGCTCAACGGCCTGGACATCGTGATTGGTCGTTGCTTCGTGAGTCTTGATGTCTTTGTAGTCATCGCCAGTAAAGCCGTCGCCACTTGCGAGTTCCATCAAAAGTGCACGTGCCTGATCAGGCAGCGGTTTCGCATCAGGAAGCGTATCAGCGAGGTGGAGCAGCCAAGCGGCTTCAACACGGGTACGGTTCTTCATTAATCCGAATTCAGAGATATGTGGTCGCAGTACATTGACCGCACGGGCGTCACGTCCGTCTATGGGTGACAATGCACCACCTTCAAATGTTCCATACAATTCTTCCATAGACGTTCCGGCCACAGTACACCTCCTCGGTTACTTATACTTTTATTATAACGACGTTGAGGTGAGCAACAAGCATAAACGCTTTATAGGTTTGATTCATCTATTAGTGGATAGACATCAAAGGCCACTTCTTCGTAGGGATGCGCTTGTTTCATAGCGGCAATGACTTTTTTGCATTCACGCAGTCGCAGACAACTTCGATGCGCTCTTCTTCGACCACTTCAGCAACGTTCGGTTCGCCGATATGCGGATTGGCATGTTCAGACGGCAAAAAACGTCCTTTTCCAATCACTGAATAACTACAGAAACTGTATTCGCCTATCTGGCCAGCGCCCGCCTCACCAAGGGCCCGACGAATCGCGTCGGCGTTTTCAACCGGGGCAAAGGTAACGATTTTTACTTTAGTAAATTCCATATATCCTCCTTATCTTGTTGGTGCGCTTTGCAGGCCGATTACTTGTTCACTAAACCCGTTTTTTAGGTCACGCAGGAATTGATCGGTCGCTTCTGGTGGATACAGCGGCCCATTTTTATTGATTTCCTCAATAGGAAGCCACCGCGGTTCATAGTAATCATTCCCACGCACATTATCGTCGTGCTCATTCGTGCCCGCGCGTAGTAGCGGCGTTCCCGAAATATAGCTGCACAGGAAGAAATAATGGATATCGCCATTGTCATGATGCAGTGTATACAGCAGTCTCTCGGTTTTTACTTCAACAGATGTTTCTTCGTCCAGTTCACGAACAGTCGCCTCTTCGTTCGTTTCGCCTTCCTCTACGCCACCGCCTGGAAAAACGTAATATTCGCCGTGATCGTTCTTTCGAAACATCACTAACAGTTTATTTTCGTGAATAACAACGCCGACGGCTCGATCTCGTGACATGTCGTTATAGCCCCTTCTGCCGAACGTACTCGGCCATGGTAATACGAAACCCACGAGTGAATCGATCGTAGGGTTCATCGATCATGGCCTGACGAATCGCCGCAATGGTCATCGGGAAAATTTCTTTGACTTCATCGTTTGGAACGAACTTCCAGTTTGGGTCAGCTACGCATTCATACAGCCCAAACATGTGTTGCATTTCAGGATATTCATCACCAGTTAATGACGTCGCGAGCTCGGTGAGAGGTTGGGTGATACCTAACTCTTCTTCTGCCTCGCGTTTTGCCGCCTGGGCATAAGTCTCGCCCTTTGATACGTGCCCGCCGACTGAATGATCCCACTTACCATCCTTGCCGTGCACCTGAATATACAGCTCACCTGCTTGGTTAAAGACAAAAACGGCCGATACGCGGTGCAGATCACCGTTCGCATGTGCCGTTTTCTTGTCGGTTGTTCCGACGACGTTGTCATCACAGTCAATCAGGTCAAATAATTCCATAGATTTTAGCTTCTACTTCGCATCCACAAGTTTTTGATCAGACGCACCGTCAGTGTCGATAGCAAGAAACCAAGGACGGGCACAATTGCGTTAATCCATGGGTCAATATGAACAATAAAATGGAGGTATGCGACAACGACGAGGTATGTCAGCACCATAATGCTAATACGGCGTGTCCAGCTGGTTTCCCATGCTTTGTCGGTTTCTACTTTCTGATTGCGTGCTTCAATTACCGCAAGTCGTTCTTCGATGGTCTTTTTTGTCATACCACTATGATACTACGCAGCAGAATTAAATTCATGCCAACGTCGATCGGCACGCACGCCAATATTACGAATCAACAGTCCTGGTTCTTCCCGGATAGCACCGATTTCTTTTGCTTTTACCCCGTGCTCTTCAGCTGCTGCTAAAACCTTTTCAGGTTCTGGTGTGGCAATGACCATACCTGGGCCCATATGCCATTTGCCGTACGCCGTACGATCGTCGAAGCCACGGATTTCTTGCATCTCGAGCATAATTTCAGGCGGAATAATTGGGCTATCGATAATAGCGCCTAGCCCACTCGGCTCGAGCATTCGCCCCAGCTTACTTGGCATTCCACCGCCTGTAATATGTGCAACGCCGGTAACTTTTGCCAGCGGTTCTTTCGTAATATCGTAACCACCGGTTAGTTCCGAGATAAATCCTGAAAAAATAATAGATGGCGCTTGAACAAGCGTTCCTAATGCAGCGTCACCCAAATATGGAACGATTTTGTTATGCCAGTCATCACCATACTTTTCCAGCATGGCTTTTCTGACGTCAGTAATACCGTTTGAACGGAAGCCGTGTTCAGCTAAACCAATTAATGTATCACCAGGGCGTATTTGATGGCCGGTTAATATGCGATCACGATGAGCCATCCAGAGGATTGCAGCACCCCAGTTATAGTTAAACGTTCCATAGCCACCAACTCGATCACCCAGTTCGGCGACCTCGCCGTTCACAACGGCAACTTTCGCCAGTGCTGCAGCTGCGACGTAGCCATGGGCAAGTTGTCGTAACGCTTCCCTCGTGTGTTCGGTGTCGTCAAGTTGTCGTACATCCAGAATCGTCCCGATTGCTAGTGGTTCAGCCCCTCGCACAGCAGCATCGTCACATACCATCGCGAACAGATCGTGGGCAACCGTCGAGTGATCGTCCATTCGCTCCGACACCTCTACCTTAGTACCGACACCATCAAAACCTAGGTTAATTTCAAGGTTTTCAAAGTCTTTATCAGCAAATTGGGAAAGTGGGATCGAACGAAATCCTGAAAATGATTCATGTGCCTCGCGCACCAGTCCGGGGCGATTTATATGTGTATGTTTTGATGCTTCATACAGCATCTTCGATGCATCATCCCCTAGCTCAATGTTTACATCTTGGATGGGACGGCGAGATAGTTCTGTCATGACTTAACTATATAGCAGTGTCGCTCGGGCAAAAAGCATAATCGCTTTTGTCACTAATGCGCTAGCCTCAATGCTATAATCCACCTATGAAGCTTTATTTCGTTCGTCATGGTCATATGTATGCCACACCCGATACTGCGCTCGATCCTGACAATGGACAAATTAACGAACCCCTCGATACTGAAGGGGTCGATCAAGCAAATAAACTGGCTCTTGAACTAAAAGACATATCTTTTGACGCCATCATTTCTTCGCCCTTAAAACGCGCCCAGCAAACAGCCGAGATTATTAATACCTACCACAACTTACCTATAAAGATAGATCCGGTTTGGCGAGAACGTGACACGGGTGGATACGTCGCCAGCGAAGTTTGGAATAAATTGTTCGATTTTGATACAAATTTTTCACTTGAAGCCAGCGAAGACCTCCGAACATTCTTTCAGCGCGTGTACAAAGCAATCGATGCTTTAAAAGAGGAGTACAAGGGTCAGACAGTCCTGATAGCGTCGCATGGAGGCGTTCACCAAGCTCTATACTCATATGTAAATAAACTACCGCTCACAGGCAATGCCCGTAATGATCCCCTGCAAAACTGTGAATATCGAATATACGAGATCGAATAATTTGATACAGCAAGTGTCATTGATTAGAACGAAACTAGTTATTCAAGAAGTTACGCAGTCCCTCGCTGTCACGTAGCATATTGTAGGTTTCAACGTCCTTCTCTAATGTCAGTTCCGCTCTAGTAAGACCTTCATACCCAGAAGGTTTAAAGATTTTGTCCCATCCGTAACCTCCATCACCTACCGGATGCTTGGCAATTTCACCATCAAGCCTCCCCTCAAAAAACTGCAAATCTTTGCCATCGTAATAGCCATATATCACCGCTCCGTAAGCAGATCGATCCTTAAAACCATCGAGCATATGACACATCATCTCAAGTCCATCCTGCGCATCTACAAAGAATTTTACAAACGGGCCAGGCAAACCATCTAATGCATTAAAACTAAGAGACGTATCCTCAACCAAGACAGGCTTACCGATAATTCCATACGCTTGTTTAACTTTATGCTCAATCACAACTTTTGGATCCGCTGATTGAATCTCATCAAGGTTAATTTTCTGATGAGGCAATTCAATTCCAAGAGTTTTGGACAAATAATCAATTTTATTCTGGTTTCCAGAGATAAATACGGGTGTCTTCATCTTTTAACTATAACAAAATAATTTCTATGTATCTCGATTTTGGTACCCCGGGCAGGAGTTGAACCTACAACCTTATCCTTAGGACGGATCTGCTCTATCCAGTTGAGCTACCGGGGCACGCCCCTCGCTATAATCAACTAGATAGAGCCTGCGATAGTAATACCGCTTCGCTGGGCCAGTTGAGCTACCGAGGCATAGGTCCTATTATACGTTACTTCTCCTCTGGAATAACGCCGTGGACGATTTTTGCTTGGACGTTTTCGTAGTCTGGGTAGACTTCGTCTTTGCTAAACCACAAGGCAATCTCTTGCTTGGCTTCGTCTGGGTCGCCTGATGCATGCAGAATGTTCGGCATCGTTCGGCCGGCTGGGTTCGTGTAGGCACGGGTAATGTGTGTGTAGTCACCACGGATGGTCCCAGCTGGTGAATCTTGTGGGTCGGTCGTCCCGACCAGTTTACGGACGTAAGAAACTGCCTCGACGCCTTCCAAAACAAAGACGATAATCGGACTGCGAGTCATGTGTTTCATCGTCACGTTGTAGATGTCTTCGCCCCAACGGCTAATCAGCTTGCCGATACCTTCGTAGTGGTCGTGGAATTTCACTTCGTCAGGCCGCATCATCTTCATTGCGACGATCTTTAGTCCAGCTCGTTCAAAACGAGTGATGATTTCACCGACCAGTCCACGTTGAATAGTGTCAGGTTTAAAAATAATAAGGGTTTGTTCGATTTCAGCCATAATTCTCCTAAATGTGTTTCGACTTATTGTACCAAAAGTATGATGCCTAGCACCACCGCTAGACCGACGCGATACCAACCAAAGGCAGCCAATGAATGCTTTGCGAGGTATTTCATCAAGAACCCTACCGCGAGTAGTCCGCTGATAAAGGCAAACGCATTGGATACGATTAACGTTCCGAGGTGTTCTGATAAATATGCGTGATCGCTCATAAATACCTTCAGCGTTACCCCTAGCATGATCGGCAGTGAAGCCAGAAAGCTATACTCGGCAGCATCGTCGTTCTTCAGCCCAGCAAAACGACCTGCCAGAATCGTCGCACCAGAACGGGAAACACCTGGAATTAGAGCGAGCATCTGCGCACCACCGATGATCAGGGCGCGCCATGGACTAAGTTTTTCGATACCCTTCACCGGAGAGGCGTGGGGTAATTTCTCGGCAATAATCATCACAATACCGACGATCGCTAAGGTAAAGACGACGACCGATGCACTAGCAAAGAATGGTGTATCTTCGATAAATCCAGCGAGCAGGAACCCAGCAATACCGGCGGGAATCGCTGTAATTAACAGATTGATCGCCAGGCGAAATTTTCGTTTTATAAAGATATCCGTGATGATCGTGATAATTTTCTTGCGGAAAAATACCAGTAGTGCCAACATCGTGCCGATATTAATGAATTCGAGGAACAAGTGATCCCCCGCCCCAGACAAGAATGTTTGCGCAATCACCAAGTGACCCGAACTACTGATCGGGATAAACTCGGTCAGACCCTGAATGAGTCCAAGAATTATTGAGGTAAGCCACTCCATTACTCTCTATTGTATCGTCAGGGGGGCATTTAGGCTATGCTAATAGTATGTATATGTCCGAGTTGATTCTGGATTATATCGAACACCTAGAGATAGAAGGTGGTCGATCAGCAAAGACTGCCGAAAATTATCGGCTGTATCTGGAACGATTCGTTGAGTTTACGAATGACATAAAAGTTGGCGACATCACTAGTGAAACGATTCGAAAATATCGCCTATGGTTGAACCGCTACAAGAATGATCAGGATAATGAACTGGCAACGATTACGCAGGCCTATCACCTGATTGCCCTTCGTGGCTTCCTAGGCTATCTATCACAGCGAGACATCGAATCGTTGGCACCAAATAAAATCGTCCTACCGAAAGTCTCGCGTAAACAAGTGACGTTTCTGCACTACGACGAAGTACAGCGCCTCATCGATGCTATCGACCTTTCGAGCGAGGCGGGGCTTCGTGACCGTGCTATCGTCGAACTACTCTTCTCGAGCGGGTTGCGTGTCTCTGAACTGATTAATTTGAACCGTGACCACGTCAATACCAAGCGACGTGAGTTTATGGTGCGAGGAAAAGGTCAAAAGGACCGTCCTATCTTTATTAGCCAAGGCGCCGCTGACTGGGTGAATCGCTACCTGGATGCTCGTCAGGACACGCTCCCGCCTTTATTTCTTAGTTATAGCAAGAATATTGAAACGACCAACAGCGGTGATTTCCGCCGTCTCACCGCCCGAAGCGTACAGCGGATGGTCGCAAACTATGCTCGCCTAGCTGGCATTACAAAGCATGTCAGTCCTCACACCATGCGCCACAGTTTTGCCACCGACCTACTAATGAACGGTGCTGACATTCGTAGCGTCCAAAGCATGCTGGGGCACAGCAATATCAGTACGACGCAGGTATACACGCACGTTACCGACGAGCATCTCCGCGAGGTGTACGAAAAATTCCACAGTGAGAGTAGCTAGGCTAACCTTTTACGGCGCACATTCAGTCGAGAACGTGTTACTGTTATCGGTAACCAGGAAGTTCTTACACAGATTACCTGAAACATCTACGGCTGCTTCAGGAAATGGGAAGTTCGTATTGTACAGGTCGATGCGACTTTCAACGCGACGGAATTGGTCATTGGCACGTCCGGTCGAGTCAATGCTTGGCTGAACCGCCTTGAACTTGGTCCCGATCATTGAAACACGGAAATGGGTTGCCTTGTACAGTGCACTCAGGCGAAGGAAGGCTGTTCGTGTTGTATCACCGGCCGAGTTTCCTGATGGTGTTGGCAGTGTCAAAATTGCCGTACAAGCATAGCCACCACCACTCAAAGTACCTGAACAGGTGGTACCTTTCGGCGTTCCGGTTGCTGATTTTCGGATATCGCGCGAGACAAAGTCCCATGTATCTTTAACGGTCGATGCCGTACCCGTAACCCCTGTTGGATAAAGGAACAACGTGTTCGCATCGCTTTGTGAATTCACTGTATTATCGAAATCGGTCAAGCTAAACGCGGTACCTACCTGCATCAGTTGCGTACGCATAACTGGTGGCCTAGTCTGTGGCCACGAGCCCTGTGCAAGTAGTGGCCAGATATTTTCACTCGTTGACCCTGAATCAGTCTGAGGCGGTTTTGTTTCCAGGTTAACGCTGCTTCCCGTCGTTCCAAAGTCTTCGGTCGTAAACCACTCGACCTGAACTTGGGTATAAGGACCGGTGCTGATGAGTGGCACAATACGCGAGCTATTAGCTGATAGTGTTCCGAGGTAATCATCAGTATCTAGCTGCATTAACACACAGGTATATGCTTGGTTGAGGGCGGTGTCATTAGCGGACTGCTGTTGTTGAACCTGAACTTCTCCGTTGCCACTTGGAACGGTCACGACATTTACTAATCCTTGGTTACAGGTAGCATTATTGATTGTATTGCGGACAATCGTACAAGCAGCGGCGTCGCCACCAGCACAAACAGTTCGATAATAGATAAGTGCACGTTTGCCGTCTTCGACACCAGCAAGTGCCGAGTCGTAGGCACTTTGTGACAGGTCACTGGTTGAAGCCTGCTGTTGATCGCGGAGCATTAATCGAAGAAAGCTAAGCGTCACCACGGTAATAAGAAGCATCGCGAATATCACGACAAAGAGTGAAACGGCCCCTGATTCCCTACGCCTAAACATAACCATCACTAGTTAACCCCATTTACTACCCTAAGTACAATAGTAAATTGTTGAATACTACAGTAATTTGGGTCGGCGCCTGATACGTTTGGCAATTTACACGCGGTCTGTGTCGAGTTCAACGCATTCAAGTCATTGGTGCCGATAGTATAGGTCACTTTGTATAATTGCTGACCCGATAGCGAATCGGTCGCCGTCGGTGTCGATACAATACCAAAGGAGTGCAATACCAACGTGTGGTCACCCGAACGCATCATTTCGACTGCACCGGTTGGACTAATATTTGGATATACACCTAACCCACTGGCGACACAATATGAACCGCCCGAGTCAGGAACTTTGACGAAGCTTATCTCGTAACGATTGGTACTTCCGATCTTTACGATGTTTGCATTCGGAACAACCGCACCCGTAGGGTACACGTTACGATTCGGATTTACGGCGCTTAGTGCCGTGCCATAATTCCATACGTACGTATATTGACCAAGGCATAGTCGTCCACCCCATTGATTATTAACGTAGCGTTTTGCGGTTGGGTCGAGCGAGAATGTACTCGACGAGCGCATAGCACTTTCAAGTTCTTTGCCGATAGATCGTGAGGTCTGATTCAATTCACGAAGCAAGGTTCCCCTGTTGTAGATGTTCGCTACTTGAATAATCATCAACGCAACCGCCAGTAATAGCATTGCAATAAATGCCATGGCGAGCATCAACTCGATCAGGGTAAATCCGGCTTGTTTAGCTTTGTGGTTCATATAACCTCACAATTGTTCCCAGTGTCATCGAGGGTCCTTGTCCGGGGCTATCCCAACAAGCTCGAATATGAAAGTCGATGTAGCGAGTGTTTTGTAAATTGGCATCGGCGCTGGCCTGTGAACGGATTGCCTCGATCCATACCCCCTGAGATTCTTGTAATGTCTGTAGGGTTGGATCGTATACGACCTGCGCAAATGTCGAAGATGGAACCAATACCGCACTCGATCCCAAGATATATTTCGCATTAATGGCATCGAGGATAAAGCTCCCTGGTGGCGGTGTTGGGCAGGTTGAGGTCGTGCCAAAGCTCGAGGCGCTCGTCGCCGTGAGATTGGAGGTCATCAGTGCCCACTGACCAGCAGCTGTTGTACTGGCATAGGTAATATTTGGCTGAAACTTAGCGACATATGCGTCGTGAAGGAATCGAAGGGTCGTTGCCTGGGCATCGATCTCTTCGCGCGCTAACGTGGTTTCGAGCGCCCGCTGCGATGCAACCGTTCCCTGATTCATAATGGCAAAGGCCCCTACGACGACCAGGCTGAAAATACTAAAGGCAAACAAGACTTCGATTAGTGTGTCGCCCTTTTGTGAGTTATGTCTTAACATTGCGTTGGATTCCCTGTCGTTCCGGTTGCCCCACCAGACGTGCTAAAAATCGCCGCCGTTCGTGTCTCGATAGCACTCTGGTCTTGGGCTGACGGTGCAATATAGAGGGCAATTTTCTCAGGAACAACGACACCACCGCTTGGTACGATACACACTACCCGCTCTTTTTGACCAGGGACGGTTGCGGTATTTTCAATCAACATTGTTTTCAGTTTTGCATTATTAACCGAAGCAATCGGCGCCACGTTATCGTCAGTAAAGGTATACGTCGTACCGCTGGTTGGTGAACGAACGATGAGGATAGCGATCGAACGAGGTGTTACAGTTGCTGGGGCTAACCTTTGATCAACGGTACCATTTCTAGCCCAGGCGATTTGAGCGCCCCATTCCAGTTGGTTAGTCTCGACACTGCTCGTTGATATACCCAAGGTGTAGTTATTAAAGATTTCAGCAACATCACTCGTTGCTGAATTTGTTGAAGTTTGATAGCCCACCACTGTTGCCATCGATATGTCAGTATCGATGATGCTAATATAGCGACCAATCAACAGACACTGGCTCTGGCCAGCTGGTAATGTCGCACCACCTTGAGAGATTTGAGCGCTTGAATCGCACGACCAGTTGGTTGTACGATCATTGCTGACGTTCGAGACTCGAGAATACTGGTCTTGAACCAAAGATTTCAGCGAAGTCACCGAATCACGATAACGCTGAATATTTACCGAGGTTCCGACACCTACCAACAGAGCCGCTACTAACACACCAGTGATTGCCAGCACCAGCATCGTTTCGATGATCGTAAAACCCCTGTTGAAAAATGCGCCCATGTGAGGCCATTATAGCATAAGCGACACGTGATTTTCGCCTAGATGAGTGAAAATGTATAGAGGTCAATCAAGGTTGGACCAACAAATTGTGCGATGATCATGCCCGCAATCAAAAATGGGCCAAATGGAACATGTGAATTACGTTTTAGACGTTTCGTGATAAGAAGTGGAATCACGACCAAACAACCGACAAGGTTTGCCATAAACAGTGCAATCAACGCCAATCGCCAATCGCCAAGTAGTAGCGCCAGACCCAAACCAAGTTTGATATCACCAAACCCGATCCACCTACCCTTTGATACCAGGTACAATGCTAGATATAGGCCACTCAGGACACCTACGGCACCGACAGCACTCGCAAGTTGCAACAGTGGCTGATCACTGACGATTACCATGATAGCGACGCTGAGAAGGCCTACACCTATCACTGCAATGTTGATCTTGTCAGGCAGTAAAGACCATTTTGCATCGTAGGCAGCAAGGATTGCCAGGCCTACTCCAGCTACTAACCACAGAATAAACGAACTAATTGCGAAGAATCCTTCGATCGGCACAGGCCACAGTGCATAAGACAGGACGAAAAACAGTGCCAAACCAAGTTCAATCAGCGGTTCAAAGATACCGATCGGTTTTTTACACTCTCGACAACGTCCTCGCAACGTTATCCAACTTACCAGCGGAATCAAGTCATACCAAGTAAGTTCATACCCGCAATGGAGACACTGTGAGCGGTCACGAGACAGCTTTTTATGCAACAACGGTAATAGTCGGTCGTATTCTTTCTTACCGACCTTTTCTCCGTGTTTCTTGTCATCTCGTAATTGCCTGGCACGAATACGCCATACGGTTGCACCCGAGAAACTGCCGAGGATCAGCCCAAACAATGCGAGGGCGACGTAGATAAAGACATCAGACATAGTTCTATGATACCAGTTCGCTAAGCGACGAGCTAGTTATTGACGCAGTAGTATCCACCACCTTCAAGGGCCATACGGAAGGCTACTTTACGAGTTCCTGCCGCGACAATATCTGCTGAGTTACTCGTACTACACGTTGCGGAGTTATTGTAATAGATGATGTTTTGCACGGCTGGACCAAAGGCGGTCGCAGGAGGACTGCCTGCTGCTGGACCTTGGGTCAGTAAGTAGGTTGCTTGTCCGGCACCGGCACCCGCACCAGAGCCACTTGGAGCACCTGATGGATCGATGAATGTGTCGCCGTTTAAAGCAACATAGGTGTTTACAAAGGTTGACCATACAGCAGCGGTCGTTGGAACGTTACCGCGGTTTGAGCTACTGTAGTTAACGAGTGCCGTCTGCAGACGAGACATGTCATTCTTGCGCTGTGAGTCACGTTGACTACGTTGCAATGCAGGAAGAGCGATAAATACCATCAAGAAAATCAGGCCAGCAATGGCAAGTACCAGTACCACCTCGATAATCGTAAATCCTTTTTCTTTTTTGAGCGCGCTCATAGAAACTTTTCCACCTTTCAAATGAACCATGTTATGCATAACTGCTTGTGCTTATAGTAGCCGACGAACGGACGTTTGTCTAGCAATTTAAATGTTAATTCCGTTTACCAAAGAGTAGATCGGCAGCAAGATAGCCCCCACCATACCCCCGGCAACGACCGCCAAGACCACCATTAAAATCGGTTCGATCGCAGTCGAAATCGTTTTGATCTGTTCATCTAGCTCATCTTCGTAGACTTGGGCTACTTTTCCCAGCATCTCGTCGATGCGACCTGACTGTTCACCAATTTTGATCATTTGAGGAACCAGTGAGGTAATCACCTCTTCAGGCTCGAGTGCGGTCGAGAGTGCCTTACCCCCCTTAACTTTATCGGCAGCACGGTTGATGCTTTTTTCTATAATTGTATTATTGACTGCAGTTGCGGTCACTTTTAACATATCCAACATGCTGACACCAGTAGCCAACAACGTCTGACCAGTCCTCGCAAAGCGCGCCATGTATAGTTTCTGTAGCATCTTACCGAATATCGGTACTTTTATCTTGAACAGGTCCTTAAAGTGAATACCCGATTCTGTTTTGAAGTACTGTAAGAGGAAATATACCGCCGCACCGACAATAATAATCGTCAGCCACCACCAGTTTTGCAAAACATCAGCGGCGCTCACCATAATCTGTGTCAGGAATGGCAAATCTTTGTCGAGGTCTTCGTACAATTTCTCAACCTGTGGTACCACGGTAAATAACATAAATGCCAACACCATAAAGATGACGACCAGAACAATCACCGGATATGTCAGCGCACCTTTAATCTTACTCATCGTGGCCGCGTCTTTTTCCTGTTGATTCGCGACCCGTTGCAACGATTCATCAAGTGTTCCTGACATCTCACCTGCCGAGACGAGTGAAATAAATACACCATCGAACACCTTTGGGTGTTTACCAAAAGCAATCGACAGCGATTTACCCCCTTCAACGTCGGCAACAATTTCCTGGATCACTGATTGAAGTTGCTTGTTCTGGGTCTGCTCTAACACGGTATGCAGGCTCTGACTCAGTGGCAATCCAGCACCGATCAAAGTCGCAAGCTGACGTGTAAAGACCACTTTATCCTTAGTGGTAATACGTCCAGTCAACTTAGATAAAAACGACCCGTCACCGATTTGCTCTTTGATCGAAAGGGGCACAAAGCCTTGTTTAATCAGCAGCTGCGCGGCGGCATTCTCAGACTCGGCCTGCAATGAAGCCTTGGTGATCTTGTTAGTCGCCTGATCGCGAGCCTGATAAACAAATTTCTTCACAGATTATCCTCGCATTAACCTTTCGAATTCAGTCAGATCGACAGCAAACTCGCGGGCGTTGTCGTAGGTAACCGTTCCGGCCTGAACGAGGCTGACGAGGGTACGGTCCATCGTCTGCATACCTTGATCAGCACCCGTCTGAATAATCGCATCCAGTTGATGGGCTTTCCCTTCACGAATAATGTTTCGAACCGCTGGGTTAGCGACCAAGATTTCTGCTGCTGCGACTCGTCCCCCACCGATTGATGGAATGAGGCGCTGTGACACAATTGCCATCAAGATATTTGAAAGTTGTGCTCGAATTTGTGGCTGTTGGTGTGGCGGAAACACGTCGATCATACGGTCGATTGACTGAGCTGCACTGTTGGTGTGAAGGGTTGCAAACACCAAGTGACCGGTTTCGGCGATCGTAATCGCTGCCGAGATAGTCTCAAGGTCACGCATCTCACCAATCAACACAACGTCAGGGTCCTGACGCAAGCTAGAACGAAGTGCCGCCGAGAAACTATAGGTGTCGTAGTGAACTTCACGCTGAACCACGACCGATTTCTTTGATTTGTGGGTAAACTCGATTGGATCTTCGATCGTAATAATGTGGTTGGCTTTTTCGGTGTTAATCTTGTCGACTAGTGCTGCTAGTGTCGTTGATTTACCACTACCGGTGGGGCCAGTGACTAGCACTAATCCGCGCGGGTAATCGGCAAATCCAAGGACAACATTTGGCATACCTAGTTCGGTAATCGATTTAATTTCATTTGGAATCAACCGCAGTGCACCGGCCAGGTTACCTCGTTCGTGAAAGGCATTCACACGGAAACGACCGAGCGTTCCGAAGGCGAAGCTAAAGTCGAATTCTTTGTCTTTCAAAAGAATCTGGCGCTGGTCTTGGTCCAAAATAGCAAAAATAAGTGTTTCAACACCCGCTTCATCCAGTGGGTTAAAGCCAGCGACCGGTACCAGCGATCCATCGATACGAAGCATTGGTGGCAATCCCACCTGAAGGTGGAGGTCAGAAGCTCGCCGTTTGACGACTTCTTCCAATAATACTTCGATTCTTAATTGTTGGTTCTGCATGTTGTTTTCCACCCTTTATGACGCATCAGATGTGACACGGTTAACTTCCTCAATGGTTGTGACGCCAGACAGTGCCTTTAGGTAGCCGTCTTGGCGCATCGTAATCATCCCCTGCGAGACGGCCACGCGCTGAATCTCTGAGCTGGTTGCGTGATCAATGATAAGTTTTTGAATATCAGTGTTCACGTCCATGACCTCATAGATACCTGCTCGTCCGCTATAACCCTTAGGGGTTTGAGGAGTGTCGATACCTCTTACCAAAGTATAAGCGCTTTGGCCCGCCAAAGGAAGGTCTTTGTAGCCTAAATCTTGAGAAACTCGCGCCACATCAGCCGATGTTTTCGGTAACAGGTGGCCAATTGTCGCATTAATATTCTGTGTTTCAATTGGTGATGACTGGTAGGTCTCACGTTTTGTCGACACGCGGCGCACCAAACGCTGACCAATAATTGTGTTCACTGTGCTGGCGATCAAGAATGGCTCGATGTCCATATCTAGCAAACGTGGCAACACGCCGGCTGCGCTGTTGGTGTGCAATGTGCTGAATACCAAGTGTCCGGTGAGAGCGGCCTGCACAGCCAAAGCAGCAGTTTCACCATCACGGATCTCTCCTACCATCACGACGTCAGGGTCCTGACGCAGAATCGAACGAAGGCCGTTCGCGAACGTCAAGCCAACGTCAGCATTCACCTGAATCTGGTTGACCCCATCCATTTTGTACTCAACAGGGTCTTCCAGTGTGACAATATTCACGGTGTCATTTTTAATTTCTTTTATCAGGGCATACAAACTGGTCGACTTACCCGAACCAGTCGGTCCAGAGGTCAGTACCATGCCGTTCGGTCGTTTAATACCGTGACGAATCACCCGTAGGGCGCGGCCAGCATAGCCCATTTCTTCGATATCAAAGCTGTTGCCGGATTTATCCAGCAAACGAATAACAATTTGTTCACCCCAAACGACAGGGCTAATTGCGATACGAAGGTCAACTTCTTTACCAGCGATCTTTACAGTAAACTGACCGTCTTGCGGTACGCGGTGTTCGTCAATCTTTAGTTCAGACAGAATCTTTACACGACTGACCAGTGCCGGTTCGATACTTTTTGGCAGTTGCATGATCTCGCGCAGTACGCCATCAACGCGAACACGAATCTTTAAGGTACCTTCAAGAGGTTCAATGTGAATATCACTGGCGCGCGACTTAATTGCGTATTCCAAAATCTTACTAAGGGCTTGGCTAATCGGTGAATCTTGGACAATTGTCTTTACATCACTCGCCTCGTCGGCCTTGGCCTCTTCCTGCGAAACCTCAGCAGCCTTGTCGACACTCGAAAGGTCAGTACGATATTGATCCAACACGTGTCGTACGCCGGCTTCTGATGCCATGAAGACCTTTAATGGGCGCTGGATGCGGTTAGCTAGATAGTCGACGGCTTGGACATTGTTGGCGTCGATCATTGCGACCGCAAGTCGGTTTTGGACTTCAGCCAGCGGCACCGCCATAAAGCGTTCCGAGATATCTTCGGGTAATAAGGACAAAATATTTTGATCGATAAGAATATTAGATAAGTTAACGTATGGGACACCGGATACCTGTGCGATGGCATGCGTCAGTAACTCGTCATCGACGATGTTCTGTTCGGTCAGTAAGCTAAAAAGCGGCTTCTTTTGTTGTACCGAGGTCTGCTGTGCTAATTGAAGCGTGCTTGACGTTACCAATCCTTCATCAATGAGGAGTTTTACCAGCTTTTCTTGTATGTCATCAGTCAGTAATGGCATGATGGCCTCCTATGATTGTGTCTCTTCGGTAGGTGTCGTCGTGTCAGTGGTATCAGTTGTTTCAGCCGGCGTGGTTACTTGGACTTCAACCGATGGATTGATTGCGTTATCGTTAAAGATTGCTTCACTTGGCTCTTCAACTTTACTCGTGATAGGATCAATGGTCTGGACGTTTGCCCCCGTCTCGTTGATATTTCCAAAAATACTGTTACCGACAACATAGGCAATACCAGCGCTAAGACCTGCGATGAGAACAATCAATGCTATATCTGTTCGTTTCATGGCTTCACCTTTATATCGTATAATTTCACTTCTTTGGCTGGTTCGTAGAAAGCGCGTCCCTGAACGGTCATTACTTGGTCAGCCCCTTGGCTCTCGATTTGGACACGGGTAATATCAATCGTTCGGATCGAGCGCTCTAAGTTCGATAGTGCTTGACGAAGGGCATCTGCAGTACCGCTAACGGCGAATTGGAAAGTAATTTGGTTATCGCTGGCAGTGGCAGTTTGTGTGGCTGAATCGATGACCGAACCTTCACTGGTTTCAATCCCCTGAACTGGGTCAACCTGTAGGCTATTTATCTTTAATCCAGTAATTCCCGCTAGTAACTTGTCTTGGAGGGAGGCACCGAGTGCCAGTGAGTTTGCGTCAGATGGCAATGCATCAAGGATCACCTGAACGGCCTGGTCGTCGTCCTTTGCCTTGTTCTTAGCGAGTGCTTCGTTTGTATCGAGGACACGGATAGCTGTCTGTAGATCACCAACAACCTTGTTATTGGTCTCGAGTGTCGCGATCGTTTTATTCTTCTCAAACAATACTTTTTCGTTAAAGATCAGCTTCTGCGACAAGAAGATGACGGCAACGAGAGCAAATCCGATTAATGCCGAAGCACCGGCAATCCAAAGGAACATTGTGCGATTCGCTTTCGAGATCTGTGTTCGCTTCCGAAGAGCGGTATCGTTTGGTTTCATTACTGAGTCCCCTCTATATCTGTCGCTCGATCCACAAAGATGCTTTTTGGAATACCTAAGTACGAGTCGGTAACGTTACCACCATTAATCAGGACAATCGATGGAGTGGTGATGGCCGGTGAGAATAATTCTTCAGCGTATATGAACGAGATCGTAAAGCGCAGTACTTTATTTCCACTGGCATCTTCACCGTAGCTCACGTTACTGGTGCTGATGTCACTTGCCAGTACCAAGTCGACTTGTTTGTCATCGGTATCTTTAAAGCGAATATTTGCAGCTGCAATTGTCTTTTTAAACGTCTCGAGGGCTGCGTAGCCACTCGGAGCCTGACCCTCGAGCTTTAACGTGCCTGATTCAGCATCAATCACCAAGTTCGAGATTTGAATATCGTTCGGTGACGGGGGGATGATAGCAAGTAATACGTCAAAGACGCGTGAATCAATTTTCTTGCTATCGTTCAGTGTATTTATTTTAGTCAGCTGATTTTGGATTGTAAGGAGTTTCGAAAGATCTTCAACCGACGAAAGCTTATCGCCACCTTTTTTAATCGCATCGTCAGACAGTGCCCCTCGAACCGACTGAACACCAAAAATATATATCGCAAGGGCCGCAACAACGCTCAGCGAAATAATCGTCGCAATAATTGCTCCTGATATGACAGTGGCGCGAATACGTCTTGCCGTAATCAGCTCTTGTTTTACGTCAGGGACAAGGTTGATTTCAATCATTACCTATTCCCCCTCTGTGCCAGACCAATAACCGTCGCAAATTCTGAAGCAACCGACATAAGTTGTTGTTGATCAGATTGAGATACTCGGACCTTTTGCCAAGGATTAGCCAAGCTCGACGCAATACCCGTTTTTGCCGTGACATAGTCACCAAACTGAGGGACAACAGCGCTAAATCCAGATAGTAGAATGCCCCCTACTGGGGTGTTCGGGTAACGGGTTTGGAAGAACTTGATTGATTTGGTAAGTTCAGTGGCAAAGTTATCAAGCGTTGATTCGATTGCACGGTAAACTTGACCGTCCAAACGATCAGGAGCAAGGCCGAATTTCAAAATAAACTGACGGGCTTGGTCGTCTTGGACATTCAGGTTCTGAACGGCTGCTTTAACCAACGAACGAACGCCCATAGGAATCGTACGAACCAGTCGTGGTGAACCAGCATAGGTGATTGCGAGGTCGGTCGATTGTTCACCGACATCGATAATCAAACGTGCATCGGGAATACCCGCTGGTAGTAGCGAGCGAACCATCGCAAGTGGATCAGGTTCAGCGGCGATGACATCAAGGCCAAGCCCTTCGATAAACTCAAGACGCTCTTCGGCATAGGCATTTGCTGTACTGGCAATCAACACTTCTTGTTGCTTTGGGTCGTGGAGTGACGGACCGAGTAATGCCCAGTCAACCTTTGCCTCGGCCACTGCCATCGGAATGTATTGATCAACCTGATACTTCATCGTACTTCGTAGTTCGTTTTCGGGCATTGTCGGTACTTCAACTACTGTGGTGAATGTTTTTGCTGAAGGTAATCCGATGATGACATTCTTTGAGCGGATACCACTCTGACCTACTGCCGTCATAATCACCTCGCCTAATCGGCGCTGACTCTCGGGTGAATTACTCTCGCTGGTTTTCTCGTCTAAAGGGGCATATCCAAAGTGTACAAGCGCCCAACTATCAGGGCCGGTCGAAGAAAGCTGCAGTACCCTGACAGCATTCGTTCCTATGTCTAGAGCAAAGAAGTCGCCCACGCCCTTTAGTAATGCCATATTGCCCCTCATTATACCTAAAGCATAAGCGTAAAAGCAAGGAGAAGAACGCTAGAAACGTGGCGGAAGTTCGCGTTGGTAGACGGTTTCGATCCTACCATTGGTCGACACATGGGTAATACCCCACAAATAGGCGTCGGGGCGAAGGTTAAAGACCTCTGCTGGATCACCTGACTGATCTCCATTACCTGACCCTGCGGTACGGTACAGTAGTAGTCGTCCGGCCATCACTGGTCCATTTACAACGAGTAATGTATCACAATTTTTTGCGTTGATATTTGCTTTTGCAACATCCGAGCACGTATTGATCGTCCCCTTACCTACCAGCCAAGCATCAACCTTTGATACATTACTTTGGATGTTAATGTTATCAGCGATGATAATCAATTGCGGAATCTGATCAAGTGACATCATAGGCGCAGGAGCATAGTTCAAATCGCCACTAATGGTGACCGATTGACCTGTCGCATTTATCACCGCCCACCTACCCGCCGACAGAGTGCCGCCAGTCAAGTTCACCGATCCACTGGCAGTGTAGGTTCCGCTTAAACTACTGACATCTACATTGCCCAATACTGAATTTGTTGCAGCCGCCTGCGAGAATGTTGCCGCCACGTCCGGAATAGTGCGATTTGGATTATACGATCCAAGTGTCGCAGTACTCTTACAGTTCGTACCGGGGGTCGTTGCATTCGATAGAATCAAGAAACTATAGCTACACAGTGTGGTATGCGATAGGCCCTTACCGGCAAATGCCGAACCTGAACCGATACCCTTGATAGTACCTGTTGCTGAAACGCCATACTCACCCCAGCTACCATACACACGGTCGGTAATCTCAAGCTGACGACAATCAGCATTGTAGTAAATGCTGTCATATGGCAATTTAATTTGCATTACATTGTTGGCATAGACGTTACTAACAACAAAGCGGTATTTGTGGTAAGGCTTGACCGTAAAGCTATAGGAAGCCGTCTGACCATCTTGTTCGCCATTACTCGGACTTGGGGAAGGATTTTGTGTCGTCCCGTCGGTTTCATCGTATACAGAGACGTTAAACGGAGTTGGTTGCACCCCAAGATTGCCGTTATCACCGTCATAGATTTGGGCGACAGCGGTCGTATTACTTTGTGCCTGACACTGCGTTCCGAATGGAACCCGATACGTATGATACTGACCAGCTCCAGACGAATCAAAGGCATCGTCACGCTTATCATTTTCAACCGCAAAGTTTTTTCCGTTTGCTGCATAGTAACCGAAAATGATTGGACTTGACGCTGATAATCGATAATTGATAACTGGGTACGTCGACCCATTATTGATCAGCGTTGCAGTCATCAAACTGTAATAGTAACCGGTGTTAGGATCATATTGAAATCCAGATACATTCATCGTTCCATCACTTTGAAGTATCGTGTTCGAGGTTCCCCCACCAGAATTTGTGTACGAAAACTGGACCTTAGCGTGTGTACCGGGACGATTCTCAAACTTAAATGAATACGCACTTACCTGAACTGTTCCTGGGTCATACGGAGAATAGATCGGAACAATACTGGTCGTCACTTTGAGTTGCGGTGTATCCTCGAGTGCATAGCGGATACCATTCGAAAAGTCTGCTGGATCTGGTCCGACATTCGTCAGCGCATTCGCCTGAATTGACCACGTGCTTGCGAGAGTAACGCTTAGCACAAATAGTCCTACAAGTAGCCTTGGGCTGTGTATCAATTGTTGAAATCGTTGTCCGTAAGTTCGCATATATTCCTATCTCTTTTTTATCGTCTGGCTAGTATTAATATTTGCATTCGCTGGCGTCGCCTCGCCGACAAATCCGCTCCCCACTCGAATATCTCCACCGTGGACCTGAATCTTTGGGCTCTTCGCAATAATGATACAAAACGGCGTGCTATGTCGCCAATTACCGTTAGACTGCGTGATGGGTACGACCGAAAGCGCATAGCAGACACGTGTCCCTAAAGGAAAATCACCAATTATCTGCTGATTTACTGCGACACCACTCGCTCCTTTGACAAAATCTTGACTACCACTCGCAATCGTCACCGCACCGTTTCCAAAGAATGTTTCTGGAATAGTATTTGAGTCGCCGCCAGCCGGAACAGCGACCCCAGGTGCGAGTTTGAAATTAACCACCCGCCACGCTGCGTTAGAGCTAGTCGTCGGGCCAGCGTTAGTGACTATTGGCGTCAGGGTTACCTTGTCACTTCCTGAACTATCACCAGTAGCAAAGGTCGGCGAACCGGTAATAGAAGGGGTGAGGGTAAAGTCGAGACCACGATAGCAGAACCATCCTAGTGAGCTACCTCCATCCCAGTTGTAGCCAGAGTTTTGACCAAGGGACTTAGTTTGCTCGAATGCTTTTTTTGCAGAGTACCAGCTGTACATGCCGTTACCTGGATTAACTGGCAGTGGATCGTTCGGGTTACTGTATACATAATAACGTGTCCATCCTCCAAAAAATTCGCTCCTGTTACCAGGATCGCCATCGACTGGACCAATCTTCCATGACCGTACCAAGCCCTCGTTATTAGGGTTATATTTATTAACCAAGACGTAGGCAAAATAACCACCCGTTGATCCACAGTTGGTAACGTACGTATACCCCGCACCAACATTCTTGATAGGAACGGAGTTACTGGTAGATTTATAGTAGCGCCATACCGCCCCAGTACAAGTACTATAGTTATACGCAGCACAGCCGTTTGATCCACCACCTCCACCAGGACCTGCCTCGGCTAAAGCGAACCGCGGAACCAGAATAATCACCAGTACAGTGACCAGCACAGTCATCAGCGAAATCAGCGAAATAGTTTTAAGACCAATGGTCATTAATCCCAACCTTTTTCTGGTATTTTCTGATAATACTCAGTGGCTTTAGTCGTATCACCGAGAACCGTATACGCTCGACTGATAACAGCATAAATCAAAAACCGGTAAGTGTCGTTGGTGCCATACTTTTGCTCAAGCGGTAAGAGGATTTCGTCGAGCGCCTGTTGGGCACGACCGGTATCTATGAACAGTAGTGCTTGGGCAAGCGCCGCATCGACAATGTAGGCATCATTCCCACTCTTTTCGGCTGCCTCTGTTTCAGCTTTTGCAATCGCTTCAGCCTCTTTTATAGATGCTTCGTCACCCGCTTCGACAAGTTTTGTCACTTGAGACTGCTTCTTCTTAAAACTCGCCTCTTGTTCATAATGCGTTGTCGATGGGGTATCGGTACTAGTATTGGCCGTCTTTGATGGCGTAAAGAATCCCGTCATAAATGCGTACACCGCTACTCCACCAATGAGTATAACAATCACACCTACGACAATGAGTATCTTTTTGCGAGTCATATTAATAGCCATCCTTACCCTTTTATTCCTTTAACATGAGTATAATATACCGCTTATGTGAATACAAACTATATCTGTTAAGCAGCGCACGACGCGAGGCGTGGGTTATCTATCGCCTTTTTATCGTCTGGCTAGTATTAATATTTGCATTCGCTGGTTGCGACTCGCTAGCGAATCCACTGCCGACACGAATATCACCTCCATGAACTTGAACCTTCGGACTCTTCGCAATAATGATACAAAACGGCGTACTGTGTCGCCAGTTGCTATTAGTCTGTGTAATAGGAGTAACCGAGAGTGCATAACAGACTCGTGTCCCAATCGAAAAGTCACCAATTGCCTGTGGGTTAACCTTCAATCTGGTAGGTCCTTTTGCAAACTCTTGGCTATTATTGGCGACCGTTACCGCACCGTTTCCAAAGAATGTTTCTGGAATGGTATTCGAGTCACCTCCTGCTGGAATAGCGACTCCAGGTGCTAACTTAAAGTTAACAACACGCCAGGCTGCATTCGAACTAGTAGTCTGACCGGCATTGGTCACAATTGGGGTCAGAGTTGCTTTGTCACTACCTGAACTGTCGCCTGTCGCAAAGGTTGGTGAACCGGTAATCGAAGGGGTCAAAGTAAAGTCGAGGCCACGGTAACAGAACGCTCCTAAGCTACTATTTCCATCCCATTCGTACCCAGAGTTCTGGCCTAAAGCTTTTGTCAGAGCAAATGCTTTTTTCGCTGAATACCAGCTGTAGTTTCCATTATCTGGATTGACTGGCAGTGGATCGTTCGAATCGCTGTATTTGTAATAACGTGTCGCCCCTCCAAAGAATTCACTTTTGTCAACTTTGCCAACTTGGCCGATTTTCCACGAATAGACGTCGTTTACATTATTTGACTCTGGGTTGTCCTTGTGAACAAGAACATATGCAAAGAATCCACCAGATGAACCACAGTTTGATACAACGACGCCCGCACCATCAATAGTTGGAATAGTGACCGAGTTACTGCTGGTTTTATAGTAGTGCCAGACAGCGCCAATACATTCACTGTGATTCCAGTCGGGGTCACATCCCTCCGTACCGCCGCCACCGCCAGGGAAACCTTCGGCGTAACTAAGACGAGGAGTCACAACTACAAGCAACGCACCGAGGAGTACAATGACAACACTTGCGACAATGAATATCTTTTTGCGAGTCATTTCGCTAGCCATTTTCACCCCTTGTTCCTTTTAGCATGAGTATAATATACCGCTTATGCGAATACAATCTATATCTGTTAAAATAGAGCTATATGAGTTTATCTATAGGAATAGTCGGCCTCCCCAACGTCGGCAAGTCTACCCTGTTTAATGCCCTGACCGACAACAATATATTGGCGGCTAATTATCCGTTCGCAACCATTGAACCGAACACCGGTATTATTGCAGTACCTGATTCACGCCTCGCAGTGTTAGAAAAAATGTACGATGCACAGAAAGTTATCCCTGCGACCGTCACCTTTGTCGATATCGCTGGCCTGGTAGCTGGTGCTAGCAAGGGTGAAGGTTTAGGTAACAAGTTCCTTGCCAATATTCGCGAATGTGAGGCGATTGTCCACGTAGTGCGAGCTTTCGAGAACCCCGATGTTACCCACGTGTCTGACCGTGTCGATCCAAAAAACGATATTGAAACCATTAACACTGAACTGATCCTTGCTGATCTACAGAGCATTGAGCGTCACCTTCCTAAAGTCGAGCGAGAACTGAAAAGTAACCCTTCAGCCAAGGTGATCATTGAACAATTGAACGCTATAAAGCTAGCTCTCGAGCAAGGCACATTGGTATCGTCACTGGAAAACGTGAACACAGAAGTTATTCATGAGCTGCAACTACTGACCGCAAAGCCAGTTATTTACGTCTTTAATGTTGACGAAACAACCCTTGGTAACGACACTAAGAAACAGTCATTAACAGATCTCGCCAAGCCAAATGCTAGTATTTTTATTTGTGCCAAGCTCGAAGAAGAGCTGCGTGGGTTAGCACCCGCTGACGCTGAAGAATTACTGGGCGCCTACGACGTCACTGAATCTGGATTGTCACAGCTGGCACGAGTCGCCTATGAAACACTCGGCCTGCAAAGCTACCTGACTGCCGGACCAAAAGAAGTCCGTGCCTGGACAATTTCGAAGGGAGCTACCGCCCCACAAGCCGCCGGCGTCATTCACACCGATTTTGAAAAAGGATTTATTGCCGCCCAAATCGTCGACTTTGATGACCTTGTTACCGCAGGTAGCGAGACAGCCGCAAAGGCTGCTGGTAAGCTTCGCACCGAAGGCCGCGACTATGTCATGCGGCCTGGCGACGTTGTTGAATTTCGTTTTAACGTCAGTAAATAGAATCGTTCTTGATTACCCTTTGCACCCGACACTTCACTGTCCCGTTTGTCATTCACATAGAACCAATCCTTCGCCCAAAGCTCAAAATCCCTTAAGATCTGACGACGAATTGCATCATTTTTAATAACGCCCTTATTTACCTGTTCTCGCCCTGCTTCAAATTGCGGTTTTACCATGGCGATAATCTGCGTGTTAGGTTTTGAAAGTGCATTCGCCACGTGTGGCAAGATTTCGCGCAGGCTAATAAATGATACGTCCATCACGGTAATGTCTGGTTTATCGTCGAGAGTAAAATCACGAATATCAGTTTTCTCGTGCAGTTCAATCCTTGGGTTCTTTCGAAGGCTCGGATGAAGCTGTTCGGTACCAACATCAACAGCATAGACTTTCTTGGCACCGTGTTTCAGCGCATAATCGGTAAATCCACCGGTACTACTGCCGACGTCAAGAACAGTTTTGTCGTTGAAATCAACGCCCAGTAACTGGGCGACGCTGGCTAATTTTAGGCCTGCCCGGCTAACGTATTGTTCATCAGCATCCAGTACAATATCGGCGCCGACGGTAACAAAATAACCAGGCTTTGAAATCACCTGGTTATTCACTTTTACTTTGCCGAGCTTGATCCAGCTCTCGGCCTGTGAACGACTAGAGGTTACACCAAGACGGTTCAGCGCCTGATCAAGTCGTTCTTTCATCAGAAGTTAATCTTTCTTTCGTTCGCGGTATTCACCGGTCGAAGTATCAACCGAGATAACGTCGTTGGTCTTGATGAATGCCGGTACTTTGACCGTTAACCCCGTTTCGACGGTGGCGTCTTTTAGGACATTACTGGTAGTGTCACCTTTGACGACATCTTCGGTGTAGGTGACCGTTAAATAGACATTCTTTGGAAGTTCAACCGTAATCACGCGGCCATCAAAAAACTGCAGACTCAGCGAATCGCCTTCTTTCATATAGCCAGCCATGTCTTCAACAACATCCCTGTTCAGTTGGAACTGCTCGAATGTTTCGGGGTCCATAAAATGAAAGCCGTCATTATCGCTGTAGAGAAACTGAACCGTCTGGTTGGTTACTTCGGCAGAGTCAATCCGTTCCTGGCCCTTAAACGTCTTCGGAAGAACACTCCCGTCGATCAAGTTCTTGATTTTGACATTAACGATACTCCCTCCACGTCCCATCACCTTTTGGTTGTAGTCAATCACTCGAAAAGGTTTGCCGTCAATTTGAACGACAACACCCTTTTTAAGTTCAGTTGGCTGATACGACGCCACAATCAATTATCCTTGTGAGACAAATGGAAGTAGGGCGAGGTGTCGAGCACGCTTGATAGCGACAGCTAGTTGGCGCTGTTGCTTTGCGCTTAGGCCGGTTTTACCGACTGGTTCAATTTGACCGTAAATGTTGATGAAACGTTGCAGTGTTTTGACATCTTTGTAGTCAAAATATACTGGCGTATCTTTCTTTAGTCGTTTTGGCATCTTCTTATTCTCCTAAATAATCATCTAGTCAGTACTAGAATGGAATTTCACTTAAATCAATTGGTTTGTCGTCGATGTCTTCAATGACAACATCGTCAGATTTGCTCGGCTTGCTAGAGCTGTTCGAGCTTGGTCGAGGGGCACTTGATGAACTGGCAGCGTTGTCACCGCTAGGACCATCAAGGAAGGTAACATCGGTTGCGGTAACTTCAACGCGTGAGCGTTTTTTACCAGTCTCTTTGTCGTCCCAGCTGTCTTGACGCAGACGTCCTTGGACGAGGACACGACGGCCCTTTCCCAGATACTGCATAACCAATTCGCCGAGTTTTTCCCAGGCAGTGATTTCAAAAAAGTCAGCAGCGTCGTCTTGACCGCCGCGGTCTACCGCAATACTAAAGTTCGCGATAACTTTACCAGTTGTTGTGGTGCGCTGTTCAGGGTCGCGTGTGAGGCGTCCCATCAAAATGACTTGGTTGATACTCTTTGCCATATTCCCTATTCCTCCTCTGCACCCTCACGGCTGCTGTCTTGCTTTGCTTGCTCTTCAAGAGCACGACGGGCTTTTTCATTCACTGTTACTAACAAGTAACGAAGTACTTCGTCGGTAATGTTAAAGGTGTTGCTGATTTTCAGTGGAGCATCAGCAGGTAATTCAACGTCCATGTACACATAGATGCCAAACTCTTCGCGACGAATCGCGTATGCCAACTTTTTCTTGCCCCAGTTGTCCTCGCGGATGATCTTTCCACCAGCGTTTTTGATGATATCGCGCACTTTGCCTAGTGGCGTTTCGAGATCTGCTTCCAGATCAGGGTGAATCAGAACGGTTAGTTCGTATTCTTTCACTTAGTCTCTCCTTTTGGAATCCGGGCTAGTTTTCTAGATCGGATGCTTATACATTGCTATAAGCTTGAGTTAATAACCCTGTTATTATACCCTACCTCCCCTGTTATTGCAAGGTACGCGCCCCTATGAATAACTGTACGGGGTAAGTATTAAACGAGGGTTAATTTTAACCGAGTTCTTCGTCGTCATCACTACGAGCGACACCGCTACTAAACACGTCGTCAAAGCTAGAGATCAAGACTTCTCGTGGCCGAGCACCATCGGCAGGGCCAATGATGCCTTGTTCTTCCATTGTTTCAATCAAACGAGCCGCTCGGGCATAGCCAATGCGCAGACGTCGCTGTAACAGGCTGGCACTAGCTTTGCCATTGTCAACCACAACACGGACCGCATCACGATACATATCATCGTCGCCACTCTCGGCAAAGTCCATCACCACACCACCCTTGCCATTCAAGATCACTGGCTGGCTGACCACTTCATCGTTGTACTGTGGCGGTGATTGGGTACGGAGGTGGTCAGTAATCTTGACCACTTCTTCATCAGTAACCCAGGCACCTTGGATACGTTTCGGTTTACTCATACTCGGGGTCAGTAGCAACATATCACCCTGACCCAGCAGCTTTTCAGCACCAACTTGGTCAAGGATAGTTCGTGAGTCAATTTGTGAGGCAACCGTAAAGGCAATACGTGCCGGCACGTTCGCTTTGATGAGTCCGGTAATAACGTCAACTGACGGGCGCTGTGTGGCGAGAACTAAGTGAATACCGACTGCACGTGCTTTCTGTGCCAAACGGACGATCAGGGCCTCGACATCGCGCGCAGCAGCCATCATCAGGTCGGCCAACTCATCGATGACGATAACAATGTACGGCATAGCACCTTCTTGGTGTTCTTGGGGATTACCCTCTTCGTCAGCGACGACAATCTTCCTACTCCCTGAATTGACCATAGCATTGTATGTCTGAATATCGCGGACCTTGTGTTCGGCCAGCAGTGTATAGCGACGTTGCATTTCGTTTACTGCCCACTTCAAGGCACTGATCGTCTTCTCGGGCTCAGTAATAACCGGGGTAATAAGATGCGGAATGTCTTCGTATGGTGCCATTTCAACTTGCTTAGGGTCGACAAGAATCAGCTTCATTTCACTCGGGCTGTTGTGGTACAGCAAGCTAGAAAGTAGCGTGTTAATCATGACCGACTTACCCGACCCCGTTTGACCAGCGATCAGAAGGTGGGGCATTTTATTCAATTCACCAAGAGTTGCCTGACCGGAGATATCTTTACCAATCGCAAACGTCAATGGTTCACTACTTTTAGACCATTGTGGGCTGGTGAGAATCGAGTGCAGACGCACATCGGCCGCTTTACGATTCGGTACTTCAATACCAACGGCTTTTTGGCCAGGAATTGGTGCTTCGATACGAAGGCTCTGCGCTGCGAGGTTCAACGCAATGTTGGTTTCGAGTTGCGTAATACGAGTCAATTTAACGCCACTAGGTGGTTTCAATGTGTACTGGGTAACCTTTGGCCCGATATTTGCGCCTTCCATGTCAACGTCGATATTAAATTCACTCAACGTGTCTTTAATAATTTGGGCATTCTGTTGCACGTCACCAGCGTCAGCTGGTGATTGTTTTTTCTCGAGTAAGTCGATGCTTGGTGGTTGCCAGTTTGGATCACTCACCGTAATAAGCGCTGCTTGTTCCTCAGCGACCTTGTCACGAGGAGTTGCGTTCTTAAAGCTTGAAAGCCGTGAAGATTTCTTCTCTTCCTCGTCGAGCATTGGCACACCAGCATTCAACTTGAAATCAGCAATGGTTCGTTTCGGCGTATCGATGGCTGCAGCATTTCGCATCACATTAACGTTAGCTTCTTGTTCGCTATTGTCGCGACGAGCCAGTTCCCATAACTTCTTAATGATAGTGAATGGTGAAACCCGAATAATGAATAGTGCGGTGATCAGAATCAGAAGGATATAAATAAAGGCAGCAACTCCCCCATTTACCAATAGCAATACCCCGCTATTGACGAGATCTCCAACGAAACCACCAGTCGTACTGCCGTCGCTGTTTTTCAACAAGCCGAACAATCCAGCAAACCAAATGAGCGAAACGATGGTCGCAAACTTCATAACCACTGGAAGACGATTATCTTCAGCGCGGAAGACTTCAACCGCAACATAAATAAAGACGAGCGGAACAACATAGACGGCATACCCAATCGAGCTAAGCGCTACTTGGTATAGCCAATCGAGAATAGGACCACCAATATGGAACCAGCCGAGAATCAATAGCAGAGAGAACGCAATCAGCGCCAACGCACCAACCTGAGCCCAAAAGCCGGTGGGTAACGTATGCTTCGGCGTTGAAGCAACTATCTTCTTTGCGCTCTTCTTTTTTCTTTTTGCCATAATCTTTATTTATTATAGGCGGTTTTTGACCGCTTGACTGGACATTATTATAGCAAAATTTACTACATTTTGCAAGAGGCTTATGGTTGTATTTAGCCAAAAGCGTTTTATACTGGCTGTAATGTCCGACATCAATTAGGAAGGCGGGTCACGCCATGACCACCCCCTCGCTCTTTATCAACCTCCCCGGCCCGAAAGGAATCGAATACCTCGAACTCCTTCCGAGCAAGGAGGAGTATGACGTCGGCATTATGTACACGTGCCAAGGCGGCGCGCTGTTCACCCGCCTTCAGGGTCCGAACGACACCTGGGTCTGGGACAGCTTCCGCGTCGTCGTTCCCAAACAGTCCAGCGAACAAGTTCGTGGCATCCCTCTCGAGGGAAGCCCGTTCATCCTGACTGTCGACGTCATCGTGGACGGTGGCAAGATCTTCCCCTTGGAAGTCTTCACTAGCACCATCCCGTACGTCTCCCACAAGTCCCCCGCCAATCAGCGCGTCGAGCTCAACCTGTGACCCACTAGGAAGGTCATGAGAAGCAGCCCCGCATATGATGGCGGGGCTTGCTCATTTTTAGGTCTTATTTATTTAGTAGCCGCGAGTTTCAGTTATAGTGCTTGGCTCAACTGTTTCGATGTCTGGAACAACAGGTGCTGGGAAACTTTTTTCCTGTGGACCTTGTTCTTCACGAGGACCAGCCTGTTGTCCAGGTGTTTGGCCTGCCTGCGACTGCGGACGTTGGAAACGCTGGTTATTGTGAGGACGTTGCCCCCCTTCATGTCCGTTGTTTCCATTTTCCTGAGGCTTGCCGCCACCACCAATTTCGTTGATCACTGGGATAACAATTGGTGTACGACGAGTTTGGTCATATAGTACGTGAGTAATTTCGTCTTTGATTTCTTTCTTGATAACATCGAGGTCAACACGTCGTCCACTAAACGAACGAGCAACTTTCTGTTTCAAGTACTGACGAATGATTCCCATCAGCTCTTCACTGTCACGCAGGTAAATGAACCCTCGTGAAATGATGTCCGGGCTAGTCAGTAGGCGTCCGTTACCCTTTGAAACGGTAAGGATAACGACAAACATACCCTCGCTGGCCATGTGAATACGATCCTTCAGGACAACTTCTGACACAATTGCACCAGAGTCATCGTACATAACACCACCAACAGGAACCCGTCCACCGCGCTTTGCAACACCATCAGGTGTTATCTCGATAACGTCACCACTGTCACACACAAAGATATTCTCTTTTTTCATGCCACATTCTTTTTCGGCTAGTTCGGCGCTGTGCACAAGCATGTGGAACTCACCGTGAATTGGCATGTAGTATTTAGGGTTCAAGGCGTTAATCAATACGACGTGGTCGTCGTAGTAACCGTGACCCGAAAGGTGGATACGACCGATGCCGTACAAGTGAGTCTTGCGATCTTGAATCACGTCACTTCCTTCGCGCATCAATCCATCAACAGTACGAACAACGTACTTTTCATTACCAGGGACAACACTTGAACTAAAGACGATAATGTCGGTGTTCTTTACCTTGAGGTGGCGGTGTGCGCCTGATGCC
This sequence comes from Candidatus Microsaccharimonas sp., assembly GCA_049304275.1. GTDB lineage: Bacteria > Patescibacteriota > Saccharimonadia > Saccharimonadales > Saccharimonadaceae > Microsaccharimonas. Next base: position 10,463 of record JBAQNZ010000005.1, on the reverse strand, counting down.
ATACGGTTAAGAACCGCGTTAAACTCACCTTGTGAACCCGTACAAAGTACGATGACCTTACCATCTGGGTATTTGATGATGTCTTCCATTTTTACAATGGTATCTTTTGGAACCTTGATCGTTCCGGTTCGAAGCGCAACTTCGACGTTCTGAATCATACTGTAACCAGCAATCGCAACCTTACGGCCATGCGCTGCGGCTTCTTCCATAATGATCTGTAGACGGTGGAGCTGTGATGAGAAGGTCGAAACGATAATACGATTTTCAGGATGACCGTCGATGATTTGACCAATACTTTCTTTGATATCGAATTCACCATGTTGGTGTGATCCGGCATCTTCACAGTTCGTACTGTCGTTCATCATCAGCAAGATACCTTCTTTGGTCGCAATTTCAGTCAAACGTTCCATGTCGAACTTCACGCCATCGATTGGGTTCTCTTCGAAACGCCAGTCGCCTGTATTAAGGATGTTACCGACCGGTGTACGGACAATGACCGCCGAAGCATCGGGAATCGAGTGACAGACACGAACGAGTTCGACTTCAAAGCTGTCGCCAAGTTTAATCTTGTCGTGTTTTTCGGGATCGATTTCAGTGTACTCCGGAACGAAGCCGTCGGTTGACTCTTCCATTGTTCGTTGAACCATGGCGAGAGTAAATTTACTTGCAAAGACCGGTGCTTCCAGCTGTGACAACAGGTGTCGCGCTGCACCAATGTGGTCGAGGTGTCCGTGAGTAAAGACAACTCCACGAATCTTGTGCTTGTTTTCAAGTAAGTAGGTGATGTCTGGAACGATATAGTTAATGCCTGGATAATCAGCACCTGGGAATAGGAAACCCATGTCGATCACAATAATGTCATTATCGTATTCAATCGCCATCATGTTCTTACCGATGCTCATCTCACCCAACCCACCGATAGGAATGACTTTGAGTTTTGGCCCGTTCGTTCGTGGTTGTTTCTTTTGTTCAACCAAGCTGAACTGACGTCCACCAAGTCCATTAAATAGAGACTTGTTTACAGGGACGTTAATAACATGCTGTGAAGCACGAAGATTGACGTCGTCGCTAGTACGGCGCTGCGCACGAAAGACTTCGCCGCGGCGAGTCTGGGTGTTTGCAAGCACCGTGTTACTTTGTTTTGGTCGCGGAGTATTGTTCCGCGGTTGTTTTGATACATCGTCACCTTGTGGCGATGAGAGTCGTCGTTGACCCATAATATATTTTTTTCTCCTTTATTTATTGAAAAAATGTTTGTAACGAATTCGAGTGTGAAAAGGCTTTGTCGGAATAACGGAGTGTGCCTCTCCCGTATCAGTTGCCCTTAGTATAGCAAATTACGCCTGATCTGGCAAGGCATCCATCTGTTCAATGACCGCAGGAACCTTCAAAAAGTCGTCAATTAACGTTTGGCGTAGACTGCCGTTATAGAGTGCGGCCGCCGGGTGAAATAATGGCATGATAACGATCTTGTGATCACCAAACTGTATCTGTTTTGGTTGGCCATGCACCTGCCCTATCTTTAGATCGGGCAAAAAATATTCCATACTGTGCCTGCCCAAGGTAATGACTACTTTTGGATTAATGATCTGTAGTTGCTTGAGAAGGTAGGGCCAAAATGCCGCTTTTTCCTCTGGCAGAGGGTCACGATTATTGGGCGGACGATACTTTACAATGTTCGTAATATAAACGTCACTTCGCTCCATGCCTGCTGCCGCTAACATTTCATTCAGGAACTTACCGGCTGCACCAACAAAGGGCAATCCCTGTTCGTCTTCGTTCTTGCCAGGAGCTTCGCCGATAAAGACAATATCGGCATCCAGATCGCCATCCCCCATCACGAGGTTCTGTGCCGTCTTAGCCAAATCTGGACAGACATTCTTTTCCCGAATGTCTGCCGCAATGTGGTCAAGAAGTGCGCGTTTGGTTTCTTGCGCCATAGAACAAACTATTTACTCGCATTATATTTCTGCGTAATGATCTTTGAAAGTGCGTTGAAGGTATCTTTAGGTGATACAGCATCGCTACGCTCTTTGAGGTCTTTTGACATAGTTGTCGCTGCGTCACCAAGGTCACTAGTGAGTGGGCTAATCTTGTTCAAAGCTGCTAGTTTTTCACTGTTCGATGAAGCAGATTCATAGACCTTTATTTGAACCAGAAGTTCCTTGTAGCTGACGATAACACTATCAACATATGTCTTCAGAGTTGGATCAGTGATATCACCAGAAGCAGTTTCAAATGCGCTCAAAGCCGTTTGAACTGATGCTGATGAGAAGTCTGAACTAAGTGCTGACAGCGAATCGGTTGCCGTGAGCAGTGCGCCATATGATGGAAGAAAGGCGTCCATGAATGCGACGAACTCTTTCGACTTTACTTCATATGCGACGTACTTTTGGTGTATATCAGCGTCGGCGCGAATTGCTTTAAGATTAGCGAGTTTTGCGTTCTCAACCTTGTATTCTTCATAGGCCGTCTTTACCGTCTCGAACGTCGACTCTGATGAACTGCTGCTGATATCTGAACCGTCATCGGTCTTTTGTTGAACGATGCTCATTTGGTCATAGGCTTTCTTGTAATCCTCCTTGGTCACCATAAAGAAGATAACGTAAACGGCAATAGCGATACCACCAAGTACGATCAATCCTCCGACAATGGCGCTCAAAAGAATAATGAGTTTCTTTTTTGAATTACCGCCCGGTGTCGGGATAGGATCATTATTCGGTGATGAACCAAATACCGCAGTTGGCTGTACTGGTACAGGTGGTGCAACAGGTGTTGCCACTGGTGATGGCACCGCTCCAAATGGTGACGGCGCATCAGTACTAGCTGGCGTGGCTGGATCTGGTGTTAACGGATTTATCGGCGCAACAGGTTGCGTTGGATCTGATAGTGGACTTGGTGCCACCGGTGTTGGTGTTGGTTCTGGTGTCGGTGGCGTTGGATCTGCCGGCACGTTCTGATCTGGGTTCATGGATTCCCTCCTATTTTTCTAACTTCCTTCAGTATACAGATCTTTGGAATAACAGTGAACTAAGCGTTATCAATATCTTTCAAACTGAGGCTCAAGCGACCGCGTTCGTCGATGGCAATCAACTTAGCTTTTACGATCTGACCTTCGTGGAGGATGTCTTCAACTTTTTCGACACGTTCGTTCGATAGTTGAGAAATATGAGCCATACCGTCGATACCAGGCATGATGTTAATGAAGGCACCGAACTCTTTAATACTGACGACTTTACCTTCGTAGATGGTGCCTACTTCAGGTTCAGTCGTGAGGCTCTTGATCCACTCAAGGGCACGTTCAATACTGGCAGTATCGACTGCGGCAACCGTAATCAAACCATCATCCTTGATGTCAATTTGTGCACCAGTTTCAGAAGTTATCTTGTTGATCACTTCTCCACCCTTACCAATAACGGCACCAATTTTTTCAGGATTAATCTTGATCTTTTCGATACGTGGCGCAAACGGACTGAGCTTGGCACGAGGCTCGGCAAGTGTCGTCAGCATGTGTTCGAGAATATGCGCTCGGCCTACTTTAGCGGTAAGTAGTGCTTCTCGAAGAATCTCGGTTGGCAAACCATGGACTTTCATATCCATCTGCAAGGCAGTGATACCTTTTGCGGTACCAGCTGATTTAAAGTCCATATCACCCGCAAAGTCTTCAGCATCAGCGATGTCTGAAAGAATATGTGGCGTTGTACCTTCCATGATCAATCCCATTGCGATACCACTGACTGGTGCAGAGATAGGCACACCGGCATCCATCAGGGCAAGGACGCTTGAACAGGTAGCCGCCATTGAGGTTGAACCGTTCTGGCTCATGATCTCGGTAACACTACGAATTGCGTAAGGGAAATCTTCTTCAGATGGCAGGACCGGCAAGACAGCACGTTCAGCCAAGTAACCATGACCAATTTCGCGGCGTCCAGGGCTGCCTAGGCGTTGGACTTCACCTACGGTGTAGCCTGGTGCATTGTAATGATGCATGTAACGACGTTCGCCGTCAGTCACTTCCATCGTATCAACGATTTGGGCATAGCTAAGTGGTGCTAAGGTAATAATATTTAGTCCTTGGGTCATACCACGAGTAAATAGTGACGAACCGTGAGTTCGAGGCAATACCCCTACTTCGCTCGAAAGTGGACGAATTTCATCGAACTTTCGACCGTCTGGACGAATCTTGTCTTCGACGATGCCACGACGGACATCCTTGTGGACAGCTGAGGTAAAGGCTTCGTCGTACTCATCGTGAGCTGATTTGTAAGTATCTTCACCTAGCTTATCTGACATCTCTTGATGAAATGCCCAACGAAGCTGGTTTACTAGTTCATTGCGTTCTGGATATGGTTTACGGACTGCATCGCCGAGTTTGCCCTTAACCCATTCATTCACCACTTCTTGGATGTTTTCGTCCGGAAGGACAAGCATAAATTCTTGAGGTGTTGGTACGATCTTCTTGGCAAGTTCTTGTTGCAATTTAATAGCTGGCTGGTAATGCTCGAATGCCCATACCAGCGCATCGGCGACAACTTCTTCGTCGACTTCGTTCGCACCTGCTTCGACCATAGTGATACCACCTTCAATTCCGGCGACAACAAGGTCGAGATCACTGGCATCGCGCTCTTCTGGGCTCAAGAACGCTTTAAATTCGCCATTTATGCGTCCGATACGAAGCCCTGAAACAGGACCATCGAATGGAGTCCCCGTCAGCATCAAAGCACTACTCGCTGCGATCATTGCGATCATGTCTGGGCGGAATGATGGGTCAAGACTCAGAACACTCGCGACCACTTGCACCTCTTGGCGATAGCCCTTTGGAAACAGTGGACGGATTGGGCGGTCGATAATGCGACCGATCAGAATCGCTTCGTCACTCGGGCGGCCTTCACGTTTAATGAAGCGGCTACCGCTAATTTTGCCAGCTGCATACATTTTTTCTTCATAGTCGATAGACAGTGGGAAATAATCCATCATCACTGGTCGTGAACCGACCTGTGCGGTACCCAGGACAACCGTGTCGCCGTAGGTAACCATAACTGAACCGGTACTGCGGAAGCCGACGCGGTTTACTTCGAGGGTCAACGGTCGACCTTCAAATTCGGTGGTAACTTTAATAATATCCTTACCGTAAGGGTTAATGATTGCCATGGGGCACCTCCTTCTTTTAGTTATACTTATTTCTTAAAGGTGAATAAGTAAAGGGTACATGGAATCTTATATGATCTATAAGAATCTGTATCCGTCACTTACATCGCCCTAAGTACGCTTTTCATTATACCATAGACTATTGCCACTACCCCCGTTCATGTTACACTAATCACACTATGATCCTGCGGGATCCGCTATGCGCCAAACGTACGGACGAGCCGAACCACTTGCGCTATCTTATATAACAAATCTACAGAGGAGAGTCTATGAAGACACGACGAGTCAACGTGCGGGGTATTATTTTTAAAGACGGCAAACTACTAGTTACAAAGTTTCGCCAGCAAGACGACAGCGAGAGCGCCCACTGGGGAACATTTGGCGGTGGTCTAGATATTGGCGAATCACTCGCCTCGGGCCTGCACCGCGAAATGATCGAGGAAACTGGCGTTACGCCACGTGTTGGTAAACTATTGTTTATCCAGCAGTTTAGCGAAGGCGAAAAAGAGTATTTAGAGTTCTTCTTCCATATCGAAAATACTGATGACTATACAGCCATCGACTTCTCTACCACCTCACACGGTGAACTAGAGCTCGTGCGACATGAGTTCTTGGACCCAAAAACACATTACGTACTGCCAGCGTTCTTGCAGACGATCGATATTGCCGACTACATCACGAATGACAAGCCAGTCTATATCTATAACGAGCTTGATACCTAGCGACTACTTCCGACTGGATGTACGCGTTATGCATCAATATGGCTGCTGCCCGAGGAACACCCAGGCAGCAGTCACAGTATGACGTGCAGGGTGTTCTCTCGAGCGTCCATTCCCGTTTAGTGGTTAGTACGGGACCGACACAAGAGCTTTTCCTCCTTGGTGAGGGAGAAGGATGGCGACTTCACGTTCGAAGCCGTCGACTTCTCCAGAGAGAAGACGGAAGACATAGGTTCTGCCTGCCGATGACTCTTCGTAGACTTCGCTGAGCGGGTCGACGACGAGGACTCGAGTCTCGCCGTGGATAGTGACATCCAAGGTGAGAACTTGATCTGTCCCCCATATTGCAAGGAGGAGGCGCGCTTCGAGATCACTCGAATCCTCGATGGATTCGAATCGATGCGTGCCACGAAGGCGGACTTCAGGTACGGGCGCTTTGCCCGCCACTCTGTCCGTTTCCATGACCAGACCTCCTGTCATTGTGGTTGTTCCCTTCCGTAATGCGTCGGGTGCTACATGTGTCCACTATGGACATATATATTATACTATATATGAGCCTGAAAGTAAATGAATACTACTTATGCTTCTCTTAGAGATCGATGTGTTCGCGGTCGAGGAAATCGACATAGGGCATTGTTAATGCCTTAGCCATGCGACGGCGTACGCCTTCAGGACCAGTTTTCTCGTTGTGAGTAATCTGACGATACGATTGAGTTTCACGGATTGCTTTCTTGGAAGCAAGTGCCGCTTCGACGTCGGCAATATAACTCTCGTCATTGCGCAGAACATATGCCGCGTTATTAGGAGTTTGCGGCACCGCATCCATGGCAATAGATATCAGTTTTCCTTCACTGTTACTACGGAAACGTCCAAGGTATTTAGCATCTCCGAATGAACCAAACTGAGATGTTCCATCTCCTTCACCGTTCTTCTGTCGTTCAAGTGCAATCTTTTCAAAGTCGATGGCTTTTAATTCGACTGTGTCACCGTCTAATAGGTCTTCGCTGAAATCCTTTAAGAACTTGTATGTTTCGTCCACATCAGCCCTATCAAGGCCGAGGGCGCCAGCCGCTTCATCTTCGTTTGTAACAACCTCACCGAAGTTACCTTCGAGTAATAGTCGTAGTTCTTCGAGTTTCGCCAGTTCTTCAGCAGACAATCCGTTGATTGATTCAACGCCAAATGAATAGCCAGTTTCACCCTTTTCATTCGTAAATACGCGTCCACCGTTCGCTTGAATACCGATAAAGGCACCACGAACCATACCATTCGATGCTTTACTACGTTGGATAAAGCGAGCCATGTCTGCAGGACTTGGTTTCTTTTCGATGGCTTTTTGATCGTTACGTTCGTTTTCATTTTGAGTAATCATTTGCGTGCAATATATCACATCTCGTCACTAAAGTCAATACCCCCGCAGGGGTGGCAAAAAAAGAACTCCGCTTATTTGCGGAGTCCAAGTTTTGCGACAGTTGCCTTATAGGCTTCGAAGTCGTTTGCTTCCAGATATTTCAGAAGTCGTTTACGACGCCCTACCATCTGAATCAGACCACGACGAGCCATGTGGTCGCCTTTGTTGGTCTGTAGGTGCTCTGTGATCTCTTTAATACGAGTCGTCAGAACAGACGCTTGAGCTTGTGGGCTTCCAACGTCGTCTTTGTGAGTTTGGGTCAGGCTGAATGCCTTTGCCTTGTTATCTGCGGTAATCATCGAATGTGTATTGTATCAGAATTCTTCATCTGTTTCAAGGGGCAGTCGGTAAATGGAATTTGATGTGTTTTTAACAGGCTTTTTGTACAGCATAAGCATTGACTTTTTATCTGTTACATGCTATGATTAAGTAGCTATGGAACTTATAAGGTCCACTTCGCGCGGAGGGTTCTCCGTACGAGGCATCTTTACATTTGTCATGACCGTTATTGTGGCGGCCCTGTTGTGGGTACTCTTCATGACACCCGCTACACATGCACAGTTCATCACCCCTGAAGGTGCTTGGAATGGATCAAGCATCCTGTACGACGGTCACCAGTACTACCCTGTTGCTAATGCGAAACAAGGTGATAGCCACGGTATAGCCGCTGATAGTAAGTTGTATGTCTTTATCGAACAAGTCAGCGAGCGCCCACTACTACAAAAGGCACACGTTATCTACTTTGCACCAGGAGCTGACCCCCCAAGTGCGACCTCTGCAGAATACGCAGTCTATGATTATTCGGCCAGTCGGGTTTATTCGAATGTTCAAGATAAAAAGACCATTAAAATGAATGTCCAGGGATCAAGTGATGCCGTTGGCCAAGCATGTACCATTACTGGTGGTCTGGGATGGGTTATTTGTCCTGTCAGCGTATGGCTAGCCGAATCTATGGACTGGCTGTTTGGCGTTGTCGCCGAGATGATCGCGGTGCAACCACCGAAAACCGGTGATACTCAAAACGACCTTTATGTCGCCTGGAATGTCATGCGCAGTATTGCCAATGTCGCCTTTATGATTATCTTCTTGGTTATTATCTACTCGCAACTTACCAGCGCTGGAGTCAGTAATTATGGACTGAAGAAACTCATTCCTCGACTGGTTATTGCCGCTATCCTTGTTAATATGTCGTACATCCTCTGCGCAGTGCTAGTTGATGTTTCTAATATAGCCGGTTACTCTCTGCAGGATATTCTGGCAAACATTCGGAACAATACCTTTAATATCGATAACGAGACCTGGGACGCAAGTACGACCGACTGGCGTGAAGTAACTGCCTTTGTCCTTGCTGGTGGAACGGCCGGAACCTTAGGGGTCGCCGTTGCGACTGCTGGTTCGGCCACGAGCGCCCTGTTCCTCATTCTGCCACTACTGCTTGGATTACTGTTAACTATCTTATTCGTTCTCGTTATCCTGGCTGCCCGCCAAGCGATCATCGTCATCCTGATCATCGTCTCGCCACTGGCCTTTGTCGCCTATCTGTTACCGAATACTGAAAAGTGGTTCGAGAAGTGGCGTGAATTGTTTACGACAATGCTTATCTTCTTCCCAGCCTTCTCATTAGTATTTGCCGGCTCACAACTGGCCGGGAGTATCATCCTACAAAATGCTACCTCAATTGTGATGATCATCTTTGGCCTAGCTGTTCAGGTCGCACCATTGGTTATTACCCCTATTCTGCTGAAACTGAGCGGTAGCCTGCTGGGTCGAATAGGTGGCATCATCAACGACCCTCGAAAAGGCCTTATGGATCGTGCCAAGAACTGGTCAAGCGAACGTGCCGAAATGTACCGTCAGAAATCACTCACCCGCCCTGCCGCCAGTCGCTTGAACGGTATCCGTGGTATCGCAAAGCAACTCGACAATGGCAATCGTCGCATCAAAGAACGTACTGCCCTGTATACCTCTATGAACGACAACCGCTACAACAGAACTAACGGCCACCGCCGTATCTACGAGCAGATGCACGAAACAGAGACTGAAAAGAAGATTATCGAAGGTACTCTCGAGCGCGATCTAAAGAATAACATCTACACCAATCAACACCACCTCGCTCGTGAGATGGAATCGCGCGTTATTCAAGACGAAGTCACGCTGGCCGGCGAAAAACTCAACCGCGTCCAAGAAGGCCTGCGTACTGGCCAAGATATTAGTATTCCTCACGCCTTTAATGATCAACTCATCCAGCGAAACAAAGATGTCACCCGTGATATCGCTGCCACCGCTATCTCGATTCAAACTGCTAAACGTGTCCAACAGAACCAGCTATCTGACGCGCTACTTCGAAACGTTCAGTCAATCAATGGACGTGACGTTCCGATTACTATCGACGGCCAAGACCTCCGTACCTGGGCCGGAGCACAACTGGACGTTGTTCGCGACAATGCGGGTAACATCACTGTTGATAATGGTGCCGATTCAGCACTTACCTATGCAACCACGCTCAAGCGCGAAGCTGAAGGCAAGTTGGTCGCTGAACGCAGCCAACTCCTCAAACACTTCAAACTTAGTGGGGCACAGCGCCAAGCTATTGCACGTGGTGAAAACGTCGATGCCGAGCGTGACGGTGCTACCTACACCTTCAAATCTGCTGATGAATATACTCGCGAGGCGGCGATCGAAACCCAACTTACGACTGGTTCATACGATGAAATTGCTGAAATCATGGCGCTATCTGGTAGTACTAGCGGTTATGACTACCGTACGACCATTTCCGAGCTTATCGCTAAAAATGGTCTAACTTCAAAGGCAACCTTCCTTGGTGGCAAGTTTATCGATGCCGTGAGCCAAGGTAAAGTGGCTGCTAACTTTAACGCTGCCACCCGTACGTGGGAAGATATCCCAGCTAACGAAATTGGTAGCCCAGATCCTAACATCCGTCCACGTGGCCTGTTGTACTGGACTGCGCAAAGTATTCTCGAAGGTAAGATCAAGGCCGAAGACCTGGCGAACAACGACCAAGGTGCCCTCAAATTGTACTCACAGGCCGCAGTCGTTACTGACACTGACGAAGCTGTCCGCCTCGGCTGGATTGAAGATACTGATATTCAGCGTGACCTATGGACTAACCGTCTGCGTGAATTCCGTGCAACTGCCGATGAGATTCGTCGCCCAGACACCGACCT
>JBAQNZ010000004.1:0-3395 GCA_049304275.1 Candidatus Microsaccharimonas sp. | reverse complement strand
CATCGCATAGCGACGGTATTCGTCGACCAGTTCAGATAGTTTCTTGCCACTGTCTGAAATAGCTTGCATGGCAACGAGGGCTGCGAGGAGTCCCGAGTCAGCATCGTAGTTTTCTTTGAAGAAGATGTGACCAGTCGTTTCACCACCAAACGGTGCCCCGACTTGGCGCATGACGGTACCAATGTTTACGCGACCAGCTTTGGTTCGGACGGCTTCACCGCCCCACTGCGCGATCAATTCCTCGGTTGCTTTACTAGTACGGACGTCATGGACAATTTTGGCGCCTGGGTACTTTTCTAGATAAAGTTTCGCTTCGATACTAAGAAGGTCGGTGCCTAGCACTTGGCGACCCTTGTCATCAACAAAGCCAGCACGGTCACCGTCACCATCAAAAGCGATACCAAAATCCAGGCCACCATCAACAACACGCTTCGCGAGGTCGGCGAGGTTTTCAGGTTTCTGTGGGTTTGCCTCGTGGTTAGGGAAGGTACCATCTAATTCGAAATACATTTCCTCAACCTTGATAGGTAGTTTCGGAAGGATTGACGGCAAGATAGCACCGGCCATACCGTTACCGGCATCGATCGCGATGTGGAAAGGTTTCAGGTCATTAACAAATGTTAGGCTGTGTTCTACCCACTCTTCGGTAATCGATTTTGGAGTGATGGTTCCTTGTGTAGCAGCTGCTGGTTTGACGTCGCCAGCGAGTGCCTTGTCACGAATCTCGCCTAGACCTGCATCGAGGCCAACAGCAATCACTTGGTCACGATACAGTTTGATACCATTGTCTGCGCCCGGGTTGTGGCTAGCGGTTACGACAGCACCACCAGCAAGGCTCCATTTACCAACCGCAAAGTAGATCATATCACTGGTCACCTGCCCGATATCCCATACATCACGTCCTTGGGTACGCAGACCTTCTATGAGCGCTTCGGCTAGTTGAGCTGAGTCAGGACGCATATCACGACCAACGGCCACAATACCTTCTGTAGGGAGCCAATCAGCAAATACTTTTCCAATTGTATTAACCAGTTCCGGAGTGAGTTCTGTTCCGACTTTACCTCTGATATCGTATGACTTGAAGATGTTCTGTAGTGATTCTATATTCATAGCCTCTTATTATACGGCACATGATTGAGTGCTAGAATAAGGATATGTGTGGAATCGTTGGATACATCGGTACTAGAGAAGCTCAAAGCATATTAACTGGTGGCCTGCGACGATTAGAATATCGTGGCTATGACTCGGCCGGAATCATTACCGTCAGTAAAAAAGGTGAGCCAACCTTACTGCGTGCTAAAGGGAAAGTATCAGAACTGGACGAGCTACTGCAGAAGTCTAAGAATGACGATACTATCGGTATTGGTCATACGCGATGGGCAACACACGGTGAACCTTCAGTAAAGAATGCTCACCCACATAAGGCGGGTGACGTCTATCTTGTACACAACGGTATTATCGAAAACTATAAAGAGATCAAGGCTGAGTTAAAGAATCATACCTTCAAGAGCGATACGGATACAGAGGTGTTGGCAGCGCTCATCGATTCCTTATACGACGAGAAGACAGAATTGGTCGACGCAGTATCACAGGCACTTAAGGTCGTCACTGGTACGTACGGTATCGCGGTTATCTCAACCAGAAAACCAGATGAGATCGTGGTTGCTCGTGCGGGTAGCCCACTGATTATTGGTGTCGGTGAAGGCGAGACGGTCATCGCTAGTGATGCATCTGCCCTGGTTGGACACACCCAACAAGCCATCTACCTTAATGATGGTGAACTGGCAATCTGTACTGCAGAGGGCGTTGAACTGCGCGACCTTGCCTCGCAACCGATCTCGGCAAAGGTTGAATCGATAGAAGTCGACATGCAAGCAATTCAAAAGCAAGGCTATGATCATTTCTTGCTGAAAGAAATTAATGAACAACCAACAACCCTTCGTTCGACATTGAGTGGCCGCGTGTTGTTAGACGAGAAGAAAATTAAGCTGGGCGGATTAAACATGACGCCCGACGAACTACGCGATATCGAACACGTTGTGATTGTTGGATGCGGGACCGCCTACTATGCGGGAATGTTAGCATCGTATTACCTAGAGAAGATTGTCGATGGCCTGACCGTTGATGTGGTCGTCGCATCAGAGTTTAGATATCGGTCATTCCATCTCCCTGAAAAATCAGTTGCATTGATCGTTTCACAGTCTGGAGAGACGGCCGACACACTAGCCTGCCTACGCGAGATAAAAGAACGAGGCATACGAGTCCTCGGTATTGTGAATGCAGTCGGTTCAACCATTGCTCGCGAGGTTGATGGTGGGGTGTACGTCCACGCTGGTCCAGAGATATCGGTAGCGAGTACAAAAGCGTTTACCTCACAGGTATCAGCAATGATTATGTTTGGGCTGCAGGTAGCCCAGTCAAAAGGTGTCGGCCTAGAAATAACCTCGAAGTATGTCGAAGAACTAGCGATACTACCTGACGAAATTCAGAAGATACTTGATACGCATCAAGATGAAACGAAGGCTGTCGCTGAAAAGTACGCCACCTATGACCACGCATTGTATCTGGGTCGGGATACTGCCTTTCCAGTTGCCCTCGAAGGGGCATTGAAATTAAAAGAAATCTCGTATATCCATGCCGACGGCTACCCTACGGGTGAGCTGAAACACGGGACACTTGCGCTCGTCGATGATCGGTTCTTTGAAGTATTCCTAGTCCTCGATGATTGGTTGTTTGATAAATCAATCAGCGGACTATCAGAAGTAAATGCCCGCGGTGGACATATCCTTGCGATTACAAATAGTGATAAGGACATTGATGCCGAAACGACGATTCGAGTAAAGACAGAACTTGATGTGTTGTCGCCAATCGTATTGAATGTCATTCAACAACTATTTGCCTACTATGTTGCAGTGGCAAAAGGCAATAACGTTGATCAACCGCGCAACCTCGCAAAGAGTGTGACTGTCGAATAGTTATTTGTCGGTGTGATCGGAAACGATCTTGCGAATCTTGGAAATAAACAACCCTTTATCAAATCGGGTTGCCTTGCGGCGCAAAGTTGCTGGTAAGAAGGTCTTGGTCTCGGCTTTTTTAATTGCTTCAACGACTGAATCAACACTTTGTTTGTTGTAGAACACACCGCTAACGCCATCCTCTACTATATCGAGCGCGCCACCACGGCCAAGCGCGATAACGGGTGCGCCAGCAGCCAGTGCTTCGGCTTGGACGATGCCAAAGTCTTCGTCGGTAGCGGTAAAGATAAAACCTTTGGCATGATTCAAGGCTTCGTTGACTGCTTTGTCCGATGCAGTTGTCATACGGTCGGTGTGGAATTCAACCGTCGGACCGGCTATCTCGAGTAGTTGCTGGTGCTGACTGCCGTCACCAAAGAC
>JBAQNZ010000003.1:0-8288 GCA_049304275.1 Candidatus Microsaccharimonas sp. | reverse complement strand
CAGGAACACTGTTCGCATTCAGCGTCAGACCAATGGCATCTAGGGCGTTCTCGGCTACCTTGCCATCGATACCAAAGCTCTTATAAACGTCAGCAAGGATCAAGTGGTTACTGGTTCCGCCAGTTACTAGTTCAAAGCCATGTTTTTTTAGTGCATCAGCAAGTGTCGCTGCGTTCTTTACAATCTGAGCCGCATATTGCTTGAACTCTGGCTGAAGGGCCTCGTGAAACGCCACTGCTTTTGCGGCAATGACGTGCATGTGTGGACCGCCTTGCGTCCCGGGAAAGATCGACCGATCGATCAACGTCGGAATGTTCTCCAATGTCTTTTCTGGCACCTTCAAAGGATTCCCGACCTTACCCATACTAAGAATCATGCCGCCACGAGGGCCACGAAGCGTTTTGTGAGTAGTCGTCGTCATCACATGAAAACCGTGTTCCAGTGGGTTCACTGCGACTCCACCAGCGATCAGGCCAGCGATATGCGCCATATCGGCCATTAGTAGCGCCCCTACCTCTTTACCAATTGCAGCAAACTTGTCGTAATCTAATTCTCGGGGGTAAGCACTGAAACCCGCCAGAATAATTTTTGGTTTGTGCTCAAGTGCTAGTGTACGCAAGTGATCATAATCGATCTCACCAGTCGTCGTGTCCTTCATCTTGTAGCGAATAAAGTTATATAGCTGTGCACTTCGAGTAACCGGCGCACCGTGGGTCAAGTGACCTCCGTGGCTAAGGTCCATTGCCAATACCGTATCACCTGGTTCTAGCCAAGCGTTATAGACTGCCTCGTTGGCTGGTGCACCCGAGTGTGGTTGCACATTGGCGTGGTCGGCCTTGAATAGCTGTTTCGCTCGATCAATCGCCAGTTGCTCTACCTGATCGGTAAAATCTTGGCCACCATAGTAGCGACGCCCTGGGTAGCCTTCTGAATATTTGTTCGTAAAAATACTTCCCAGTGCCGTTAATACATCGCGACTGACATAGTTCTCACTTGGAATCAATTCCAGGCCAGCGCGTTCGCGGTCCTCCTCTCCGGCGATAAACACAGCAACCTGCGGATCATTCACTACTAATGGACGAGACGATTGGTCTTTCATGATTTTTTCTCCCCTGTTTGCCTCAATTATATCATGTCCACCTGCTTGACTCTATATCAATTATGATATATTATCGTACTTATGCAAACAAAATCGTATACGTCAAAGATCGGTACCCTAATACAAGAGACACGTCAAGTCCGTGGCATGACCCAAGCACAGCTTGCAAAGGCCTTAAATACCAGTCAAAGCGCTATAAATCGCATTGAAAAGGGTGGTCAGAATATCAGCCTTGATATGTTAGCCCGTATTAGCGACGTATTGTCAAGTCAAATTGTCTCGCTCAATCAATCTGGTTCGATTAATTTCCGTATTGAGGGTGGCCACAAGTTATCTGGACGTATAACGGCAAAAACTAGCAAGAACGCCGCTGTTGCACTCCTCTGTGCCTCACTGCTAAACCGCGGGACCACTGTCCTGCGCCACGTCGCACGTATCGAAGAAGTAAACCGTATCCTCGAGGTCCTGAACAGTATCGGCGTTAAGACGCGTTGGTTTGGTGATAATGACCTTGAAATCATCCCTCCAGCCAAACTCAAACTCGAGAATATGGACGTCGAGGCTGCTCGTAAGACCCGCAGTATTATCATGTTCCTCGGTCCACTAATGCACCGATACAAATCATTCGAGTTGCCTTACGCTGGCGGATGTACCCTTGGTGAACGTACGGTTGAACCACATTTGACTGGACTTGTCCCCTTCGGACTGAGTGTCGACACCGTCACCGGACATTACACGGCGATTTCAAAGCCGGTTCAGCCTGACAAAACCATCGTCCTATCTGAACGTGGTGATACGGTAACCGAGAATATCATCATGGCGGCGGCGCTAAATGACGGTGTCACCATGGTACGTAATGCGAGCCCAAATTATATGGTGCAGGACCTTTGTTTCTACCTCGAAAAATTGGGAGTAAAGATTGAAGGCATCGGAACAACCACATTAAAAATCCATGGTCTCAAAGACATAAACAAAAATATCGAGTATGCACCCTCGGAAGACCCGATCGAAGTCATGAGCTTTATTGCAGCCGCTATTGTTACTAAATCAGAAATCACGATTGAACGTGCGCCGATCGAATTCCTCGAAATTGACCTCAAATTCCTCGAAAACATGGGCTTCGAATACGAGCTGTCCGACGAATATACCGCCCTCAACGGCCGTACCCGATTGGTAGATATTACAACCAAGGTCACTGAACTAAAAGCCCCCGTTGATAAAATCCACGCCCAGCCTTTTCCTTTCCTGCAAATTGATAATCTACCTTTCTTTGCTGTCATCGCTGCTATGGCAAAGGGACGCACACTGATTCATGACTGGGTATATGAAAACCGTGCGATCTATCTTACCGAACTTTCAAAACTAAATGCAAATGTGCAACTACTCGATCCACACCGTATTTACATTGAAGGTCCAACCAAATGGAAGCCTGCCGAGATCATTACACCACCCGCCCTGCGTCCTGCAGTTGTTATTATGCTAGGGATGCTGGCAGCTCCTGGCGTTTCGACCCTTCGAAACATCTATTCCATTAATCGTGGCTACGAAGACCTTGCAGAGCGTCTCAACACGCTTGGGGCACATATTACGGTCATCCGTGACATTACTGAATAGATATTGGTTAGACTGATGCCCACGCCTGTCACGCTAAAGAATTGAACTATTCAAAGGATCCCAACGTGGCATCACAATTGGGTCTTTGTCGAGAGCTTTGCGTTGCTCACTGGTCAATAGGTCTTTACGGATCACCACGACATAGCCATTTTTGTTAAACCAATCATTTGTCATTGTATAGAATCCTTTTGTTCCGACTTCATCACCCCAGCTATTTTCGACTTTCCACTGCGTGGGTTTGTTTTTGATAACATCAACGCCAGTAATCGTCATGGCGTGATTCACCGAACTATCACGTGACGCCAAACGCTGGGCTTTATCCATCGAGAAATCAACGCCAAATGTTCCTTCAAAGTCGTACACGTCCAACGACATGAATCCCTTTTTATTCGTGTCAGTGTGAACATCACAACCAAACCAAATCGACTCACCCGCCTTGATTTGTTTCAAAGCAAGATCATGTAATTCAGACATATCGAGGTTCAAAAAACTCGTCTTGATTCCTTCGACCACATTTCCCTGTCCTTCAAATTCATACGGCTGATTGTATGATTTATCCGTCGACGGGTCATTCATCACGGCCACATAGTCGCTCAAATTATTGTGAGTATATTTCTTTAGGAATTCGAGTGGGGTGATATCGTCGTCGCGATGAAACTTCTTGTCTTTATTTTTATATGCGAAGTTAAAGCTGGTCGGTGGCGTGCCTATAGCAATGGTAAGGAATTGATAGATATCTTGCAACAATTTTTCTTTTGCTTTTTGTACTGCTTGGTCGGTTGCTTTGTCTGAAATCATCGTCCGCAGTTCCAGGGCGCCTTTACGAAGTTTGCGATTGAGTAGTGTGTTCAATTGACCAGAGCTTGAGGTCGCCTTTGCCTCTGGCATGGCCGACTTTGGTACAATGCCGTACTTCATGATGATTGCCGCCGAATAGTGCCACCATCCACCATCGCCTTGAGGATCGTTAAAGATATATTCACTGTATCGATCGTCGAGTGGTTTACCAGCATTCGCGATAATATCTTCAAAGAATGAGTTTGATTTCTCCAATTTATCCCAAAAATATGAATAGCTTTGCGAGAGTTCCAAATCGTCCATTTTGAAATCGACGGCAATTTGATGACGCAATATATTGAGTGTCGCAAATAACCAGCAACGGCCACTCGACTTTTGATCGGTAACACCCCCAGTTTCAACTTCATTAGAAAATATGGTCGTATACAAACCGCTTAATGCGTTATTCTCTGATGCTTCATTAATACCATTCGTCGTTACAGCACGTTGAAGAATTGTATGTGATGGTGCCGCAGTCTGTAATGTATCGGCAAATGATTTCAAAAGTGTCGGGGTAATTGGATGTGTCATATACCTATGATAACAAAATATGCCCAATACGGCCTGTCAGATCACGAAATCTGGCGCCGCTAATGAGAGATTTTCTTCTCAACCGCAATCTTGTAATAAGCCGTGATCGTTGCGGCGTAAAAGAACATCCAAAAGAACAATTCTTCAAATGGGAAGTTTAATCTAAACAGCGATACGTTCCCAATATATTCGGCTTGGTATACCCACCAACTGTTATCGACGGCGAACATTTCGACAACTAAATACAAAATAAAGAAGTACGGTATCATCGCCACCATTCGGATTGAATCGACAGGATGATTATAGATATATACAAATAACGGAGTTATCGCTACCAGTCCTAAGATAGCGTATGAATACGAGAAAGTGACGAGTTGAGGCATAAAGAGGTAGGCAATGACCAGCAACACACCGATAATTGCCGCTAACAACGCAACCTTTCCGAGTCGCTTTGATACCGCCTTTGATCGTGACTCTGAAAGGAAGTGTTCATAGAACGTAAAGGTGAGCAAAGCCATTAACATATGGCCGATAATGTTATCAATCGGTAAGAACAGGAATTTTGGAAAGATAGTTGAGAGAACCGTGTACGCCAAGTTTGCTTCTTGAACAAACTCGAAAATAAATCCGAACAATCCACCAAATACCAACGTTGCAAGAATAATCTTCTTCCAAGGTTTCTTGTGACGAAGTGCCATATAGATCACTGGTGGGATAGTAAAGACAGCCAGACCAAGCATGGCTTTGCCAAAAAAGCTTCCGACCGCAAAAAAATTATAGAGAACTGCTAGTTCAGCGAGTAAGATGATAACGAGTACATCTATTCTTTTCGCATTCATTGCTTTTATTTTAGCATAAGCATATTGCAACCTGTATATATTACTCGTTGTTATCGTCTAGATTGACCTTGATTGTCACGTTTGAAGGCCCTGCATTCATATCCATGTTGGCAGCCGGTCCAGTCGATAGCCCCATCAAGGAAGCATTCTGGTAGGCATCGTCACGAGATTTACTGGTAACGCCAATACGAACATATTCGTTCTTCGCTGTCTTAAAATGTTGCTGACCACCGCCGTATGGCTCATCAAACAATATATAGCCGGCGTCAGTATTCGCTTTCTTTAGTTCAGTGACCGTCGTATCGACATTGGCCGCTCGAATATAGGTACAGCTCGATGAATACGATCGTCCCTGATCCCATGAATAGATACGCTTGTCGCCAAAAATGTCACAGCTCTGAAGAATATAGTCGTCACCCAGGTTTAGACTGCTGTAGATGTCTAAGATACGTTGTTTTCGAGCAGTGTTTTGTGCATGCGGTACTATTTGCGTTAATACTAGGGTTGCGACAAGTACGACAATAAGTGCGATTGACCCTGCAACAAAGATTTTATTCTTTTTTGATACAATATGTTTCGTTTTTTTAGGCATACCCTAATGGTAGCATAATCATTTTGAATGCAAGAGTTGAGTACGAATCATATCGATGTATTCAGACTTTTTGAGCTGGACCCAAGGCAAGAAGAGTGGTTCAGGCAAGGTATCGAAATCAAACCAATCTTGGGCAATACATTTATCAGGCTCGGTAATATACGGCTCACCCTTTGCCCAGTCACTAATCATCCAAATCGTTACGTAATGCTTGCCTTCATCGACAAACTGATCATTAGTGATTGCACCAAATCGTACATTTGTAATATCCATGCCAGTTTCTTCTTTCACTTCACGCCTGGCGGTGTCTTCGAATGATTCGCCAAACTCAAGGTGGCCGCCCGGCGTCGACCATGTCCCCTCACCGTGTGAACCTTTTCGTTGCTGCATCAGAAACTTACCATCTCGAAAGACGAATGCTGCTATACCAACTCGGACCTGCGGATCACTCATTATTCGTAAACGTCTTTCCACCTGGCACTGAACATCTCTCGGGGAATGACTCTTGGATTGGGTAACCCGCATCCGCACATTGTTGAAACGATGTGATATCTAGCACAGCTTTTTGTGAAAGTAGCGAGACAAATATAAATACGATGGCCATAAAGATAAACGAGACAACAACAACAAACAATGCGAACCTTTTTCGTGACTTAATTGGGATTCGCTTCAGCATACCAATGATTAATTATATACCCGACACGTTAAATAAACGACCAATTATGTAGGTTATCGCCATTGCTGCGATACCACCGATAACAACACGAATAATTGACTTCCTTATATTTGAACCGCCCGTTTTTGCACTTAGAAATCCAGTAATAACGAGTGCGACAACGACCGAACCGAAGGTAACTGGTATGGTCAGTATTCCCAGTGGTAACATAATCACCGCGACCGGTATTAGCGCACCGACAAGAAATGATGCTGCCGAGGCATAGGCTGCGCTCCATGGATTAGTGAGATCATTCGGATCGATATGTAGTTCGGCATCCACATGTGCAGCAAAGGCATCTTTTTTTGTTAGTTCTTTTGCAACAAGAAGGGCGGTTTGCTTACTCAGGCCCTTTGCCTGATACAAACTTGCCAATTCAGCCAACTCGTACTCAGGCGAGTCCTTCAGTTCTTTTCGCTCTTTTTCTAGTAAGGATTTTTCAATATCTCTTTGCGTACTTACCGACACATATTCACCAGCCGCCATCGACAGCGCGCCAGCAATAATACCCGCTAGTCCAGCGGTCAGGATAATGAGCTTTGAATCAGTCGCCCCAGCGACACCCACAACTAGTCCAGCGGTCGAAACAATACCATCGTTTGCCCCTAATACCGCCGCTCGTAACCAGTTAGATTTTTTACTAACGTTTATAGCGTGTGGTTCATTATGCGAAGGTGATGTAGTCATACTACTCATTATATACCGTCTGGGTTCGACCAGTCGGTTGCAAGGTCAAATCCGTACGGATACCTCGTAGCAAAACCACCTGTGTCGTAGACTTTCCCTGTTCCAAGGCTCGTTTCAACCAAGCTACATTTTGGATAATTTCCATAATTCGCAGCCACAATGATATAGCCCTGGGCATCTACCTTTGCCCCATCAGGCCGTACAGAATACAGCCCACCCTGGCCACAGCTTTGCATGACAACCCGCATATTCAAATCGTAATACGTTTCACGATGGGACACGCCTTTGCTATCTGTATAATACTGCGCACCTCGTGACTGCGTCAGGCCCAAGCCATCATTTCGAAGCCCGATTACTTCGGTTTGATTCGTTGCGTTTAGGGTAATAATATTTGCAATCTCTATTCGCGAGACTTCGACTCCTTCTTTCACCTCTAGTTCATACGTGACACTGCGGATACCCGACACTCCTTTAGTCTGAACGGCACGGTAGCCAAGAGGACGGTCTGCGTCGTACACAATTTGGCTAGCTGCTGGAATCTCTTGGTCGATCGAAACGGTCTGCTTGCCTTCACGCCAGACGCGAATTTCCATCCCAGCCAAAACTGATGTTTCTAGTGGGACCGACACGCGTCCATTTATGCCAAGTATTATATTCTTCTCTTTTAACATACCCCCGACTGTTTTTGCTTGGGTGCGAATTGTCGTCTTCTTACCATACAAATCAATAACAAGAGGTGTTGCTCGACTAATCTTTAGCTCAAGCCCAGCGCCGTCTGTAATAAAGTCACTTAAGGGTTGCACGTCGACAACATCACCATCATAAAGGGCGATGCCAACATCTTCGGCAATTTGCCTGGCTGTTTGATACGGTGAAATCGTCTTTACACGAACCGCGCCATCAACCACAACAACCGGACGGGCCCGATAAATATTGACGTTATACTCGGATGCTACCATTTCCTCTGTCACCGATGGCTCGACCGTGTCGTGGCTATCGAGTTCAATGCCATGAGCCTTCAACGCTTCACCAATTGTTTCATCCGTCGATAGAAATACCTGAGTCGTTCCTCGATCATAGACGGTTATCAAGCGTCCTACCTGCTGTTGGGCATGACTTGTACTCCCCACTGCGATGACAGACAGGGCAAGAAGTGGAAGAAAAAATAGAATGCGCCACACCATTTCATTCATTATAACCCAAAAGCTCCTCTCGGAGCTTTTGGCGTCAAGGGCCAACCGTGACTAGTTGTTGTTATTGTTGTTTACGTTGTTCATAACATCTCCTTTCTTTGCGGCATTAATCATGCGCGTCAGGCCGATGCCACCGCCCGAGCGTGGAAAGAAATCAAGTGTCAAAAAATCATCAAGTTCG
>JBAQNZ010000002.1:0-6455 GCA_049304275.1 Candidatus Microsaccharimonas sp. | reverse complement strand
AGGGAATTACTGGCGCTCACGGTAGTTTCCAAACCAAAGCAATGATCACAGCTGGGACAAATGTTGTAGCTGGAACAACACCAGGTAAGGCTGGTCAAGTTGTCGAAGGCGTGAAGGTGTATGATTCAATCGAAGCGATCAAAAAAAACTCAATCTCAATAGATACCACTGTTATCTTTGTCCCCGCCCCGCACGCCAAAGGTGCTATCCTAGAGGCAATCGAAGCTGATATCCCCCTGATTGTCTGTATTACCGAAGGTATTCCAGTTCACGATATGCTCGTCATCAACAAACACCTCAAAAGTTCTAATAGTACACTCCTTGGACCCAACTCACCCGGTGTTCTAGTACCAGGCATTAACAAACTAGGCATCATCCCAGCTGCTATGTCGAAACCCGGCCATACAGCGATCGTTAGTCGCTCGGGTACCCTCACCTACGAGGCGATGTCGGGCCTTACCGATAAAGGTATTGGTCAGCGCTATGTTATTGGTATTGGTGGTGATCAGATTCACGGTATGGGGTATATCGAGTGCCTACAGCTGTTCGAGCAAGACCCCGAAGTTACGCAGATCGTTCTGATCGGTGAAATTGGTGGTCAAGACGAAATCGCGGCAGCAAACTTCATCAAGGATTCCGTTACTAAACCCGTCTATGCATATATCGCCGGCCATCATGCACCAGTTGGCATCCAACTCGGTCACGCGGGGGCGATCCTTGCCTCGGACCAAGAATCCGCAAGCGCAAAAACAGAGGTTTTGCAAAGTGTAGGCGTTACGACAGCTACTAATATTTCCGACCTTATTTCTCTTGCCTCTAGTGGTGAATAACCCCTGTCGATGATATACTAATAGCAATGAAAAAAATCAGTATCCTGATCCCCGCCTATAATGAACAGGCCGTTCTAGAGAAGCTTTTTGTTCGCCTTACTAGACTTGCGAACGACACGAAAAACTACGAGTTTGAGTTCTTATTCGTCAACGACGGCAGTAAAGATGAAACTTTAGACATTATTAAAGATTACGCCGAAAAAGACGAGCGTGTCGCCTACGTTAGTTTCTCCCGTAACTTTGGTAAAGAAATAGCGATGATCGCTGGCTTTGATCACGTGACTGGTGATGCGACGGTTGTTATTGATGCCGACCTACAAGATCCACCAGAACTAATTCCTCAAATGATTAAATTCTGGGAAGAGGGGTATGACGACGTCTATGCCAAGCGAAAGAGTCGCCAGGGCGAGTCATGGCTCAAGAAAACTACCTCGAAAGTCTACTACCGACTCCTCGAACAGGTCAGCCACGTGCCGATTCAAAAAGACACTGGTGATTTTCGCCTACTTGATCGCCAAGCTGTTGAGGCGCTGAAACAATTCCGTGAATCACAGCGCTACACCAAAGGTATGTTCAGTTGGATTGGATTTAACAAAAAAGAAATCCTCTATGACCGTGATGAACGAGTTGCGGGTACGACTAAGTGGAACTACCGAAAATTGACTAACTTCGCAATTGACGGTATCACCTCATTTACGACTGCACCGCTTCGTATTTCTACGTACGTTGGATTTATCGTCTCGCTCATCGCATTTGTCTATCTTGTTGTGTTGATTGTTCGTACGCTTCTTTTCGGTACTGACCTAGGTGGCTATCCCTCGACTATGGCAGTTATTCTATTCCTTGGTGGTGTTCAGCTTTTATCATTAGGTATTATTGGTGAATATGTTGGAAGAATATTTAACGAAACCAAACAGCGTCCGCTGTATTTAGTTCAGGAGTATCATGCACGAGCTCATAAAAAAACACGCTGAAAAAATCCGTTTTGGCATCGTTGGTGGCGCTAATACCGCCCTCGACTTTCTACTACTATTCATCCTGGTAGGGTTTGGGTTGGATAAAATTCCCGCTAACTATATATCAACGTCTGTTGCATTGATGTTCAGCTTCTTTGTAAACCGATCGTTCACTTTCAAAAACAAGGCGGGGAGTGCCAAAAAACAACTCCTTCAACTTGCATTGTTTATCGGTATCACCCTTGTTGGGTTGTGGGTAATTCAACCGCTCATTATCCTTGGTATCGGCTCACTACTCGCTTCAACCGGCTGGTCTGAAAGTTTGATCCTGCTTATCGCGAAGCTAATTGCAACCGTTGCCTCGCTAATTTGGAACTATGTCTTTTACTCTCGCCTGGTCTTTAAAAAATTTAAAGATACAGAAGTCTAATATGCATATCGCCATTGATGCACGTATTATTAGTTCCAGCACGGGGCGTTACGTCGAAGCGCTCCTCGATAACCTAGAAAAGATCGACATTACCAATACGTATACAGTGATGGTGTTAAAAAAAGACGCCAAGTTTTGGAAACCGTCTAATAAGAACTTTAGTGTTGTAGTGGCTAACTTTCCTAACTACAGCATCGCTGAACAAACCAAGTACAAACAATTCCTCGACAAACTCCACCCTGACCTTGTCCACTTCTGTATGCCACAACAGCCACTGCTTTACCGAGGTAAGCGCGTCACCACCGTTCATGACCTTACCCTAGTTCATTACGACAATATCGATATGAACCCATTAATATATAAGATTCGAAAACAAATCTTTATCAATTTATTAAAAAATGTCATTAGGCGCAGTAAAGTCATCTTTACTCCGACTGAATATGTCCGCCAAGATGTCATCAAGTTCTCATCAGAAAAATTCGCATCAAAAATAACCACGACACTCCTCGGCTGGGATGTGGTTGCTAATAAAACCGAGGTAGTACCAGCATTGAAAGATAAAGACTTTGTATTCTTTGTCGGTAATGCCTTCCCTTACAAAAACGTCGATACAATTGTTCGTGCCTTTGCCCAGTTATACCAAAAGTACCCAAACCTTCATTTAGGCCTGGCCGGTAAGAAAGATTTCTTTTATGAACAAATTCAAAAAGAAGTTGAAAAGTTAGGAATTGGTGACCGAGTATATTTTCTTGGCTTTATTTCCGAAGGGCAGAAGCGTTGGATGTTCCAAAACGGTAAGGCATATATTATTGCATCATTATCAGAAGGATTTCACATCCCCGGCCTCGAAGCTATGTCCGAAGATTGTCCGGTTATTAGTAGTAATGCCACTTGTTTACCAGAGGTATATCAAAAGGCAGCCTACTATTTCGATCCTCACAAAACTGAAGAGTTAGTCGTGGCAATTGATCAGATACTAACAAACAAGAAATTACGCGACACCCTTATTAAAGCGGGTCGTGAGCAACTGGCAACCTTCTCATGGGAACGGGCAGCAAAGCTCACTCACGAAGGCTATATGGCAGCGCTTAGGAAATAAGTAGCTTAAGAGCTAGTCTGCGCAATAGTGATACGTCGTTCTGGGCCTTCGCCTTCAGAAAACGTACGGATATCAGAATATTCGGTGGCGACTTGGTGAACGATGCGACGATCAGCCGCATTTAGGTTAGCGACGTGTGAGCTACCAGTTTTGCGAACTTCTTCGATCCACTCACGAGTTTGTTTTGCGATCCGTTCGGCACGCTGTTTTTTGTAGTCGGCGATATCGATATTTACACGAGTGAGTGTGGCGTCTTTGTTACGAAGTACTGTTGAAACCAGGTACTGCAAACTACGGAGGGTTTCGGCATTTCGGCCAATCAACAGACTGTTAAGATCAGTTGAGGGTACGGCGAGTTCGATAATATCATCCTCGGTAGTAGCAACCACATCGACATTCACTCCAAAAAACGATAGTAGGTCTGCTAAATAGGTACGTGCAAATTCAATTGACTGTTCTTTATTCATGATCCCTCCTTGTTAGCTTTTCGAGGAGTATCTTTTGCACTAATTCGAGTGATGTTTGATTTTGTAACATTTGCTTCGCGGGCAATCTTCGCCCGTGCCCTGGCGGTTGCTTTCTTACCTGGTGCTTTTATTACTTCGTCAGCAATCTTGTCCATTTCGTCAGCGTCCTTCTTTAATAGGTAGTGTTGCTGGATTGCCGCAAAGATGTTTGATGTCGCGTAGTATAACGCCAATGCGCCTGGCAGACTAAGCATAATAAAGAACATGAAGAAGGGAAGGATCTTCACCATCTTGTTCATCATTACTGCGTTTAATTCAGCCTGATCGGCTTGTTTACCATCGGCGGCTTCGGCCATCACGTCACGAAAACGCTTCGTCGATACACCTTGTGGCGACGTCTGTTTGGAAATGATGTATTGGGTGACAGCGGCAATGATTGCAAGAGCAATCAAGAATATATTGAATCCTCCTGCACCACCTATGGCGTGGGCAGTGAGGTCAACGAGCCCAAGAAGTTTTTCATTGAATTGTTCTGGGTGATCTATCAGTGCGCGAACGGGACCGATGTTTTCCATGAAACTATAGGTGAACTTTCCTACTTGATCACGGTGAACGGTAAAGATCTGAATCACTTGGTACAGGGCAATGAAAATAGGGAGCTGAATTAATAACATAAGGATTGAACGGAACGGTTTCACATCATGTTTTTTGTACAACTCAAGCATTTGCATGCTTTCCAGTTGACGGTTACCCTTGGTAGCTTTTTTGATTTTTGCCAGTTCCGGTTGTAGCTTTCGCATTGCCTTTACTTGGTGAAGTTGGCGAACCACTAGTGGCCACAATGCAAAACGGATCAGGATCGTAAAGATGATAAGGGCAATGCCAAAGTCGTGGCCAGGAATGATACTGTACAGACCAATCAGCAGGTTAAAGATTGGTTGGACAATAATTGTCTCAAAAATATTCATAGTCTAATCTAGTCTCGCAGGGGTTATTTACCTGTTATTATATCAGTTTTACGAGGTTTTATACAGTTCTCCGCGCTCAAATAGTTGATCAAGTTGCCCCGACAGCTCGTTATACGGCATATCGCGAAGCTCGGGCGAGGTGACAATGATGACAATGTCATAGGTCGCGTTCAAACGTTCGAGGTTGAGGCGCATGTATTCATAGATGCGTCGACGAATACGATTTCGACCAATCGCACCCTTGATAACCTTTTTACTCACCACAACTGAAATACGTGACGCCGAGCGGTGAGTATTGGGTACAGACTTAAGAGTAATCGCCTGTGAACGAATAGCCTTGCCGTTCGCATATACATAGCGAAGGCTGTTGTGTCCGTGAAATCGAAACGAGGCGGGGATCATGGTCTTTATTATAAGCTATAAAAAAATCGCCGCGTACATTAGCGGCGAATTTATTAAACCGTCAATTTTGCGCGGCCCTTAATACGGCGACGCTTTAGGACGAGGCGTCCTGCTTTGCTCGCAATGCGCGCACGAAATCCGTGCGTACGTGCACGGTGACGGGTGTGTGGTTGAAACGTTCGTTTTGGCATATCTCAACCATTTTACCCTATTCACCTCTATTAATCAATCTCTTGATTTGATTTTTTGTCATATGGTTTCTTAGTATATAAAACTTATCCCCTTTATCTACCTCTTTTTCCACATATTAACAGAGAGGGTTCGTAAATGTGTATAACTCGAACACCTTACTCCCCTCTTTTTTATTGATGCTCTTTATGGTTGTGGAAAACTCTGTTTCTGGCGTATAGTAAGGGGTAACAGAAGTTCAAAGGTACATAAGGGAGTTGATCACATATGAACGCGCTTTGGCAGAGTGTCCTTGGTGAAATCGAAGTATCGGTTTCTCATGCGACGTTTACCACGTGGTATAAACATACCGAACTTATCAGCCAGTCTGATGAAGAGGTGGTGATTGCGGTGCCCAATATCTTTGCAAAAAAACAATTTGAAGTTAAGTTTAACGAACAAATTAAAAAGGTTCTTGCTGGTAATGGGGTAAGCCCTGAAAAAATTACCTACACTATTATTGTTGCAGGTAAAAAGACTCGGGTGAACCGTGAGACAACCGAGGATACTACGTCTTTATCAAACTCTTCATCCCCTCGCCTATCAATGCGTCCGCCAACCTCAACACTGTCTGCGCGGGGAAACCTTAACCCTCGTTATACGTTCGATAACTTTATTGTTGGTTCAAGTAACGACCTTGCTTATACCGCCAGCCAAGCAGTCGCCGCTAATCCAGGGGTAAAGTACAACCCTATCTACCTATACGGTGGTGTTGGACTGGGTAAAACTCACCTTATGCAGGCGATTGGCAATGAAATTATGAAAACAAACCCCGAATCCCGCGTTCTTTATATTAGTATTGAAACGTTTGTAAACGAATTTCTTGATTATGTTCGGTTTAAGAAAAAGGGTTTTGCTGATAAGTATCGCGATGTCGATGTATTAATCGTCGACGATATGCAGTTTATTAAGAATAAAGAGCAGACGCAAGAACAATTCTTCCACACCTTTAACTTCCTACACCAGAATAATAAACAAATTATTATTAGTAGTGATAAACCACCACGAAGCATCCCTACCCTTACCGAGCGTCTGCGGAGTCGTTTTGAAATGGGTATGGCAATCGATGTCCAGA
>JBAQNZ010000001.1:0-4001 GCA_049304275.1 Candidatus Microsaccharimonas sp. | reverse complement strand
GTTGATGTCGACCTTAGCGAAGGACAAGTAACCTCTTCGCCAACGGAAAGTTCGCATGTTGTCGAGAATATGGGTGATAGCTTGGTTGAAACAATTCAAGTTGAGTTGAAGGACTAGTTTGCAGTGTCATTCCAAGCATACCTCGACAACATTGAACTAAAGACAGGCAAGACCCCGAACGATTTTATTACACTTGCAACAGCGAAAGGCTATGGAGCGGATACAAAAGCTGGTGAGATAGTTGCCTGGTTAAAGGCCGATTATGAACTAGGACATGGGCACGCTATGGCGCTGGTTCATGTTATCAAGACCGGTGCAAAAATCGGTGACAAGCACGTCGGAAGTGACGGGTCGCACGCCGATGATACCGACACGCTACGACTCGACGGAATTAAGCATCGTTAAACCTCCAGTCAATTGAATTATTGTTGAAATTGTGCTATAATATACCCACTGGAAATTCCAGAGTTGTTTGTAGCAAAGGAGGTTCGAGTGTCCGCACTCGAAGCGCTGGAGGCGAAGATCGCCCTCCGGAAAGCCACAGAGCTCGCCGAGCTTCTGAGTGTGCCCGTCGAAAGGGCGCGTACCATGATGAAGGACGAGCGACGTGCACGGATCCTCGAACTGATCCGTACCGAAGCCCTCGCCCTGGCGGAGTATCTTCGCCGAGCTGGATACCCCGAGCAGTTCGGGGGCGCCAAGGGTCGAGTCATCGAAGTCCACGTTGCGGTCAACACGGTCAAGCCCGCAGAGTTCCTGCGTCCGGAGCGTGTCGTTAGGACCTACGAGTACCAGCCGCGCGCGGCATGGTATCTCGACTACATCGGCGTGGATCACGCATGGTTCCTGCCCGAGACGCTCGACCTAGCCAAGTCGTTCAACTACAACAGCCGCAAGGCTGACTCGGCCACGTTCGACGACCTCGAGGGCTTCAAGGACCTGCGCAAGCTGTTCAAGGCCCTGCGCAGGATCGGCCTGGCCCACATCGCCGAACAGTCGCCCCCAGCAACGCCCTAGCTACAAACGATTAGCCCCGCCTTCTGCAGAGAAGGACGGGGCTATCGTCTTTTTTGGGTACTTTCACAGGTAAATACTTATTGAATCGTAGATTTTGAAATGGCTTTTTTCATTTGCTTTGCAATACGCTCTAGGACCGGTACAGACACAGAATTGCCGATCTGCTTGTAGAGGTGAGAATCTGTAAGGTCTGGGAATACATAAGAATCGGGATAGCCTTGAATACGCGCGCATTCTCGAGGTGTCAATTTGCGGATACCCTTTTTGTCTTTGACGATTGGAACATTATGACCGCCCATCCCCATATTAGCCGTAAGAGTCGGACTTACACCTTTCTTATTTTCACGAACATATTGTCTTCGCCATTGATACACACGGTTAGTTTCGAATGGATAATCCTTCAATCTTTCAAACAACGGCTTGTTATTGTAGTAATATTTTTCATCAATATCTTTAGGATCTTCGAGAATATCGGCAATAGTTTTTGTTAACTCGATTTTTTCAGGGAACTCAAATTGATTTATGATTCCTGATTCTTTTTTGAAGCCAACGATATAAATGCGTTCTCGGTTTTGTGGAATATTACCGTACTCCATGCTATTCAGTACTTGGGATTTTATATCGTAGCCGAGAAGATCTAAAGTTTCTGCGATTACCTTAAATGTATTTCCACCGTCATGACCCTTTAGATTCTTTACGTTCTCTAGAAGAAAACCGAGTGGTTTTTTCTCTTCGATAATCCTTGCGATATCAAAGAAGAGGTTGCCTCGCCCTTTTTTATCTTTGAACCCGTGTCTATACCCTGCAATCGAAAATGCCTGGCAAGGGAAGCCACCTAACAGAAAATCAAAGTCTGGGATTCGTTTTGCATCGACTGTAGTGATGTCCTGTAAGGTCATCTTCGTTTTCTTAAAGTTTGCGTCGTAGGTTAACTTCGCATATTTGTCGAAATCATTCGCATATACAGTATCAAATCCAGCAGAATGAAAGCCGATTCGAATTCCGCCTAGCCCCGCGAAAAGGTCTATTGTCTTTAGTTTTCCCATATCTACACTTAATTATACCAGTCAAAAATTAACTTGTTGCTGCGGTTTTCGCAACACTATTGAGTTCATCGAGATATTCTTCGTATGTCCCAGGTTCACACAAATCCATGTGCCACTCTTTACCGTCAAAAGTTAATTCCACAGAGTCAAATCCTAGTTCTTGAAGTTTTTGATAAGTCAGAACTTCATTTCTTTGCATGCCTATTTTTCCAAGCAACCACGTCCCAAGATGAGTCTCCGGGTTACTCATAATTGCTTTGCTGTCCTGTTGACTAACAGCAAGAGAGATAGTGTCACCGTTCGGAAGGTGAGCGATAAATGAGGTTTTTCTTTCAGGGAGAATTTCCAATGCCTTCGATCGTACTTCTTTATAGATCATGATCTCAGCTTCACCATATCGTCGTTTGCGCTTTTCACCGTTCGCATTCCATCTATTCATACCACTCTTGTCGAAAACGAAGGGTTCACCATTACGATGACCGTAAAGAGGAAGAACAAGTCGTTCGACTGGCTCGTCGATCTTCAGAATCTCTGACTCTGCCTGTAGTCGCTCAAGCGCACTTAGTGGGTCGTCCATTAAAGTTACTTCAATATCGAATAGAATGTTTTCTTCATTAGCAATAAAATGTTTATAAAGTGTACTCTTGGAAGTATTAAAGGCGTACTTTTCTCTCCCGTCCG
Source organism: Candidatus Microsaccharimonas sp. (assembly GCA_049304275.1). Taxonomy (GTDB): domain Bacteria; phylum Patescibacteriota; class Saccharimonadia; order Saccharimonadales; family Saccharimonadaceae; genus Microsaccharimonas. The sequence goes on along the minus strand of JBAQNZ010000001.1, from coordinate 1,257 downwards.
TAAAGTTTATAACGTTATCACTCCTAGCTTTTTCTAGAAGCGTTATGTTATCAACGTCAATTTTATGCATCGGTTCCTCAAACACAAATATGCGACCTGCTGATCTCGCTATACAGTGATAAACCGTACTCTCTACTCCGAACATACGTTCGACGAGCTCAATACGCTCGTTTCGTAACTCACCGACTTTCTTGACCATTTCAAGTTCAGAAAAGCCTTTGTAAGTTTTTAGAGCAGAGTTGAATTCAGCAATTTTTTCCTGTGAGCTATTTCCTGTATACCCAAATGTCTTTATGCCGATACCAATAGTTCCAAGTTGTGCGTCAATTGTTACATCGGAACGTGAAATATTTTCTGCACCAAAATCTTTACAATATAAATATTCAGTCGTTCTTGAAGACAATAGTGGTGCGTCACTTTGTGAGAAAAGATTTGAAATGCTCGCAATTTTCCGCAAGTCTTTTTTATATTGCTCAATTTGTTGATCGCTATATGACATCTATTGTTAACTTAATCTTAAAAAGATAGGTTTATAATACTCGTAATATATCAAATTTAAGAATGTTTTGATATCATAGCTAAGTTAATCAACTAAAACATATCAAGAGAACAGCGAGAGTCCTAGCTCGTCGACCTGTCGCCAACCTACTGTATAGCAAGGTGGTACACCTAGCCCGCACGGGAAGGATAAGATACATGTCTGAATCCTTTCTATGCAAGAAAGGATATTTTTATGTCAACTTTTAGAACCGCCGAGTCTGTTTCACCGAAGCACCCAGACAAAATTTGTGATCAGATCTCGGATGCAATTTTAGACGCGCACCTAGCACAGGATCCAACTGCGCGCGTAGCGATTGATGTCGCTGGTGGACACGGCAAAGTATTTGTCACTGGTGAAGTCACGTCAAAGGCAACGAATATCGACGTACAGGGAATCGTGAAACGCCTCGCAGGTGACGTTGAAGTTATTGAGCATGTCGCGGCGCAGAGCCCTGAAATTGCTCAAGGAGTCGACATTGGTGGCGCCGGTGACCAAGGCATTATGGTGGGGTATGCGACCAATGAAACCGACGAACTGTTACCACTGGAAGTCGTGCTGTCACGAAAACTAAACCAATACCTATATAAACGCTGGCCGTTTGATGGTAAAACCCAAGTAACGCTACATAATGGCAACGTCTTTTCATTAGTAGCGAGTTTTCAAAACGCCGTAAAAAACGAATTAGAAAACGAAGTAAAAGCATGGCTGGCACAAGA